>NZ_CP042433.1:0-317476 GCF_007970805.1 Flavisolibacter ginsenosidimutans | reverse complement strand
GATTTGCTGAACCGTATTTTATGGTTTGACGCAATGGGCAACAAACCCTATCCCAAGAAGATGACTTTGTCCAAAAATCGGCGCGAACCAGACAATGATTAAAAGAACGAATATGACTGTCGGTCGTGCTTAATTTTGTTTCCGGATGGCTTTCATTTCCCCAATCCGTTACCCAATCGCCCCTTCTGCTGGCTTGTTTCACTGTGTTTCACCGCGGTTTTATCAGCGGATATCGTTGGCACAAAAACTGCTAAATCAATATATGTAATGCCGCTTATATGGTTACAACAGCAAGTTTTTACCGGTTAAATTACCTGCAGCAAGCCGACTTGATTATGCAACACGGTCTTTTTCTCCAAACACGCAAAGAAGGAAACTTCGTCATTGACCTTTACGAATTACACGACTTGTTGATTGAAATCTTTTACCAGAATGAAACGGAAGAACCGGTTTCGGTGATGGCTTACAACACAGCGGAAAAACTTAAAACCCTGCATTCGGGTAATCTGCAACCACGGCTTGTTATAAGAAAGGACAGCGACAATCTTAGAGAAGGGAATTATGCAGCTTGACGCAAACAGTGAAAAACACATAAAAACAATCCCGCCTTTCGGCGGGATAATTATTTCAGGCGGGTTCATGGTAGCGTTGTCCGGATTTTCATTTCGTTGGACGCCTGTAGCTTTCAGTAGGATTGGACTGGGCTTTTCAGGATACGTGATCAAAAACGGGCTTCAATAGATACTGGATTAAACGTGGTTCTCAGGACGTTGGATTTATATCGGTTTTCAATAGGAAAGAAGTTAGTCTCGGCTTTTCTCAGGTATTGGTTTTGATTGTTTGACAGAACAAAAATAGTATGGCCAAGCTTGCTGGGCAATGGCAGTTTTGCCCTAATTTTTTCGTATGATTATTATACCGGGAAGGGTAAAGCAACGAAGAAATAAACTGCAATTTCCCCTTCTCTTCTTCGTAGAATTACGCATACAAAAAAGCAGCTTTAGGCTGCTTTGCTATTCCTTCCTTCTTGTTTTATTTCGACACAACAAAACTTTGTCGGAGCTTTTTTGCAACGGGCTTGCCGTCCAGTATAGCAGGCTCCCATTGCGGCATTTGTTCAAGTACGGTTATCAGGTCGTCATCAAAAGCCTCGTTTACTCCCTGAATCATTTTAAAGTTTGTGGGCACACCGTCCGTATCAACAATAAATTCAACAACCACATTGGCTTTGGTCACGCCCTGTGGCAAAGACGCGGAAACGCTTTTGCCCAATTGATCCAGGTATTTTAAAAAAGCCTGTCCGCCGCCCTGAAACTGCGGCCATTGCAATACCACATCGACCAATTGCGTGATGACCCGTTGACGGTGATGCACAGAAGCTTTCCTGGGTTTTGCCACCGGTTGTGCAGCCTGGATTTTTTTGGTCAGGCCGTCAAACTGATATTCTCCCTGATTGTCGGTCATGATAACCGGCAACTGGTGCGTGGCTTCAAAGTGGTCGTAAACAGCCTCCAGTTTTGACGCAAAGATTTTAAGCTTTTCGTCCTTTTTGGTCAACTCGGCAAGATAGTCAGCGCTTCGTCTGTTGCTATATCGAACGGGAAAAATGTGCACAGGAATAAAGTCCTGCCCGGAACTTTTTGCGTGAGCGGCCAACGTGTAAAGTTCTTCAATTTGCTGGTCGTTGATGGGAATGCACCCCACTGTTACGCAATTGCCGTGAATGTAAATGTCACCGCCCGGCCGTACCGGATCAGATAGAATTCTATCCGATGTATTTGGATAATTGATGCCGAGCGACAAATAATAATTACTGTTGGGATTAAACTCGTTGATGTAATAAAAACCTTCGGGCACCTGGTAATCGCCTTCCATGCGCTTGGGACCAAGTGATCCAGCCATGGCGCAAACGCGGTACGTTTTAAATAGTTTGAACGGCTCTTTGCGGCCGTTGCTAACCCACACTTCCAGTTGTCCGTCGTACTTGAACGAGCGGATGTACATAAACTTCACCGGCCACTGCAATCCTTTGGCAAGAAACTGCTTTTGCAGCGTATCCAATTTGTTTTGCATGGCAACAGAGGGCCGCGAAAAGCCGCGCTGAAAATCAACAAAGGAAGCCTGCGTGCCTTGCCCGAAGCTGTAAAAAGAAAAGCAAAGAAAAATACTCAATACAAGGGTTCTCATTCCGCGACTGCTTTAGGGTGGAAAGTTCTGCGTTTCTGTGCAAAGAAAAATTCAAAAATCGGCAAGGGTGGTTAATCAGTTGATTAGTGAAGCAGTTGATTGGTTAACGGCGGTTGTTTTTGGTCTTACCAATCTCACTAATCAACCGATCAACTAAAGATTGCCCCGCTCGGCTTGTTCTCTTTCGATGGCTTCAAACAAAGCTTTAAAATTGCCTTTGCCAAAACTCTTGGCGCCTTTGCGCTGGATGATTTCAAAGAAAAGCGTCGGCCGGTCTTCCACGGGTTTGGAGAAGAGTTGCAACAGGTAGCCTTCGTTATCACGATCCACTAAAATACCCAGTTCCTTTAACGGCTCAAGGTCTTCGTCTATTGCCCCTACCCTGTCCAATAAATCGTCGTAATAAGTAGTTGGCACTTGCAAAAACTCAACGCCGCGGCTCTTTAATTCACGCACCGTTGCCACAATATCGTTTGTAGCAAGCGCCACGTGCTGCACGCCTTCACCGTCGTAGAATTCAAGGTATTCTTCCACTTGCGATTTCTTCTTTCCTTCGGCGGGTTCGTTGATGGGAAACTTCACATAGCCGTTGCCGTTACTCATTACTTTGCTCATCAGTGCCGAATACTCCGTTGAAATGTCGTTGTCGTCAAAGGACAAAATGTTGCGAAAGCCCATCACCTCTTCGTAAAATTTCACCCAAGGATTCATCTGGTTCCAACCCACGTTGCCCACGCAATGATCCACGTACAAAAGGCCGGTGTCCTTTGGCACAAAATGCGGATTGCTCCAGGCACGAAAGCCCGGCATAAACGCGCCGCTGTAAGCTTTTCGTTCAACAAAAAGATGCACCGTATCGCCGTAGGTGTGAATGCCGCTGAGCACCACTTCGCCGTCCTTGTCTTGGAGCCGCTTCGGTTCGAGATAACTCTTGCCGCCGCGTTTTGTGGTTTCTTCCCAGGCCGCTGTTGCATCATCTACCCGCAGGGCTAAAAACTTAACACCGTCGCCATGCTTATAAATATGGTCGGCTATTTCGTTGTTTGAACGAAGCGGAGTCGTTAAAACAAAGGTCAGTTTGTGCTGGCGCACCGCGTAGCTCACTTTCTCCTTATCGCCTGTTTCAGGGCCGCTGTAACCAAGGGCCTGAAAACCGAAGGCACTCATGTAATAATGCGCCGCCTGCTTGGCATTGCCTACGTAAAATTCCACGTAATCGGTTCCCTGAAGCGGGAGAAAATCGGTTGTTGTTTGCGGTGATTTCTTTTGGGCTGTGATTGTGTTCATATTGCAAGATTTTCATTTTTACTGCAGAAAAGAAGAAGGCAACGACGGAAACCAATTGTCGGTTTGCTGTTTAGATGTCTCTCTTCTTAGCAATTCGTTGCGTACAAATTTAGCTAACTTGGCACGACAAATTTTTATTCATGGAACCTGAAGTAACCGTTCACGAATGCAATCCGTCGCAGATTGTGAACCTGAAGAACTTTGTGTTTGCCTTTCTTGGCTTTGCGGCCATAATCGCCTTGACAATCATAACCGGCAAAAAAATTTTGCTGCTGCTGTTACTCGCTCCTGTCATTTATGCTTTTTGGAAATGGGTGGAAGTAACGTCCACCAAGCTTACCTTGACCGACCAGCGGCTCATCATCCGCTCCGGCGTGTTTACCAAAATCACCAACGAAACAGAGTTATACCGCGTAAGAGATACGTCGATTGAAGAACCATTTTTCTACCGCTTGTTTGGCGTGGGAAATGTGATTATTTACAGCACCGACGAAGCCGAAGGAAAACTCCATTTCAACGCTTACAACAAACCGCATTGGATTAAAGACCAGGTTCGCAACAATGCCGAAGTTTGCCGCCAACGCAAACGCTGGGGCACTGATAATGTTTTAATCCACGACCTCAATCAGTAATTAAACGGGTACGTCTCCGGCATTTTTTTATCGTGTGGCTTTAAGTGTAGCGGGTGCAAAGCCCTTGTTTCGTCCAGATAAATAAAGGCATCGTAACGGTTAGCCATCACCGACGGAACGTAATTGCCGTAGCGTTCGGCCTGCGGATTGTACACCACGCCAATCGCTCTGTGGCGAATAGCTGTACCGTACATTGAACGTATGTCTTCCGTATTAAAAAGCAGGTAACGGTCTTCTTTGTTTTCGCGGTGCAGGCTGTGCTCTACGCTGCCTTCTCTTGCCTCCGGCACATCCATCACTTGCATGGGTGCGCCCCATTCGTCGCCGGCAATCACCGTTCCTGTGTACGAACCAAAACCGGCCAAATAAACCTTGTTGATGCCGTATTCCTCCCGTGCCAATTGGCCAATGTTTACCATGCCGGCACGCTTCATGTCTGTTGCCCTTGCGTCGCCAATGTGCGTGTTGTGTTCCCACACAATTCCTTTTGCGCCGTTGCCGTGAAATTTCAACAAGCGGTCAAGCGTTTCCATCATGTGCCGGTCGCGAACGTTCCAGCTTTCGTTGTCGAAGCTTATCATGGTTGTATAGTACTTCTCTGCATTCACGGCAATCAACGCATTTTGTTCGGTGTTAAATCCGGCTTCGCGGTCGCCGTCCAAAAACTGCGCTTTGGTGCGAATTTCTTTCAACAGCGCAAGCACCTTGTCACGGCAGGAATGTTCGGTTAGCGAATACCTTGCGTAAGCCTGCTCGTTTTCCTCAAAAGGCTCAAAACATTTGATGGCCTTTTTTACCGATTGCGCCGCCTGCGGATCTTCTTTTTCCAGGTAATCCATCATGGCGTACATGCTGTCCCAAAGACTGTAAACATCAAGCCCATAAAAGCCGACTTTTTTATTCAGGGGCTTTGTTGCGTTGTGTTCTTTCAACCATTCTGCCAATGCCGCCACTTCCCAATTCGCCCACATCCACGTGGGCCAGCGGTCGAAATTATGCAGCACTTCGCTGATGTTGTCGCCGCCGTCTTTGTAGCCTTTTACGTAACGGTTGATTTTGTAACAATCCGGCCAGTCACCTTCCACGGCAATAAAGTTGAAACCCTTTTCCTGGATCAAACGTTTGGAAATGGCCGTGCGCCAGGTGTAAAATTCGTGTGTGCCGTGAGAAGCTTCGCCAAGCATTACCACGGGGCGATCACCAATGTCGTCAAGCAAAGCATCGAGGTCGACCGCAGAAGCAAGTGTATGCATAAAACCCGTTTACGACAGCGCATCAAGTCCTGCGCCACATTGAAGAAGCCCGAAGATTTGTTTCCGGCAAACCTTGTTGCCTTTACATTTGCGCCATGCAAAAAGTAGGTATCCTTGGCGGCGGACAATTGGGCAGAATGTTGTTGCAGGCCGCGGCAAATTATCCCGTGGAAACGCACGTGCTGGAAGCCGACGATGATTGTCCGGCGGCTCATTTATGCCGGTATTTCGTAAAAGGCAGCATCCGCGATTTTGACACCGTTTACAATTTTGGAAAATCGCTTGATGCCGTAACCATAGAAATCGAAAACGTAAACATTGAGGCCCTGGAAAAACTGGAAAGCGAAGGCGTGAAAATTTTTCCAAAGCCTTCCGTGCTACGAATTATTAAAAACAAGGCAGCGCAAAAAAAATATTATTCCCAACACAGCATACCCACGGCAGCCTATTCCATTCTTTCGCACCGCAATGAAATCGCTTTGCACCAACACCTTTTGCCCGCCGTGCAAAAATTAGCCGAAGGCGGCTACGACGGGAAAGGCGTTGAAATAATTGAAAGCCTTAACGATGCGCACAAAGGTTTTGAAGAAGAAAGCGTGCTGGAAAAAAAAGTAAGGCTCAAAAAAGAAGTGGCGCAAATCGTGGCCGTAGGTCAGGACGGAAAAACCGCTTTGTATCCGCCGGTGGAAATGATCTTCAACAAAGATTTAAACCTGCTGGATTACCAGCTTTCTCCCGCCGACATTTCGCAAAAGGTATTGTGGAAAGTGGAAGCTATTGCGCTGTCGGTTGTTCGCAACTTCGGCTCGCCGGGATTGTTCGCCGTTGAATTGTTCGTGGATGAAAATGACGACGTGCTGGTGAACGAAACCGCGCCGCGGGTGCACAACAGCGGACACCATACCATTGAAGCACATTACAGTTCGCAGTTTGACATGCTGTGGCGCATTCTTCTCGGCTATCCGCTGGGCAATACAAAAGCCATTTTTTCTTCAGCCATGATCAACCTTGTGGGCAGCGAAGGTTACAGCGGTCCGGCCAAATACGAAGGGTTAAACGACGTACTGCAAATTGATAACGCCTTCGTTCACATTTACGGCAAAACGCATACAAAACCGGGGCGAAAAATGGGGCACGTTACCGTGATCAGCGCCGAAAAAGCAGACCTTGTTCACAAAGCGAACAAGGTAAAACAACTGCTGAAGGTGGTGTCTTAAGTTCACTTGTTCACGGGTTCACTTGTTCGTCTTAAACGATTGAAGCGGCCTTCTGGTTTCGGACACCGACTTATGAACTTGTGAACAAGTGAACAAGTCAACACGTGAACTTTCCCTCACGTTAATTATGGTTAACGGATAACTCCTCCGCACAACATTAACGCCGTTCCGCAAAGCATTCCTGATTACTTTTGCGCCTTAAGCCATGCAACCCCGAATGAACTTAAATCGCATTACGCTCAACCTTATCCTTAGCCTCGGCCTTTTTCTTTTTTTCTCCTGTAGTTCTACCGAACGCAAAAAAGAAGCGCAACAAACGCAAAAAGGAGGCGGTACGCAACGGCCACCCGTTCGGGCAGAAGCCATAACCGTGGCCACCACAACTCTTCTTGACAACATCGAAATTCCGGGCTCTATTTCCGCCACCGAAGCCACCGAAATTCACCCGGAGGTTGCGGGCCTTATTACCGGCATCTATTTTAAAGAAGGCGCTTATGTAAGCAAAGGCACTACGCTGTTTAGATTGAATGATGCCGACCTGCAGGCGCAGTTACGCAAACTTCAGGTGCAGCAAAAAATTGCACGGCAAAACGAAAGCCGTTCGGCAGAGCTTTTAAAAATCGGCGGCATCAGCCAACAGGACTACGAAGCCACGCAATTGCAAACAAGCAATACCGCCGCAGACATGGCCGTTGTACAAACACAAATTGCCAAAACCATTGTGCGTGCACCCTTTAGCGGCAAGATTGGTTTTCGGATGGTGAGTGTAGGCGCTTATGTAAGTCCCGCAACGGTAATGACGACCATTAGCCAAACAGGTAATTTGAAAGTTGATTTCACCGTTCCGGAGAAATACATTCCGCAAATACGCACCGGCCAGTTCGTAAACTTCACGGTAGAAGGCGTGAGCAAAAAATTTACCGGGCGAATTGTGGCTACGCAATCGAACATCACCGAAAACACAAGAACGCTGGGTGTGCGTGCCGCCGTGCAAGGCGATACGAAAGGATTGACACCGGGCGGCTTTGCAAAGGTGACGCTGGATTTTGCTCCCGACCCGAATGCGATCATGATTCCCACACAGGCGGTGATACCACAGGCAAGAGGAAAGAAAGTTTATTTGTACAAAGGCGGCATTGCAAAATTTACTGACGTGGAAACCGGTGTCCGCGATTCGGCTAACGTTCAAATTACAAAAGGCTTGAACCCCGGTGATACGGTTTTGCTTACCGGCTTGCTTAGTTTGAGGCCAGATGCGAAAGTTGTTTTGTCGAAATTGAACAACAAACCCGTAAAGGGCCCGAACGCACAGGCAAAAGATTCAACCAAGGCCGCTGCTGCCAAACCTTAACCTTTAACAGAGGCGCATGAATATTTCTGAATTAAGCATACGAAGGCCCGTTCTTGCCATCGTCTTCAACATCATCATCGTTGTGTTTGGCGTCATCGGTTTTAAGTTTTTGGGCGTTCGCGATTATCCCGCCATTGATCCGCCCAACATCAACGTCAGCACATCCTACGGCGGCGCCAATCCGGACATCATCGAAACGCAAATCACCGAGCCGTTGGAGAAAGCCATCAACGGCGTTGCGGGCATTAAAAACATTACCTCGAGCAGCAGCCAGGGACGCAGCAACATCAACGTTGAATTTGACCTGAGCGTTGATTTGGAAACGGCGGCCAACGACGTCCGCGACAAAGTTTCGCAAGCTTCGCGTTCGCTGCCCAACGATCTGGACGCACCGCCGGTTGTATCAAAAGCCGATGCGTCGAGCGACCCGATTATTTCCATGACGGTGCAAAGCAACACCCGCAACCAATTGGAGGTAACGGAATACGCCAACAACGTTTTAGTAGAACGTTTGCAAACCATTCCCGGCGTAAGCGGCATTCAAATCTGGGGCGAGAAACGCTACGCCATGCGCATTTGGTTCGACCCGAAAAAGCTTTCGTCTTACAGCCTCACTCCTGCCGATGTTCAAGCCGCACTGGCCCGCGAAAACGTGGAACTTCCGAGCGGCAAGCTGTCGGGAAATACAACCGAATTAATTGTGCGCACTTTTGGCCAATTGAATACCGAAGAGGAGTTCAACAACATCATCATTAAAACCCAAAACGGCAGCGACATCCGCGTTCGCGACATCGGCGAAGCCGTACTTGGGCCCGAGAACGAAGAGAGTTCCCTGCGTGAAAGCAACATCCCGATGATTGCGCTTGCCATCATTCCGCAGCCCGGTTCCAACTACGTTTCCATCTCGGATGAATTTTACAAACGCCTCGATCAATTAAAGAAAGAAATCCCCGCCGACTTCACGCTGAACATTGCGCTTGACCAAACAAAATTTATCAAGAACTCCATTTCGGAAGTGGAAGAAACCCTGGCCATTTCCTTCATCCTCGTGGTGGTCATCATTTACCTTTTCTTCCGCGACTGGGCCATTGCCTTTCGCCCGCTGATTGACATCCCGGTGTCGTTGATCGGCGCTTTCTTCATCATGTACATCTGCGGCTTCACCATCAACGTGCTCACGCTGCTTGCCATCGTGCTGGCAACAGGCTTGGTGGTGGACGACGGCATTGTGGTGACGGAAAACATTTTCAAAAAAATGGAAGGCGGCATGAACAAATACAAGGCTGCCGTTGCCGGTTCAAAAGAAATTTACTTTGCCGTTATCGCTACTTCCATAACGCTGGCCGTGGTGTTTTTACCCATCATCTTTTTGCAGGGCTTTGTCGGACGACTGTTCCGCGAGTTCGGCATCGTGGTGGCCGGTGCGGTTTTGATTTCCGCTTTCGTATCACTCACGCTTACGCCGGTGCTGAACGTAAAGCTGACCAGAAACGTGCACAAGCACTCGTGGTTTTACCGCAAAAGCGAACCGTTTTTCCGCGGTATGGAGAACGGTTACAAGGCACTGCTTACGGGCTTTATGCGGGTGCGCTGGATTGCCTTTGTCATCGTTGCCATCTGTGGTATCATCATTTATTTTATTGGCGGATCGTTGCAGTCCGAACTGGCGCCGATGGAGGACCGCAGCCAGTTTCGTTTGCAGATTACAGCTCCTGAAGGAAGCTCGTACGAATACACCGATGCCTACATTGACAAGATAACAAACCTTGTGTTGGATTCTGTTCCGGAAAAACGAACGGTGTTGTCGCTGACCGCGCCGGGTTCTTCGGGCGGTGCCGCCAACTCAGGTTTTGTGCGGGCTACGCTGGTTGATGCAAAGGACCGCAACCGTTCGCAAAAAGAAATCGTCGCCATGATCAACCGCAACCTTCCAAAGTTCAGCGAAGGACGGGCCGTGGCTATCGAAGAACAAACCATTCAGCAAAACCGCCGCGGCGGACAGCCGGTTCAGTTTGTGATTCAAAACAACGACTTCGACAAGCTGGCCAAAGTGCTGCCACGCTTTTTGGAAGAGGTGAACAAAAGCAACGTGTTGATGCAAGCCGACGCAGATTTAAAATTCAACAAGCCCGAACTGCGCATTGAAGTTGACCGCTTAAAAGCTTCGCAGCTTGGCGTATCCGTACAAGACATCTCCAACACCCTGAACCTTGCCCTGAGCAACAGGCGGCTTGGCTATTTTACCAAAGAAGGAAAGCAATACCAGGTGCTTGGACAAGTGGCCCGCAACGACCGCGATGACCCAACGGATTTGAAAAACATTTACGTGCGCAACAGTTCAGGCCAAATGATCAGTCTTGATAACGTAGTAAGCTTTACCGAAGCCACCACGCCTTCGACTGTTTACCACTTTAACCGTTTTAAATCAGCCACCATATCTGCAGGGCTACAACCCGGAAAAACCATCGGAGACGGCATTGCCGAAATGGAACGCATTGCAAAGCCTTTGCTTGACGATACCTTTTCAACATCCCTTGCCGGCTCTTCACGTGAATACGCCGAAAGCAGCAGCAACATTGGCTTTGCTTTCTTTTTGGCGCTTGGTTTAATCTTTCTCATTTTGGCCGGGCAATTTGAAAGTTTCATTGATCCGTTCATCATCATGATTACCGTGCCGCTGGCCCTTGCCGGTGCGCTTTTATCGCTGTGGGTGTTTGGGCAAACGCTCAACATCTTTTCCGAAATCGGCATGATCATGCTCATTGGCCTTGTAACCAAGAACGGCATTTTGATTGTGGAGTTTGCCAACCAAAACCGCGAAAAAGGAATGGGCAAAACGGACGCGGCCATTTACGCATCTACCCAACGTTTGCGCCCCATTTTAATGACGTCTCTGGCGATGGCTTTGGGTGCCTTGCCCATTGCGCTGTCGTTGGGCGCAGCAGCCACCAGCCGCATTCCGCTGGGTATTGTCATCATTGGCGGAATCATTTTTTCACTTGTCTTAACCTTGTTCGTTATACCGGCCATGTATTCTTATCTTTCATCAAAGCACAAACGAAACCCGCTGGATGAAATGGACAAAGAAAAAGAAGCGGTTGAAGCCGAGAAAGCACGATACTAAACGCATGATGAAACGATTTTTTTTCTTGCTCGTTATTGCCGTCGCAGGCAAAGAGGGACTTGCGCAACAGGATTCGCTGACAGTGGAAGAAGCGGTTGCTTATGCTCTTCGTAACAATTACGACATTCAACTTTCGCGGCAGGATTCGGCCGTTGCGGCTATTAATTACTTGTACCGCAATGCAGGTTTTTATCCGCGGCTGAACGGCAACGGTACCTATCTCGCCAACAACAACAACCAGCGGCAAACGCTTGCCGACGGTTCGGAAAAAGAGCGGAAAGGAATTAAATCCAACAGCCTCACGGCATCAATAAACCTTAACTGGACGGTGTTTGACGGCTTTCGGATGTTTTTGCTACGCAACCAGTTGGACATTGCGGTTGAACAGGGAAATCTTGTGGTGAAGAGTGCCGTCATCAATACCGTGGCAAACGTTGTTACAACCTATTACGACATTGTACGCCAACAGCAGCAACTGCGAAACGTGGAAGAACAAATGCAGTTGGCATCCGACCGCTTGAAATTGGCCCAATACAAATTCGACATCGGCGTTGGCATTAAGCCTGATGTGCTGCAAGCGAAAATTGATTTTAACAACAGCAAAGCCGCGCAGTTAAATCAACTTGCTTTGATTGACCAGCGTCGGCAAACCTTGAATGAATTGATGAATACCGCTCCTTCGGTTAATTACAAAGTTTCCGACACCATTCCCGTGCGAAGCGATTTGGTTTTGGCGGCCCTGTTAAGCAATCTTTCCACACCCGATTTGCAACTGACGAGAGCCAACATTAAAGCAGCGGAATTAAACGTGCGGTTAGTAAAGGCGCAACGTTATCCCACCGTTTCGCTCATCTCTGCCTATAACTTTAGCCGCACCAGCAACAACCAGGTGATTAATCAATTTTCGCCGCTGTTCAACTTAAACAAAGGATTTAATTACGGCATCACGGCTACGGTCCCAATCCTGAACAACTTTACGGTGCGGCAGCAAATACGGCAAGCCGAACTGACGGTGCGCTACCACGAACTCCAATACGAAAGCCAAACGTCGTTGCTCAACACTAATCTTATAAATTCTTTCCGCAGTTACGAAGCGCAACGCCAAGTAGTGGAAACACTTGACTCAAGCGTAGGCCTTGCGAGAGAAAATTTATTCATCGAACGCGAACGTTACCGCCTGGGAAAAACAACCTTCATTGAACTGCGACAGGCCGAAGAAAATGTTTCCACCACCATCACCAATTTAATTAACGCACGGTATAATTTAAAAGCGGCGGAAACGGAGTTGCTTCGGTTGCGTGGAGATTTGGTGAGATAGCTTCTTGTCTGATGCTTTATTTTCGTTGAAACTTTTTTGATGGCTGAAACAAAACCGCTCGTCGGTATCATCATGGGCAGCGATAGCGATTTAAACGTAATGCAAGCCGCTGCCGACATGCTCACGCAATTCCAAATTGCGTTTGAGCTTACCATTGTTTCCGCACACCGCACGCCACAATGGATGTTTGACTACGCAACGTCGGCGAAAAGCCGTGGCTTAAAAGTGATTGTTGCCGGCGCCGGTGGTGCGGCGCATTTGCCCGGCATGGTGGCTTCGCTTACGACCTTGCCCGTGATTGGCGTGCCCGTCAAATCAAGCAATTCCATTGACGGTTGGGATTCGGTGCTTTCGATTTTACAAATGCCCGGCGGTGTGCCTGTGGCAACCGTTGCGTTAAACGGCGCAAAAAACGCGGGCATTCTTGCGGCGCAAATCATCGGCAGCTTTGACGAAGAAGTGAGCAAACGGATAGCGGATTACAAGCAGTCGTTGAGCGATGAAGTAATGAAGAAGGTGGAGAAAATGAAAACTGTTTAGCCGCGTTCTTCAAGCACTGTGAACTGTTGCTCCAACGTTAATGAGTTATTATACAACTCCTCGATAAAACTTCTTCCCCACTTTGCATAAAACCGGCTAAAATTTTCAACTCTTTCCTGCAAGCCGTTGTTGGGAAAAAGCGTCGCCTTTATTTTGTGCACCTGTGATTGCAAATCCGTGTGCTTGCGCTTTTCGGCGCGAAGCATTTTCTTTTCAAGTTCCTGCAAGGCTTTCAACGAACGTGCCTGTATAGCCGCAACGTGTTGCGATAACGTTGCGTCAACATTTGTTGCCTGCTCTTTAATGCGGCCATAAAGTTCAACGGCAGTTTCAAAATTTCCGTTCAGTGAAACCGGGTGCTCGGCTCTTTCTTTTACAAGCACTTTGATCAGTTCTTCTTCCGGCAAAAAAAGTTGTTGGGTCGAAATGCCGAGGCGTTCAATTTTTTTCTTCCACTTTTCTTCGATAACCAAAAATGAATTGCGCAAGACCAGCACTGGATATGAAACACCGTAGGTCTCAAACAAATCTTTTAATTGAAGCCAATAAGCCAGTTCGCCGCCACCGCCGACAAAAACAAGATTTGGCAAGATTGTTTCCTGGTAAATGCCCCGCAAAATCACGTTCGGACTAAAGCGTTCGGGATGCTCGTTTAATTCGTTTTTTAATTCTTCTTCGGTGAAAGAAATTTCGGTGTTCAGCACAAAGAAGCGGTCCTCTTTTTTTTCAATGCGTTCGCGGATTGAATCTTTCAGGTAAAATAAATTTATCTCACGCGGATAGGCTTGTGCGTGATAGTTTTCACTGATTCTTTCCGATGTTTTCTGCACAATCGAAAATGGTTTGTTGGCAAACAAATCATCGGCAAACAAGTCTTTCATTTGTGCCTTCAACAACGGATGATCGGGAATGAGCACCACAAGTCCGTACGAACCGTACAATTCGTTGATCAGTTCAAACGTTGCGGCCTGAATGGTTTTACCGTTTATGTAAGCCTTCCGCAAAAGTTGGATCACTTCGGCGCCTTTTTCTTCCACACTCAATTGTCCTTCCAGTTCGTCAATCAATTGCACCAAGGTCTTGTCAACTACCATGCGGCCCACCGCGCCGCTTTGTTCTTTCTTCCATTCAATTTTTTTTCCGTCAACGTATGTGTGATTCAACTCAGCAAAGTCCGCATCTTCCGAACCCATGTAATAAACCGGAACAAAACGGTTGGAAGGACATTGTTCGTTCAGGCTTGCCGCGAGTTTGATGACGTGTAAAATTTTGTAGAGAAAATACAAAGGCCCGGTAAACAAATTCGGTTGGTGCGCAGTGGTAATCGTAAACGTATTGGAAGACAAAAGGCTTTCAATGTTCTGCTGCACGGTTGCCGAAGCATTCATGCCTTCGTATTGCTGCTTTAATACGCTGACCAACATCTCACGGTCGATCGCTTTTCCGCTTCGTTCTTTCAGCTTTTCCCGAATGCCTTCAAGTGTTGGCGGCTGACCGTAAAAGGGACGCAAGGATTCCGTGCCGCCGAGATAGCCTGTTACAATTTTCGAAAAGCTCGTGGTTTGGTTGTAAGGGATGTGTTTTGCAGCAAACATGCCGTAAAATTATAGTGCGGTCTTTAATCGGCGTTAACCGGATCTTTGCTTAGCACATTATTAACGGTGCGCCAAAGGCCGAGCGGGTTTTCATTCTTCAGTTCATCAGGCAGAAGATCGTTGTTCCAGTTTTGAAAACACAAAGGCCGTGCAAAACGTTTGATGCCGTCGGCGCCGACAGCGGTAAAACGACTGTCGGTGGTAGCGGGATACGGGCCGCCGTGTTGCATGCTCAACGCCACTTCCACACCCGTGGGTACGCCGTTAAAAACAAAGCGTCCGCATTTTTCTTTCAATGCGTCAATCAATTCAGAATTTTTATTCGCTTCTTCATCGGTTGCCATCAACGTGCAGGTTAATTGGCCTTCGATTGCTTTTGCCACTTCCAACATCTCTTCCTTTGTTGCACATTCAACCAACAAAGAATAAGGGCCAAAAACTTCTTTGTGCAAAAGAGTATTTTGTAAAAATTGTTCAGCCGGAACTTCAGCAAGCGTGGGAATGCTTTCGTCTTCTTCAACGTCGGCCTCATTTGTTGCAACAACTACTGCGCCTTCTTCAATTGCTTTTGCCCTGTTCTTTTGAAAACTTTTGGCAATACCGGGATGCAACATTGATGTGGGTGAAGTCTGCTTTATTTGCTCCCCCAAGAATTCTTTGAATTCGTCAAGCACCTTGCTTTTTACGCCTACTAAAATTCCCGGATTTGTGCAAAACTGTCCAACGCTTTGCGTGATGGAAGCCGCCAGCATGGAAGCCAGTTTGCCGGTTTCATTTGCCAATTTTTGGGGCAGGAGAAAAACGGGATTCACGCTGCCCATTTCGGCAAAAACAGGAATGGGTTCATTGCGCTGTGCAGCCAAATCAAACAGGGCTTTGCCACCTTCAAACGAACCCGTAAAGCCAACGGCTTTGGTGAGCGGATGTTGAATCAACGCTTTTCCAACTTCAAAACCCGCACCGTGTAAATGCAAAAAGATGCCTTCGGGCAAGCCTTGTTTCTTGGCGGTTTTTTGAACCGCTGCTGCAACCCGTTCTGATGTTCCGGCGTGTGCGGGATGCGCTTTGATGATGACGGAACAACCAGCCGCCAACGCACAAGCGGTATCGCCGCCGGCCGTGGAATAAGCAAAGGGAAAATTGGACGCCCCGAAGACCACAACAGGGCCAAGCGGCACGAGCATTTTGCGCAAATCAGGCTTCGGCGAATTGCGAGCCTTATCGCCGGTGTCAATGCGCAAGTCAAGCCATGTACCTTCGGCACAGGCATCGGCATACGAAGTCAGTTGAAAAAGTGTGCGATTGAGTTCAACCTTTAGCCGTGCTTCATCAAGGTGTGTTTCTTTTTGCGCAATGGATAACAATTCGGAAGAAATGTTCTTCATTTCTTCGGCCACCGCGTAAAGAAAATTTGCTCTCTCCTTTAGGCTCCGCTTGCCGTAAAGCTGAAAGGCTTTCGCTGATTGAAGCAAGGCTTCGTTTACTTCTTCAACTGTTGCATCAACGTATTTCATGCCGGGATAATTCTTTTGCAAAATTGAAGCTTTTGCACCGCACGAAGAGCAGGAAATAAGAAAGGTGAAGTCTGTTGAGATCTTCACCTTTTTACAACAGGAAATATCACCTGTTTGAATTAAGCAGTTGGGAACTGCCTTGAGGTTTGTGAACTAAAGGTAATGCGTTTATCAATGCATCCGTTCTTTTTTTGCCAGCAATTCTTCCACGGTTTCGCGGTACATTTCGTCGGGTACGCAGCAGTCCACGGGACACACCGCCGCGCATTGCGGTTCTTCGTGAAAGCCTTGGCACTCCGTGCATTTAGTGGGAACAATATAGTAGGTATCCACAGCGATCGGGGCATTGCGTTGGGCGGCGTCAACAACGGTTCCGTCAATTAAAGTAAAATCACCTTTTACGGAAGTACCATCGGCGATGGCCCATTCCACGCCGCCTTCATAAATCGCGTTGTTCGGGCATTCCGGTTCGCAGGCGCCACAGTTGATACATTCTTCGGTAATCTTTATAGCCATAAGTCTTCGTTGCTTTGTTGTGAAGTAGTTTTGCAACAAAAATAATCGCGGGGAATGAATTTACAAGAAAGAAAAGATTTGTTGATAAGGCTCGGAAGCCTTATGGCTTCGGATGACGAAGGCTGGCAAAATGCAAAACGGAAAGCGACGGCCGAAAACCCCTGGTTCATTCCTGAGTTTATTAATCTTTCGGTCAACAACATCGTTGAACAGTTTCTATCCGAAGAAGCGCTGCAAGGCCTGATCGGCCGCTACAAAATCACCGAACCTTTGCAGCCAAAAAAAGTAGGCATTGTGATGGCGGGCAACATTCCGCTGGTGGGCTTTCACGACCTGATGTGCACTTTGTTGACGGGACATTACGCAATGATAAAACCTTCGTCAAAAGACGAGGCGCTTGTCACTTTCCTGATTAAAAAACTGAAAGAATTAAACCCGGACGCAATACCTTATTTCACTGTTAGCGAGATGCTTAAAGGTTGCGATGCTTACATTGCTACGGGCAGCAACAATTCCTCTACTTATTTTCAATATTATTTTAGCAAATACCCGCACATCATTCGCAAGAACCGAACCTCTGTTGCTGTTTTAACCGGAAATGAAACAGACGTAGAGCTTGCAGCACTCGCCGATGACGTTTATCAATTTTTTGGTTTGGGTTGCCGCAACGTGACGAAGATTTTTGTGCCGCGCAACTTCAATTTTGAACGGCTGCTCACCGTCTTTGAGAAATACGATTATTTAACCGATTACCAGAAATACAAAAACAATTACGATTATCACCTGGCAATTCTTTTGCTCAATCACAAGCCCTACATGAGCAACGAGAGTCTTTTGCTGGTAGAAGACAGTTCGGTCTTCTCTCCCATCAGCCAATTAAATTATGAATACTACTCCGATTGGGAAAGTCTTAAGCAGCGGTTGAAAGACACAGAACAAATCCAATGCGTAGTGAGCAAAGATTCCGTTGCTTTTGGCGCAGCGCAGCAACCCAGCATCTGCGACTTTGCCGACGGCGTGGACACGGTGGAGTTTTTGCTGTCGTTAAGTTGAGGTATAGTTTGATACAAGAGACCGTAAAAGAAGTACGAAACTTGTAGTATTTGTTAAACTGGCCGAACGGTAACGTATTTGAACTGACACATTGTTATTTTGTCGGGCAAAGGCATGTATTTTGAAACACTTAACTCACCGATAAAGCAAACGAACTATGAAATTTAAACAAGTCTTGTTGATCGTTGCCATCAGCGCCACTTCGGCAGTAGGAAGCGTGGCACTGTACAACAAATTCACCCGCAACCCTGTGGCCGGTGTGGGAACAGCAGAAAACGGTTTGCCTGCTAATTATGCAGGCTACTTTGACGGGAAAGTTTATTCCCCCGCCGATCCCGTTGACCTGACAAAAGCTGCCGCCACCGCAGCTCCCGCCGTGGTTCACATCAAAACAAAAATTCCCGCAAAAAAAATTTCCAACGACCTGCCGCGACGCCGCAGCAACCTGGATGATTTTTTCGACAACTTCTTTAACGATTACGGCCCCAACATCATTCCCGAGCAAAGAGCGTCGGGCAGTGGCGTTATCATTAGCGAAGACGGTTACATTGTGACCAACAACCACGTGATTACAAACGAAGCCAACGGCAACGTTGCGGACGAGATTACCGTAACCATGTCGGACCGCAAGACCTTTAAAGCAAAAGTCATTGGCCGCGACCCCAACAGCGACATTGCCGTTTTGAAAATTGACGGCAGCAAACTTCCTTTCCTTGTTTACGGCAATTCTGATCAAATAAAACTCGGACAGTGGGTACTGGCTATCGGTTACCCGCTGACGCTTGATGCCACCGTTACCGCCGGCATTGTTTCGGCAACGGGACGCACCATTGACATCAACAAACGCAATACGAAGAAGGGCGAGACGCCGATTGAATCCTTTATTCAAACCGATGCGGCCGTGAACCAGGGCAACAGTGGCGGCGCGTTGGTAAACAGCGACGGAACGCTCATCGGCATTAACTCCGCCATTCTTGCGCCTACCGGAACCTACGCCGGTTATTCCTTCGCCATTCCGGTGAACATCATTAAAAAAATTGTGGGCGACATCATTCAGTTTGGCGACGTACAAAGAGGTTACCTCGGCGTAAGCTACATTCCTACCGATGGCTTGAACGACGAACAAATCAAAAGCCTCGGCATCCCCACAAACATTGAAGGCGTTTACGTTTCAGAAGTTCCTACGGACGGTGGCGCTTATGCTGCCGGTCTTAAAAAAGGTGACGTGATCACCAAAGTAAACAACACTCCCGTTGCTTCGGGTATGCAGATGAGCGCACAAATTGCAGGCTTCCGTCCCGGCGACAAAGTGCCCGTAACGTACATGCGCAACGGCAAGGAACTCACTACCCAAATTACACTAACAAAGAAAGCAACACCCGTCGTTACCAACATCAGCGCACGACTCGGCGGCGATCTGGCAACGCTGGATAAAACCAAAGCATCGCGTTACGGAATTGGAGGCGGCGTGATCGTGAACAAGATAAACCCGACAGGCGTATTGGCGAATGCCAAAATACAACCGGGCTTTGTGATTACGGGTATCATTACCAGTGAAGGTGAAATGGAGATCAGCAGTCTGGATGACTTAAACGAAGCATTGCAAAATCGTTTCGGTACGGTAAGGGTAACGGGCGTTTATCCCGGCTATGGCGAAGCGTACACCGTTCCGCTGAACCTTGGGCAATAAAACGCAAAACGATAAACAAAAAGCGGTCAACTTTGACCGCTTTTTTATTTGTATAAAGGATGTCAAAAGGACTTTGCCGTTATTTCTTTTGCAAAGAATTCACCACAATTTGTATCATTTCGCCAATCTTCGATGGCTCTAACCAGCGGGCAACAATCACCAGGTCATCTTCGCTGTCCACCACCACAAAATTTCCACCGAAGCCTTCGGCCGCGTAAATGTTTTTTGAAACATTGCCAAGATGGTTTTCCGCATTGGTCCACCACATGAGGCCATAAGATTTGTTGGCAAAGGAAGATTGATGCACGGCGTCTGTCCATTGCGAAGAAATCAATTGCTGCTCTTTCCATTTTCCCTTGCGGCAAAACAGCAAGCCAAAGCGAGCCTGGTCAAATGTGTTGATGAAAAGACCACCACCAAAATGACCGCCACCACTTACCGATTGCATCATCAGGCCGTCAACGTTCACAAAAGAATTTTCATAGCCATACCAACGCCAGGTTGTGGAAGCGCCAATCGGGTCCATCAGCTTTTCTTTCAGCACCATTGGCAAAGGCTTTCGCCAAACCTGCAACAAGGCGTAAGCGGTTAAATTCACCCGCACGTCGTTGTACTTGAACACCGTGCCCGGTTCGTTCAATTTGCGGTTCCTCCAATTGTCAATGCCGCCGGTTTTCGGCGGACGATCGGCCCAATCACAAACGTCAAACAAACAACCCGACCAGTCGGAAGATTGCGTAAGCAAATGTCGCCACGTAATTTTTGCATTGTGCCCGCCCTCAAATTTTTCATCTGTTACGTATGCGGCTACTTTGTCGTCAATGGTTTTTATCAGCCTCGCATCAAGAGCCAAGCCGGCTACTGTAGAGAGATAAGATTTGGTAGCACTGAAGGTCATATCCACGCGGTTTGCATCGCCCCATTCGGCAACGATGTATCCGTTTTTGATAATGAGCCCTGCAGGCTTGCCGCGTTCTTTCATGGGCCCAAGCATCCGGTAAGCGGGTTCATTAGCGTAAGCCTTTAAATTGGCAATGCGCAAATCATAATCTGTTTTCGATTCGTTGCGAAGCGCAAAGGATACGGCACTGTCAACCGCCTGCGCACTCATCCGCAATTCTTCAGGCTTTTTGTGCAGCCAAACCGAATCGGGATAATAAAGCTTTTGCGCGGATGCATAAAAATGAAACAGTAAAAAGGCAACAAGAAAAATAAAGGCAACAAGAAAAATTTTAAAACGGTGCATTTCTAAAAATAAATAAATACGGTTAAAAAAAGAGGATGATTGCTCATCCTCTTTCTGTTTAAAATGCGTCTTTCACGCCCAATTTCTTTTTGTACTTGTCGTACAACTGGGTTTGATGACTTTCCAAACTAATCTCGCGGCCCTGAATAAAAGCCTGCGTGATGTTGTTGGTGCGCATGTCTAAAATATCGCCGGTGCTGATAACGATGTTGGCATCTTTGCCTACTTCGATGCTACCGGTTTTATCACCCACGCCCAAAATTTTTGCCGCATTAAGTGAGATGGCGGCCAGCGCTTGTTCCTTGGTTAATCCATAAGCCACAGCAGTGCCTGCGTTAAACGGAAGATTGCGGCCGCGGGTTTGTCCGTCATCGTCATTGATGGCAAAGTTGACGCCGGCTTTTTGCAAAAGCGCCGCCGTTTTGTAAGGCTGGTCCACGTCGTCATCGGGAAGTATCGGAAGGCTGTGCGGCTGGCTTAAAATAACCGAAATGTTGTTTTGCTTCAACAGGTCGGCAACTTGCCAACTGTCTTCACCACCAACAATCACCATGTCAAGATTAAACTCCTTCGCCATATCAACCGCCACCAAAATTTGCTTCACCGTGCTTGCGTGAACAAACAATTTTTGCGAACGATCAAACAAGCCTTTTACGGCCTCGTATTTCAGGTTTGTTTCCTCCGGCTTCTTCACGCCGTTGTAAGCTTTTGCTTCGCGAAGAAAAGCCTTGAAGCCATCAATCTTTTCCAAGGCTTCTTTTACCGGATCGGCAGGCGCTTCTCCACCCGCGCCACGGCCGCCACCGCCGCCAAAGCCGAAGCGTGGGCGTGGAAGAAAAGAAGGCATGTTGAAATGAAGGCCGTTGTCGGTTTTGTATGCGGCATCTTCCCAGTTCCATGCATCCAATTGCACCACAGAAGATGAGCCGCTCAACATGCCGCCTTCGGGTGCAACCTGCGCCAATAGAATACCGCTTGGCCGGAGAGTGTTGATGACCTTGTTCTCGGCATTGTAAGCAATGATGGAGCGAATGCTCGCATTCATGTCGCCAATCTCGCGAACATCACTCGTTGCTCGAACAGAGTTCACGTCAACAAGACCAAGATTGCTGTTGGCTAAAATCAAACCGGGATAAACCTGCTTGCCTTGTGCGTCAATTGTTTTCGCGCCGGCTGGCGGTGTTACGCTTGCACCCACGGCCGTAATCTTTCCATTAACCACAACGATAGAGCCGTTGTTAATCACTTGTCCGTTGCCAACGTGAATAGTGGCATTGGTAATCACTATCGGTTGCGATTGCTTTGGCGCAGGTGCTATTGTTTCCTGTGAACGAACAGTCATCAAAAAACACAAAGCAGAGAAACTTAAAAATATTTTTTTCATTGATTTTATTTTTTGTTCACATGTTTACCTGTTCACCTGTTCACTTGTTGTCTTCCTTTCGGGTCATATACTTCGTTCCTTTGAGTTCAGAGGTTTGCAAGTAATCAATAAGCTTTTGTAACCAGTTAATGATTTCTTTAGACAAAGCAAAGAGTTCATCAAATTCCGGTTTCTGGATGTAATTACGATCCGTCGCTCGATAGAGTTGTGAGCGAAACTCTCCGCATGATCCTTTGGCGATATATAAAAATTGAAGAAACTCTTTGTTACCGCTTCGTTCAAAGCCTTCGGCAATATTGTCCATAATTGAACCGGCGGATCCTTCAATTTGGTTGATCAGCCGGAAGTTGCTTTTAAACCTGCCGGAGTCAATAAAGTTTCCAACAAGCATATTCAACTCCCTCGCCTTTTGCCAAGCGTGTATTTCTTCAAATGTTTTAAACGTTGCCATACGAAGAAACTAACAAGTGAACATGTAAACACGTGAACAAGTGAACAATTAATTGCCGTCTTCTACAGCCAGTATGCCAAAGGCATGATGGTCTTCGCCACAAGTTTGGATTACCTGGTAACTTGGTTGAACCGATTGAACCGGCATTCCACGTTGCTTTTCGCCGTTCATCTTTTTCACGATGCGCATTCTTTCTGCAGCAATTTGCTTTTCCATTTGTGCATCTTTCTCGCGGTCGAAATAAATTGTTCCGTCAACAATGGTGTAGAGCGATTTTGCATAAATGCTCAACGGATGATCGCTCCAAACAACAACGTCTGCGTCTTTGCCCACTTTGATGCTGCCAACTTGTTTGTCAACGTGCAACATTTTTGCAGGGTTGATAGTGACCATTTTCAACGCATCAATTTCCGTCATGCCGCCGTACTTCACACTTTTGGCAGCTTCCTGGTTTAAGCGTCTTGCCATTTCCGCATCATCAGAATTAATGGCTACGTTCAAACCGGCTTTCTGCATCAGGTAAGCATTGTAAGGAATGGCATCAACGACTTCCATTTTGTAGTTCCACCAATCAGAGAAAGTAGAAGCGTTTGCACCGTGTGCCTTCATTTTATCGGCTACTTTGTAGCCCTCCAAAATGTGCGTGAAGGTGTTGTAGTGATAGCCCATTTTATCGGCAATGTGCATTGCCATGTTGATCTCGCTTTGCAAATACGAGTGACAAGTAATGAAGCGTTTGTTGTTTAAAATTTCAGCCAACGCATCCAGTTCCAAATCGCGGCGAGGCGCAGGACTCTTTTTGCCGCTGTTGTTGTATGTCTTCCATTCACGTTCGTAATCTTTTGCTCTTGTGAACGCATCTTCCAACACTTGCTCTACGCCCATGCGGGTATCAGGGAAACGATTGTTTTGGCCGGCTTGCGTGGGGGAACGTTTTACGTTTTCGCCCAAAGCAAATTTGATGAAGCCATCGGCGCCTTTAAACTTCAATCCTTCGTCATCAGCGCCCCAACGCAATTTGATCAATTGCGTTTGTCCACCAATGGTGTTGGCAGAACCGTGTAAGATGTGCGATGTCGTTACACCACCGCTCAACTGGCGATAGATATTGATGTCATCCGGATTCAGGTTGTCAGCGATGCGAACTTCGGACGTTACACTTTGCCCGCCTTCGTTGATGGATGCAGCCGCGATGTGCGAGTGTTCGTCAATGATGCCCGGCGTTACAAATTTGCCCGTTGCATCAATCACTCTTGCACCTTCGGCAGAAAGATTTTTTCCGATGGCTGCAATCTTGCCGTTCTTCAACAGCACATCGGTGTTTTGCAAGATGCCGGCATCCTCGCTTGTCCACACCGTTCCGTTTTTAATCAGAATCGTTTCTTGCTTTGGCATCTGCCCTTCTTCCCAACCATAAGGCAGAAAAGGATACGTAACTTTTCCTAAAACCATCGGACGTTTTCTTGCACTGTCTCTTCTTTCCCTTATTGAATCTTGCGTGGCCGAATAACGTGCAGACCAGGTAAAGCGATTGCCTGCGCTGTCTTCGCCGTATCCCGTCCATTCGTTGCCGTTCACGGTTCCCGTCAGGCGAAGGTTTGCATCGCCTCTTCTTTCGGGCGCCACGTTAATGCGAACGTTGCGGCCGTCATAATAAAAGCGGGATGTAACGGTGTCTTTGCCCAACAGCGTCGTTGCTTGCGTTGGCGTTTTAAAATCCAACAGGTAATTCGCGGTGCCGGATGGCGTTGTCAATACAAGATTGTATTTGCCGCGCATCTCGTTGTACACTTCGTCTTTTACGTTGTGCTTGATGCCTTGAATCCAGTTTTGATAGATAGTTGTGCGTTCGCCAAAAATTGGCCCGCTGGTGATTAAAAAGTTGGCGAGTTTGCCAGCTTCCAAACTTCCCACCATGTTCGAAATCCCCAAAACTTCAGCGGGTGTTTTTGTCAACGCAATCATTGCAGCTTTCTCACTCAGTCCATAATTAATGGCGGTGCGAACGGCTGTTAGAAAGGTTTTGGAATCCCGCAAATCCGAAGTGGTTAAGCAAAACGGGATGCCTGCTTTTTCAAAGGCTGCAGGATTTGTTGGCGCCAACTCCCAATTTTTTAAATCAGTCAACGAAACAAAACGTGCATCGGCTGGATCTTCCACATCCTGCGCCTGCGGATAGTTCAGCGGGAGAATGAACGTGGCTTTTGTCGCCTTCATATCGTCCATACGCTGGTACTCGTTGCCGCCGCCTTTGATGATGTATTGTACGCCGGCTTCGTCGCCAATGCGGTCAGCACGCAGGTCGTTCCATTTATCACCCGCATCAAAAATTTGCGGCAGGTTTTGGTTGTTGTTCCAGGCTTCCAAACTCAGGTTCACACCTTCCTTTGAAGCGCCGCCCGATTTGTACCATTGCGCATCCAGGTAGCTTTGGCGCAACAGCGCAATCATGCCCATCATCGAACCGGGATAGCTTTGCGTGGACGAGCCTTTGTTGAAGGAATAATTTGCTGAAGCCCTTTGCTTTAGCATCGCCAGGTTTTCTTTTTCATCGGCAAGGGTAACAACCGTTCCGGTGCCACGGGCAATGCCGTCCTTTACGTGCGTGAGCACGGTGCCAAAGCCAAGGTCACGCAAGGTTTTTGCCTTTGCTTCATCGGCTGCAAAAATTTTATAGGCATCTACTTCGGGGCGTACGGCCTGGTTCCAGCCGTAAGCGCCTTTGGTGTTGGTGGTAATTTGTCCGCGGGCAAAAAAATCAAAGCCGCCTTGTCTCGCCTGAACGGGCGGTGTGCCGTAATCGCTGTAAATGTCAATAAACGACGGATAGATGTACTTGCCTTTGGCGCTGATTTCAATGGCGCCGTCGGGCACTTTCAGGCCCTGTCCAACGGCCACGATTTTTCCGTCTTTAATAATCAGCGTTGCGTTTGTGATGGTGGTGTTCGCGTCTTTTACAATGGTGGCGCCGGTAAACGCATAATGCGTGTACTTCGGATCGGCGACGTCGTTTACAGGAAACGTCGTTTGCGTTTTGCCAAGGAGTGAAAGAAGCGAAGCGCCACAGAGCAAAAGAAATTGTCTGGTTCTTCTCATGTGTTACGTTTTTAGATTTACTTTGAGGCAGGTGTTGCGCAGTCTCGAGTTCAACACCGGAGGCCTTAAAAATACAGTATTTCCCATGTCGTTAGCCCAATTTATTGATCATACAATTTTGAAAAACACGACCACGATTGCTGACGTTGACAAAATTTGCGAAGAAGCCGTACACCACAGCTTTGCGGCCGTTTGCGTACCTCCGTATTTTGTAAGCGACGCAAGAAAACTGCTGGAAAATTCGGCAGTGAAAGTGGCCACGGTGATTGGTTTTCCGTTTGGCTATCATCATTACAAAACCAAATTGGAGGAAACCAATATCGCCATAGAAGAAGGCGCTGATGAATTGGACGTGGTGATGAATATCGCCGCGTTTAAAAGCAACGACCTTGCTTACGTGGAAACCGAAATCGGCGTTCTTTCAAAACTGACAAGCGATAAAAGCAAAACCTTGAAGGTGATCATCGAAAGCGGCGTTTTATCCGATGAAGAAATTGTTCGCTGTTGCGAAATCTATCAGCATTACCCGGTGCAGTTTTTAAAAACATCCACTGGCTTTGGCGGCGAAGGTGCATCGGTACACGCGGTTCAGCTCATGCGAAAACATTTGCCGGCGAGCATTCAAATTAAAGCCAGCGGCGGCATTCGCACCGCTGAATTTGCACAGCAGTTGATTGATGCCGGCGCCACCCGCCTGGGTTGCAGTGCCGGCGTTGCCATTGTCAAAGGCGAAAGCGGCAGCGGGAATTACTAAGTGAAATCTAACGCAAAAAAGAAGTCGCTCTTCAAAAGCTCTTCATCAGTGAAAGACATTTTTAAATTCAGCGTTCTATATTTTACATTCTACATTTTACAATTTTCCTCTCTTCCTTAACAAAAACGCTGCTGAACCCGGACGTATTTTTGAGCCATCGGCGTAAATTGTTTCCGCATGAAAAAACTTCTTCTTCTTCTTTGCTTGTTCGTTGGCGCGGCTTGTTTTGCACAGGATACAATTGCGTATGATGGACCGGCTGTGATTGTACACAAAGATCCGCGGCTTGATTTGCTGGTGAAGAAACAAGCTTACATCAACATCACAGCAAAGAAAGCATCAGGACATACCATGCGCGGCTATCGGCTTCTCGTCATCAATACCAATAGCCGCGATGAAGCCATCGCTGCCAAAACAAAAATCTACACGCACTTCCCCGACCAGAAAGCGTACCTTACTTATCAATCGCCTTTCTTTAAGCTAAAGGCCGGCAATTACCAAACACGCGACGAGGCCAAACGTTACCAGGAATTGATGAACACTATTTTTCCCAAAGGCGTTTTCATCATCAGCGACACCATTGAAGTAAAGCCGGAAAAAGAAGCCGAGGAAAGTCCTCTGGTTCCTTAAAGAGGAATCTATATCAACTTGCAATCGGCAATTTCCAATAAGCAATACGCAACGCTGTCGGGTCTTTGTCAGGTTGCCAATTGCCTATTGCAAGTTGCTTATTGATATAAGCCTTCGTAATCGCCCTTTTAATTGCCGTCATTGCACTCTGCTCGTTTTACAAGAGGCGTTTGCGCTATCAATTAAACGCATCATGAAAACAGCAAACAAAATCCTCATTAATGTTGAAAGCACAATTTACGTTCCGGAGAAAGTGTGGCAATATTGATCGGCACCCGAGTACATTACGCAATGATGTTAAGCCCCCGGCGACTGGCGAACCATTCTTGACAGTTTAAAAAACTGCGTGGAGGCAAATAGCTGATTGTATTTTTTGCAAGCAATTTGCAAAGCAGTCACGGCCAACTTTTCACTTTCAATTTTTCACAAAAAAAGAAAAAGCACGAGCCAACAAATTGTTTTGCTCATGCATTCAGTAAACTAGAAACCGCTCTACCAAGTAAGGTCAGAGTTTGGAGGCCCAATGTTGATTTCGTGCGATGGTTCTATTGAAGAAACGCCTTTTATTTTCATCGCTTGCGTTTTCATGTCCTCGGTGCCTGTACCAACAATTTGCCCAATGGCCTCAAGTTTCGAATCAATTGTGAAGCCTTTTTTTTCCAACTCTTTGGCGATGTCGTTTAAAGACTGGTCACCAGAGGTGACAACAATCCATTGTTTTTTTTCTGGCATAAAATGGTTTTAAAGAAAGTACCCGTTGAAAAAAAATCCAACGGGTACAAAATTAAAGCAGCGACCATCTTATGGTGCCTGCACAAGCCCTGCGCCAACCCGTGTAGCGGGGTATGGAAGATGCTTGGCTGTTGCCTGTAGTTTCTTCCACAAATTAAGTGCACGAAGATTGGGCGAAGTTTCTGCCCAAAGTGCAGCGCAACCCGAAACGTGCGGTGTGGCCATGCTGGTTCCGCTGATGATTTTGTAACGTACCGGCATGTACCAGGAAGAAAAGACATCAACGCCCGGACCTGCAATTTCAATCTTCCCAAAATCCGAGAAGGAAGCGGGCCGCAGGTTTTGGTCAAGTGCAGCTACCGACATGATGGTTGGCGAATTGGCCGGAGCTCCGGTTGGTGCGGCAGCATTGCCTGCGGCGGCAATCATCAGAAGGCCGTTGTTTAGTGCCGATTGTCCGGCGGCGGTGTAAGCAGCTTGTACTCCTGTTTGTGCACCGAGCGACATGGAGATGACGGGACAGCGATTGGCGATGGCCCAGTTCATGCCGGCTAATACGGTTGCCGTTGTACCCGAACCATTGTTCTGTAAAACTTTTCCAATAAACATCGAAGCACGATAGCCTATTCCATAGCGCGGTGTTGTACCAGCGGGTGCTTTGGGTCCACATGCAGTGCCGGCAGTATGCGTTCCGTGTCCGTTTAAATCCTGTACCGGCTGGCCTACGAACGTTGCGCTTGCAATTGGCCGTCCGATAAAGTCGGGATGATTTAAAGCGAAGCCGGTATCCAAAACGGCTACGCGGATGCCCAATCCGCTGCGAACACTCGGCGGCACTTTGCACACATTCAAGCCCCAGGTTGCACCCACCACTTCGGCTTCTACTCCTTCTTCAATGGCGCCTTCCTGATCAAAACCAAATTCACGTGCGATCATTTCGGCTGCCTGCAAAAAGCCGCGCAAAAAATCACCTGATGTCTTTTCGGTTTTGGTGCCGTAGGTGCGCATAAATTCACGGGTTACCTGGTCGGAAAAAGCAAAGTATTCAGGTTCGATTGTTTCGTACGGACTGTCTGTAGTCAGTTCAGCTTGTGCCGTAAGGCTGCGTGATTGTGCGGCACCTCCACTAATGAGTGCAGCGCCGATTTCCGGGAAATGAAAAACATCGGCATCATCGGCGGCTTCTAAAACGGCAGCTTGGTCTTTGAAATCGCGAGCATCGGCAACACGCAAACCGTGTTCGCTGCTAAACGAATCCAGTGCTGCTTCGCCGGCTCCTTCTTTGAAGGTAACAATGTAACGGCCGGTTTCGAGTGTATCACTGCCACGTTCCAACGCCGTTGTGAGCAATTGTTCAACGGATGCTGAAGTAGCAGTGGCGCCATTGTTTTTCGGATTTGTGTTTGGTGAAGCTTTTTTCTTTGCCATAACGTTAGGTTTTAGAGTGAGAGAATGGTTTTGGGACAGTGTTTGGCTTACCACTATCTAAGCTAAAATATTAAAATCGTATTCGAAATTAATTTTATACAAGCTCATCTTTGTTTTTTGATGTGCAATCTGTTTCACAAATGCAGTTCATTCTGCTAAGTAAATGATAGTTGACTTCTGATAAATTGACCGCAATTATCATAATGCCTGTTTGTTATCATTGGCATATTGTTTGGAATTTTACTTGCGTGTGTGAATTAAAATTCAATGACTATGGAGAATTATGAAAAGTATTTCAAGTTGGGAATGATCACGGTGATGACAGCAATGAAAAAAACCTTATCCATGTATCCTGAAGGAATCAACCAAAAACAAGTGGCCGATATGTTGGATGAGTTGGATCAGCAATTGGGCATTAAACAAACAGAAATGGAATTATTAAAGAGAGCCTGATGTTTGTTTTGGATTGGGGATGAGCAATGCAAATTTGTTTGTGATAATGAAAGATAAACTTCTTCAGGTTTTGATCGAGTGCCCGCTTTGAAGACGTTGTTACTTGTCCTGATTTATCTTATTAATACACTCGTGCCTTTTCGGGTGTAAATGCGTCCATCGGAACCAATGCCTTCGGCTATCCAAACAACTACGCCGCTTGGCTGCGGCACACCGCCTACTTTGCCGTCCCATTCTGCGCTGGCAATTCTTGTTTCGTGCAGCAATTGTCCCCAGCGATTGTAAATACGGAAATAAGTTAGTTGCTTAATCCCCATTAGTACAGGGCGAAGAATATCGTTCATTCCGTCGCCGTTTGGCGTAAACGCGGTAGGCACAAAGATGTCGGCTTGCGGTACGACTTTCACCAATTGCGTGTCCACCGTAACACAGCCGGTAACGGTTTCAATGCGGATAGTGTAAGATTGTTCCGTCGCACCTTTAAACATTGGTGTTACAGAAGAAGGATTGTCGAGATAAGTGGAAGGTTGCCATAAAACGCTTGTCCCAAAAGTTCGGGCTTGCAATGAATAAGGGAGGTTAATGGCAGCGTATTCAACAGGGTAAGTGATGCCAGGCTTTGCCTGGTCAATCAATACGGATTGTGACCGGGTATTGACGGTGCAGCCAAGATTACTTGAAAGTACCGCCGAGTAAGAGCCTGTCTGTGTAACCTCGTAACGCGGCTTGTTTGCGCCGGTTACAGGAACGCCATTTTTATACCATTGTATTTTGTCGGCCGCTTGTACATTTAAAACGGTGCTATCGTCGTTGCCCAAACAATAAACCGTTTTGCCAAGCACGGTTAATGTACTGTCGAGAGATGAAGAACGAACTACTACCGAGTCCTGATTGCGGCAGCCACCGCCGCTGCTTCGGACCGTAAGTAAATAAGTAGTTGTTGTTTGCGGGCTTGCCAACGGATCCGCAATATTCGGATCACTAAGCCCGATGGCCGGGCTCCAACTATACACCACTTCGGGCTTGGGATTTTCGCCAATCATTACCGGTTCGTTGCCGCAATAAAGTGCGTCTGAACCTGCGTGGGCACGCAACTTCAGCGTATCCACCAACCGCGCATACAAAGTATCAATGCAACCGTAACCATTATAGGGAATAACTTCAACAGCAACCGTTGTTCCTACAGGCGGCGGCGGATAAAAACGCAGCCTTTGTTCGTTGCCCAGTACTTGTGTAAAGTTGTTGTTGTACCACGTATAGTTTTGATAACCGTAAGGCGCCGTAACGGTGACGGCTGTATCATCTGCACAAAACGTTGCGCCTACAAATTCGCTGCTGCACTCCGAGTTTACGTCAATGTAAGCATAGCCGAAATGCCGGCGGAAGGTGCAATCGGCGGTTTTAAAAAAAAGCTTGATGGTTTTGCCGGCAAGGTGGTCAAGGTTGATGGAAACGGCCGACCAATCCTTACACCATATCGGCGTTCCGTCGGGTCCTTTGGTGGATGATTCAAAAAAACCGGGAAGAATGTTTCCAAACGGAATAAAGGTGAGCGACGAACAGGATATTATTTCGTTATCGGTTACGTTGGTTATTTCCACTACCATCCTCGGTTGCTGCGATACTTCGTGTACCGGGTCTTCAAATACAACCGCGTATTGGTAGATGAGTGAATATTCGTTGCGGTTTGCAGGGATGGCAAACTCGTATGAAATGCCTTCGGCTTCGCCGCCTCCCTGGTCGTTGCCCAGACGAATGGAGTGCCGGCTCCCGTTCGGGCAATGGACCGAAAAGCCGCCATAAGGATCCGTTTCGCCTGTGCTGGCCGTGTACATCGTATGCCTGTTGAAGGTTGGTCCAGAAACCGTAAGATTAATTTGGTTGACACCGCCAACCGAAGCCGTAAAGCCCGTGTAGCAAGTCCAGTTGTTGAAATTGCCCGCTTCAAAATCTATGTTGGGCGGGCAGCCTTGCGCCATCATTTCTACATAAAAAAAACAAGCCGCGAGGCTCATTAAAAAGGCACGGAGCAACGGCTGGTGTTTCTTGCAAGTTGTATGAAAGGGGCCAAAAAGGGACACGTTTAGGGTTTGTGTCTTAAAGTTAACCCTTAATACGTCTTCAAAAGGCAGGCGGTTGCGTGTGTAAAAATATTTTTTATAAAGAGCCAGAATTTTTTGCCGCAATCATGCGGTGTTCGCGTCTTACCAGGTCGGCTAAATATTTTTTGTGAATGATTTCGGCAAGCGGACGTTGGTAAACTTTGCTCTCCACCCATGAGACAATGTCCAAGTAAACAAACACCCGGGTTTGAAGACGGTTGCGTTCGAACTTTTTGATGCGCTGCAAAAACACCTGCAATTCTTTCTTGATTTTATCGGGGGAAAGACTGAAGGAACGGCGAAGGAATTTGAGAATCTCTTCTTCCAGCAAGGTCAGGTTTTTCATCTTGGCCATGAAGCGGTAAACCGATCGCGAGAGGTATTCAACCAACTCGTAATTGCCCAATTCGTAATGTGCCAGCAAGTGTTGCAGCCGTGCATAACATTGCAGGTCATAACGCAGGCCCACATCATCGTTAATAATCTTCTGCAGGTAGTCAATGCAGGTATCAAAATCGCCGCTGCCAAAGTAAAGCGAGGCGATTTTATAATCAAGCACCATCACACGGTGCGGGTCAATAAAAACCGCATTCTCCTTGAGCTTTTCTTCGATGTGCGGTATCAATAACAAGCCTTCCTTAAACGTTCCTTTTAAAAAATGCGTGTTGATTTTTGCCTGCACCACGTAAAGAAAAGATTGTACGCGAAAGTTGTCGTTTTCCTGCACACGTTCTGTCTGCGCAAAGGTTTCCAAGCGCTTGATGGCGTCATCTAATTTTTGGTGGTGACGCAAATCAAACAGTGCGTTCAGAAGATTGTGCAACCCTTTAATGTAGTGGCCTGTTTCTACCCGTTTCATCAACGGTTGCTCCTCAAAAAGGTTCACCCACTTTTGCGTGTAGCGGTAATACATTACCCAGTCCTGCCGGATAAACGAATACCAGGTAAAGCTTTGGTAGAGATAAAGTTTTTCGTAAAAGCCTTGCTGCGCCGAAGCGTTGCCCGGCAAATGCGTTTGCATGAAAGTTTTAATGGCTGCTTCGTCTTCTTCGTCGCGGGTGTGCCCGTGCTTGATGTACCAACTGTAAAGTTGAATGGCCAGATTGGAAAGCCGCGTCACCATGTCAATGTGCGTACTCACTTCCAATGCTTCTGCCGAAAGGCTTTCCGCACGGTCTTGCATGCTGCGGGTAATGTGCAGCGATTCGATTCTTTTTTCCAGCGCAATGGCTTGCGCCAGAAAGGTCATCTTCTGATTGGCCTTTGCCAGTTCCTTCGTCTTCTCAAGAATTTTCAGGCTTTGCAGAAACAAACCTTTCTTGTAAAGAATGTGCGCATAGTCGAACTGCTCGTTCAATTGCAGGTCGAGACTGTCGGCACTTTTGAGCAGGCGAAGACTTGCCAGAACTTGTTTGTACAAATGCGCTTTTAAATTAGAGAGTTGCACCTTTTGTACCGCCGGAAGCCGCTTTAGCAATTTGGCTTCGTCGTATTCCTCCATCTTGTCCATGGCATCAAACAACTGAATGATCTTGAGGTTTTCGTTGGCCGAATTGCGTTTGATAAAGAGCTTAAAATGCCTCTTTTCCGCTTTTTCCAGCGAATGGATCAATTGAAACAATATATCGTTTGAGCGTTTGGACATTCCTCCTAAAAAATGCTGAAAGACACGGCCGGCGCGTCTTTCAGCGAATTTGGTTTCGTTTTGGCATCGTGTCCCCGGTTAAAAATTAACCGGTTCGGACAAAACGCCGGGCTATTTTAGTGGCATCAATGGTTCAAGTAGCAAGCAACCGTAAAATTAGCGGGCAACCGTAGATAAAAAAGAAGAAATAACTTTTTTCATATAGCAAGCAATCGTTAGATCGTCCGCTGTTTCCACAGCGGACTTTGTTTTACAAGTATAGGGCATTCTCTTGTACAAGCCAACTTTCCTTTTCAATTTTCTTTTGGGTTTTGCGCCGCACAATTGTGCTCTACCCGAATAACTGCAAACGGCCTGCAATGAAATGCGCAGGCCGTTAAGAACACGTTGAATTCAAAACGAGAACCGTTTCTTTTTTTTCTTTTTTGTTGAGAGCAAGGCAATCACCGTTGTTGCAACAAGTGTTGTCACCGCAATTTTTGTAATCAATCCTTTCCGGTTGTACTTCCATTCCGCATTCCATCCGCGTTCGGCGAAAACATTGGGAATGTGGCCGTGCGCCAAATCATCCACGATGCCTTCAATGGCGTTGATGCGGTCGGCCATGATCAGCGGCAACCAGTGCAAAGAACTGCCTTCGCTGTGTTGAAAAGCATAACGCCGAAGCATACCGCTTAATCCCGATGGGGGCGACACGGTGCCAAAAGCCGCTGTCACGTTAGGCCGCTCGTTGGAATGCAACACCTCAACGTCCACGGGTTGCAAAGGCGGACGTTCGTAATGCAACCGTTGGTGATCGTCGCCGGTGTAATGCTTCATTGGATAGGTCGGCTCGTTCTCCGGATCGGCATCAATGCCCCAACCCGGTATGTCTTTGTACGTTTCGTCTGTACGTTTTTGTACGTCTACGTTTGCTACGTTTTCCATAATCATTTTGTTTACGCTGCCTTGGCAGATGAAGGAATCAAAATGGGTTTGATACAATTGTCACGCTTCGCGGAAAAGATGTGGTAAGCGTCTGATACTTCTTCCAGCGGAATGCGGTGCGTAATGATTTCCTTTGGATTCAATCGGCCCGACATCACGTGATCAATCAAACGCGGAAGCAATCGTTTTACCGATGCCTGGTTGGCGCGAATGGTAATGCCTTTGTTCACCACGTTACCAATGGGCACGAAATTCCACGTGGGTCCGTAAACTCCAACAATGGAAACAATGCCGCCTTTCTTCACCGAATTAATGGCCCAGAACAAAGCCGTTGTGGAACCGGCCTGCAGCAAAGTTTTCCGGCCGGTTAACGTGTTCATGGCACTGCCCGCAGCTTCGCATCCAACGGCATCTATGCAAACATCAGCGCCGAAATAATCGGTTTGTTTTTTTAAGAACAAGACCGGATCGCCAATTGATCGGAAATTGTAAACCTCGCACTTCGCGTAGTTCTTTGCAAACTCAAGCCGGTAATCCAGTTGATCAATCACGATCACCCGCGCCGCGCCGAACAACCACGAGCAACGTGCTGCCATGATGCCGATTGGACCCGCGCCAAACACTACCACCGTATCACCCTTTTTAATACCGCCCATTTCGGCTGCCTGATAACCCGTCGGCACAACATCGGTTAACAACACAGCATCGTCCAGATCCATGCCTTGTGGAATTACGGTTGGACTAACGTCGGCATAAGGCACGCGAACGTATTCTGCCTGTCCGCCGTCGTAGCCACCGGCTGTGTGCGAATAGCCAAAAATGCCGCCAACGGCGGTGGCTTCGGGGTTGGATTCGTGGCAATTGCCGTAGAGTTCCTGCTTGCAAAACGGACACATGCCGCAAGCAATGTTGAAGGGTACCAGCACGTGATCGCCAACTTTAAGTTTCTGTACGGCCGAACCTGTTTCTACAACAATGCCGGTGAACTCGTGGCCGAAGGTCATGCCTACTCTTGTGTCCGGAACAAGGCCGTGATAGAGGTGCAAGTCAGAACCGCAAATGCACGAACGTGTCACCTGCACAATGGCGTCGCCAGGGTGCAGAATTTCGGGATAAGGTTTGTTGCGATCGGCCCGCACACGGAAGGGCCCGCGGTAATTCATGGCTAACATAATGCGTTGTTTTTTCGTTCGTAAAAAATTTGTTGCTTCCCTTTAAATTGATGATCGTCTTATCTGTTCCTCAAAACAAATTGCATTTGTTATGCGCCTTAAAAAACATGCCGCAATAAATGTTCAGCTTCAAAAAAGATCAATTGCGTTGGACGCTCCAGAGCAAGCAGTTCCTTTTTCAACGCTTTGCCGTTTTATCTTCGCGTTATGAATTTTCGCACGGCAACAACCTCCGATGCTCCCGCATTGAACAAGCTTGTAAACAGCGCTTACCGCGGCGATAGCTCAAAAAAAGGCTGGACCACCGAAGCCGATTTGTTGGACGGCGTTCGCACCAGCGAGGACTCACTAAGAAGAACGATAAATCGCAACGACGCCATCGTTCTGTTGGCAGAAGAAGACGGCGAGTTAAACGGTTGCGTTTATCTTGAAAAACAGAACGATGCATTATACCTCGGCATGTTGACCGTAAAGCCCGAATTGCAAGGCAAGGGTTTGGGTGCACAGTTGATGGCCGCTTCGGAAAAGCACGCAAAACAAATTGGCTGCAAAAAAATAAAAATGACCGTCATCACCGCAAGAGACGAACTCATTGCTTATTACGGCCGCAAAGGTTTTGTGGACACAGGTTTCCGCGAAGATTTTCCAAAGGATCCGGCCTTCGGCATTCCGAAACAACCGCTTCAGTTTATGGTGATGGAGAAAAGCCTTCGCGACTGAACGACTTTATCCAAGTCAGAATTTTTAACTTTAAGGAAACAGTCTTTCCTCACCGTTAAACCTCACACGTTATGCTTGCTGAATCAACTGCCAAACAAACAAACGTCCCCGTAACGTTAGATCCTTCACGCATCATGCAATTCGGCATGGGCTTTTGGGCTTCAAAAGTTTTGCTTACGGCTGTAAAACTGAATTTATTCACACATCTGGCCAGCGGTGCTTTATCCGCAAAAGGCATCAAAGAGAAATTGGGCCTGGGCGCATCCGACCGGCATGTGTACGATTGGCTTGACGCTCTTGTTTCACTTGGGCTTTTGGAGCGCAAAGGCCTGCTGGACGAAGCGCTTTACAGCAACGCCGAAGACACGGATTTTTTTCTTGATAAAAACAAGCGCAGCTACACCGGCGGAATACTGGAAATGGCCAACAACCGTCTCTATAAATTTTGGAACGATTTAGAAGACGGCTTGCGTACGGGACAACCCCAAAACGAAGGCAAGGGCAAGCCGCAAGGCAACATGGAATTTTTTACCGAACTCTATCAAAACGAAGAAAGGCTACAGGAATTTATGGATGCCATGAGCGGTATTCAGGCCGGGAACTTTATGCTGCTCGTTAACAAATTTGACTTCAACACATACGATACGATGTTGGACGTTGGCGGCGCCGATGGATGGTTGAGTGTTCAGGTTTGCTTGCGGCATCCATCCATTCAATGCACAACCTATGACTTGCCGCCGGTTAAGCCATTGGCTGAACGAAAAATTGCGCAGTTCAGTTTATCCAACCGCATTCGCGTTGCCGGTGGCGATTTTTTAAAAGACGAGTTACCAAAAGCCGGCATCGTTACAATGGGAAATATCCTGCACGGCATGAACGAAGAAACCAAAGCCCAATTGGTGAAAAAAGTTTATGACCTCTTACCCGAAGGCGGCGCTTTGATGGCGATTGAAAACATCATTGACGACGAACGCCGGCAAAACACATTCGGCTTGCTTATGAGTTTAAACATGCTGATTGAAAACGGCGATGCTTTTGATTACACGATGGCTGACTTTGAACGCTGGACAAAAGCCGCAGGCTTTAAACGCACGGAACGCATTCCATTGGCCGGCCCGACAAGCGCCGCCGTTGCGCACAAATGAAGGCGGTGAGCTACCAGCAATCGGCCGTCAGCAATTAGCAATAAACCCAAAACGCCTGAACTAAATTCAGGCGTTTTGTTTGGCGAAAATATTTTGACACAGTATTGTTGGATCTATGTTCTTGGCTGGCAGCTGATTGCCGACAGCCGACAGCCGACAGCCGATTGCCATTTCAATTACCTTTAAGCAAACCAAAATCCACTCATGCAACACGAAGAATTCAGGCAGGCCGGCCATTACCTTGTTGATTACATCGCGGATTATTTAAACAACGTTTCCGGCAAAGCTTTGTTTCCCGATGTAGAGCCTTCTTTTTTATACGAACTCTTTGACGAAGCCATTCCGCAAAAGCCAAAACCCCTTGCGCAATTACAAAAAGAACTCGAAGAAAAATTGATGCCTTATCTCACACACGTCAATCATCCAGGCTATATGGGCCTCATCACGCCTTCGCCAAATCCCGCCGGAATTCTTGCCGATCTTCTTGCATCGGCCATCAATCAAAACGTTGGCGCCTACACCATCGGCCCTTCAGCCGTTGCGATGGAAAGAAGAGTAATTCGTTGGTTGAATGATTTGATCGGTTACGATGAAAACGCCGGCGGCAACTTAACCAGCGGCGGTATGATGGCAAATTTCATCGGCATTAAACTGGGCCGCGACTGGACCACCGGCGACACGGCGCAGCACGAAGGTTTGCACGGCGAGTGGGCTGTTTATGTTTCCGAAGAACGCCACGTATCCATTGATAAATCGGTAGATGCCGCGGGCATTGGAAGAAATTATTTGCGTGCACTGCCAACCGATGAATCTTACCGCGTTCGGATTGATGCGCTGGAAGAAGCGATTGCCAATGACAAAGCAAAAGGGATAAAACCCATTTGCATTGTTGGACTTGCTGGAACGACAAACCTTGGCGCAGTAGATGATTTGGAGGCATTATCAAAAATTGCAAAAAGAGAGAACTGTTGGTTTCATGTAGATGCGGCTTACGGCGGTGGCATGTTGCTTTCGCAGAAATATCCGACTGCGTTGAAAGGATTGAGCCTTGCTGATTCTGTTACCATTGATCCGCACAAATGGTTTTACGCACCGCTTGATGCCGGCGCCGTGTTGGTAAAAGACCATCAGCGCCTTACAAAATCCTTCGGCATTCAACACGCTTATCTTACGGACAGAACAAATCAAAAATCGGAACGCTACCAGTTTTACGTTCACGGTTTCGAACAATCAAAACGTTTCAGGAGTTTGAAAGTCTGGGCCAGTTTTCAGCACTACGGAAAAGAACAAATTGGTGAATGGATTGACCAGAATATTGCGCAGGCAAAACACTTGCACCGTCTTGCCATAAAAGATGGCTTATTTGAATCAGCCATTGAGCCGCCGATGTCGGCCATCTGTCTGCATTACAAAGGCAACGACTTAACTAAAGAGCAATCCAAGGCCTTGCATTACGAAGTGGCGGCCCGCATGGAACGCGGCGGAAAATTTTGGTTTGCTTCTACCGAAATGAAAGGCAAGACCTGGTTTCGCATCAACCCCGTAAACATTCATACAACGCTTGAAACGATGGATGCCTTGTACGCCTTGCTCAAGCAAACCTGCAAGGAAGTTGAAGCCGAAATGATTGGGCAAAGGGAAATCGTTTGAGTGTAATCTTGCCAATCATTCATAAAAAACAACCATGACTTTTCTTTCTCTTCAGCCTTTTGTGCCGTCGGGCACCGACATTGCCAAAGCCAAAGATTTTTTTCAGGAACTGGGTTTTACGCTTACCTGGGATGCCGGCGACTATGCCGGTTTTGAAAGCGGTGAATGCAAGTTCATTTTACAGAAGTATGATGACAAAGCCTTTGCGGAAAATTTTATGATCAGCGTTCGCGTGACGAGTGCCGATGAGTTTTGGAAAGAAGTAAAAGAGAAAGGTTTAGTAGAGAAGTACGGTATTCGTTTGGGCGAACCGGTAAATCAACCCTACGGCCGCGAAGTAAACGTCATTGATCTTGCGGGTGTTTGCTGGCATTTTGTAGAAGGCTAACAACGGCTTTCTTCTTTCAACATTGCGTAAAAACAAAGCCCGGTTTTTCAACCGGGCTTTTTCAAACTAATTCATCAACCCTTTAATGGCCTGGTAAAGCTGGTCTCTTGTAAAAGGTTTTTGCAAAAAAACGTCCGCACCGTTTTCCAGCGCCACGTCCTCCGCCGACGCATCAAAACCCGAGATCATGATGATGCGGATGTTCGGATAATTCTTTTTAATGAAGCCGATGAAATCAACGCCGTAACCGTCGGGCAGTTTGTTGTCGAGGATGACAACGGCCGGTTGCGTTTGTTCAAGATAAGCTTGCGCCGCCGCAAGGTCTTTTACGTGTTCAAGCTCCATTTCTTTTCCGTTGAGTAAAATATTCAACAGAAGGCACATGTCGCCTTCGTCTTCAATGATAAGCACCTTCTTGGTTTTGGTGCTTTCGAGAGTCGGTTGTTCCATGATGTAGGTTCTTTTGGTGAATGTGTGTACGATTAAAAGTTCTCAGGCAATTTTCATTTGCACCGGCAGTAAAGAAAAAATCATTCCAATTGTTCAGGCTGCTTTTTTTCAGCGGCTTTCCGGGCAAAGCTCAAGGCCGCCACCGGCGACTCAAACAACTTTGCTTCGCCGTCTTCGGTTATTGTTTCGCCACCGCTTTCGTTTTCAGTTGGTTCTTTGAAAAAGATCGTTGCCGTAAAATATTCGGTAGGAATAACATTTGGATTTTCACGATGTACCGGACGCGGGTCCACTTTAATCCACACGTCTTTTCCGCCGACGGAATGCTTTTCAACCATGCGATTTTTAGTTTGGCGGTTACAAAGTTGAGGCCACGGGTTTTACTTTCTTTTGCAAAGTTCAATAAGGGTATGCGATGAATTTTTATAAATCAGAAGTTCGTCTATCCATTTGGCTTTTGTTGCGTCGCACACTTGTGTGTTTTGTAAGTCTATTTGGCAAGCGGTTGCGGGTATAAATTTGTGTTGGAAACCAAGAGAAAGTTATACCCGCAGTAGCATATATTTACGTGTTGTGCGTCACTTTACATAACAGTCCGTTTCCAAAATACCGTGAATAATCTTCCTAACATAACAAGACATTTTAATTACTGGCTGACTGGAACAGGTTGGGCTGAAGTTACCTTCGCCAACGACAAACAAACCATCACCTTTGAGGTTTCATATTTGAGCGACCCTCTATCTGATTTTTTTGAAGCACTACAACGTTTATTACAAAAGGAAACTACTTCGGAAAAGGTCGTTTTTGCAGATGAGCCAGGAGAGCATAGCCTTGTCTTGACAACAGTTAGTGACAGCCATTTGAAGATTGAGGTTTATTGGAGTGACGAATGGGAAGAAATAGCAATAGTGCCAACAATTGTGACAAATAAAAAGCTTGTTTATCAGGACACTGACACGCTTAAGAACTTTACAAAGACTGTACTTGCTGGTATAGAAGACCTACTGGGTAGAACCACAATGGAAGAATATAAAAAACAGTGGCGTCTATTTGAGTTTCCAAAAGACAGTTACAACAAACTTAAGCACTTGATTTAAGACGCTGCTTGAGGAAAAGCGAACGCACAACATGGTGTTTATAAAATAGCGGCTTGACAGCAAGTGCTCAACAACATATCTTTATTTATCATTGGAACAAGCGTGAGGCTGAAGTAACACTGAATACCGCTACTTCATAAACACCTGTTCCGTTAGTGGAAATCTCAGAAAGCGCTTTGCCACAAATGTGGAGTAGTCTAACTTGACGTTATGAACAATACAGATGAGCTATATACTGGCTGCCCGGTTCAGCATGCCAGGCAATTCATTGCCGGTAAATGGCAAATGGGCATCCTGTGGAATTTAAGCAATCAATCCATGGGCTTCGGTGAAATTAAAAGTAAACTGCCCGGCCTATCAGATAAAATACTGATGCAGGAGCTGGACTTTTTTGTTCAGAAAAAAATTATTAACCGTAACAGTTTTGAATTTCCAACGGCCAAAACCGAATATGCGTTATCGTCTATGGGCCGAAGCTTAATCCCCGTCATCAATGCGATAGTGGAATGGGGTTATTTCAACTTACAGGATGAACAGGTTAGCAAAGAAATGAGCCTGACACCTGTGCCTGTTATCGAAGCTATAGAAGACGGTATGGCTGAAAGAGAATAAAGGTTTTATTGTTTACATCTTTGGAAACTTGACACCATATTTTGACGCTGTCGCAACCAGCTTTTTAATATCAGGCGGTCCTTGAGGCATAGGTGGAAGCTGCAATTTTTCCGCAGGATTGCTCATTTCAACAAAGTAATTTTCCAATCCGCCGGGAGTAAGCAAAATCAACGTTTCCAGCTTTTCAGATTGTATTTTAAAAGAGTGCTGGATGTTTTTAGGCAAAAACATAAGATCGCCTTCTTTTGCGTGGAATGTTTGATTGCCTACCGTGTACACAACTTCGCCTTCCAGTATCAAAAAAGCTTCGTCTTCTTTTGTGTGGGTATGAGGCGGCGGTTCCAGCCCCCGGCGTTCTGTGGCTCGAAGCAAAGCATAACGCCCATTCGTGTCTTTAGACGTAACGAGCAGTGACATTAAATGACCTATGTACCAATAGGAATTTTCTTTATTCCTGTTGGCAAGCATTGGTGTCAGTTGTGCTTCCTCTTTTTCCCTGTTGGCAAATGCTTCAGGAACCATAAATAGGCTGCTCATTATTCCCATTGTTTTTAAAAATATTTTTCTCGTTGGCATAATCGGTAATCTTTATAGGGCAAACCTACAGGGTTACCGATGCGAAAACATTGAACTTACCAAAAGGTAAGATGCTGGAAAGACAAGCTTTTACTTGTACTGTTAATGTAAAAGGCATACGCTAATAAGGGATTGCAAAAATGCAGGCTGACGGAAGTCTTGTTTCAACTGCAGTACTCTGTTCAGCCACAGAACCAGCTTGACCGGATCTATTGAACGATGCACAGCTCAACATCTTTTATCTTTACTCAGCAGCCGTTAGCCGGTCTGAGGGAATTTTATTTCTTGCGCTTCGACAACACTTTAACGTTGCCCACCCGCCTATTTCTTTCTTCCTTATAAAAGCCTAACTTTAAGAGACAATCGCTCCCCCATCCACCACTCTACCAAAACGCCTCCTCTATTTCTTCACGCCTTAAAACTTGCATTATGAAACAGCTCGTGCACACCGTTCTGTTCCTGCTTCTGCTGTTGCTTTCTACAATTGGATGGTCGCAACCCACGGGATCGTCCAACATTCAATTCACGTCCACTTCCGGCGAGGCCGTCACCAATTTCAGAGAAGGACTGAAATTCGCCGACCTGAGTGAAGCCAAAAAAGCAAGAACCTATTTTGAAAAAGCCGTAGGCCTCGATCCAAAACTCGCCGTCGGTTACACCTACCTCGCACTGGTTTCGGTAACGCCGCAGGAGTTTACAGCAAACCTCAACAAAGCCAAAGAAAATCTTGGCAACGCAAACGATTGGGAAAAGCTTTTCTACCAAATAGCCGAAACGTATCTGAACAACGATGTGGAGAAACGCCTGTCCGCCGCCAAACAAATGGTTTCGCAATTCCCAACCCTTGGCCGCTCTTACACTACGCTGGGCCAGGCCTACGCCGATGGCGGCGATTACGACAAGGCAAGATCTTCGTACATGAAAGCCGTGGAAATCGAACCTTCATGGCCCGGTGGCTTCAATGTTATTTCCAGTTCGTTTTTGTTTGAAGAACCCAAGGATTTTAAAAAGGCTGAACTGTACGCCAACAAACTCGTAAGCCTGATGCCTACCAGCGGTGCCTACATTTTGCTGGGCGATACTTACCGGGCGCAAAACAATTTGCAAAAGGCAGACGCCGCGTATGCAATGGCGGTTGAAGCCGACAAAGAAGCTCCCGAAGCTTACTACAAAAGAGGACACGTACTGTCCTTCGCCGGCGAATACGATAAGGCAAGAGAGCTTTACCGCAAGGCTGCGGCGCTCGATGCAACGCCAACCTTCGCCATGGAAAACGTTGCCGCTACTTATCTCCACCAAAACGCACCGGACAAGGCCATTAATTTTTTAACCAATGAATTAAAAACGGGCAGCGGCATCAGCGATGCGCAAAAAGCCGATGCGGCCAAATACAATTATCTCACCGACATCATCACCATTGCATATCATACCAATAAAGGACAACTGACACAAACGATGCTTCCGCAACTTGAAACGCTTTCCAATGAGCTTGGGCAAAGCTTTAAAGACGCCGATGCGCAGGCAACGGAAAAAAGTTATTTGCTTTCGTGGAAGGTCTTGGCCGCACTGGCAAACAACAAAGTTGAAGAAGCAAACGCCAGAGCCGTGGAAATGAAAACAGCGTTGGCAAACATTCACAACCCGCGCAAGCTGGAAACGTATGAATTTGTCATGGGGCAAATTGCCTACCGGCAAAAAGAGTACAAGAAAGCCATCGGCTATTTTATGATGGCGAACAAACAAGACATTTACAACCAATACTGGCTGGCAAAAGCCTACGAAGCCGACGGGCAATCGGACATGGCAAAAAAGCTGTACGCACAAATCGCTGTTTATAATTTCAACTCCATTGGCTACGCATTGGTGAGAACAGAGGCAAAGAAAAAAAGCTAAAGACGCTTTTATTTCAGCAAAAGCCTTCCGTCAAACCGGAAGGCTTTTGCTTATAAATACACGCTTGAAATTTTCTTTAAACAAAGGCCTGTAAAGTAAGCGGCATCAGGCTTTGCGGCCAGAAACCGGCGGTAGTTTTCACAAGTCCTATAAACTCTTTGGCCTACTTTTACCGCTATTCAAAAAAACGAAATCGTATATGAACGTAAAACGCACCCTGCTCTCCCTGTTAATGGCAGGCCTTAGCCTTGCAACCTACGCACAAAAACAGGCACCCAACGGCTGGCATCTTTCCGATCCGCAAACAAGCGGTTACTACGGCATAAGCCTTGATAAAGCCTACAATTTTTTAAAAGGAAAGAAAAGTCAAACGGTTGTTGTGGCTGTGATTGACTCCGGCGTGGACACAACCCACGAAGACCTGCGTCCCATCTTGTGGACGAACCCAAAAGAAATTCCCGGCAACGGCATTGATGACGATAAAAACGGTTACGTGGACGACGTTCATGGCTGGAACTTTCTCGGCAACAAAGACGGACGCAACGTTGGCAAAGACAGTTACGAAGCCGCCCGTGTTTACCATCGTTACAAAGCCAAGTTTGAGAACATAAAAGATCCGTCAACCCTGAGCAAAGACGACCAGGAATTGTACACCATGTGGAGCAAGGCCGCAAAGGACGTAACCAAAGGCGTTGATCCGTCAAGCATCATGCTCATCAAGCGCATTTATTCCGAAGTAAAAACCGGCGATTCTGCTATTGTAAAAGACTTGGGCAAGTCGGTTTATTCCGTGAAAGACTTGCAGGCTTACACGCCCAAATCGAAAGAAGCGGCTGCGTTTAAGAACATCATGGTTGGCACCAGTGCGCAAAACAACAACAACACCGACATCACCAACAAAAACCTGTTGGATGAATTGGAATCCGAAATGGCGAAAGCCGAATCAGCTCAAACGCCGCCGCCAAATTATCGCGGCGATATTGTAAAAGATAACGAAGCCGACATCAACGACCGTTATTACGGCAACAACGATGTGGAGGCATTGGGTGCTGATCACGGAACACACGTTTCCGGCATCATTGCCGCCGCCCGCAAAAACGGCAAAGGCATTGACGGCATTGCCGATAACGTTCGCATCATGATGGTGCGTGCCGTACCGGATGGCGACGAGCACGACAAAGACATTGCAAACGCCATTCGCTACGCGGTTGACAACGGTGCGAAGGTCATCAACATGAGTTTTGGCAAAGGCGTTTCGCCGGAAAAATCCTGGGTAGACGATGCAGTACGTTATGCGGAAAGCAAAGGCGTTTTGTTGGTTCACGCTGCGGGCAACGAGTCTGCTGACAATGACACGACCTGGAACTTTCCCAATCCTGTTTTCAAAGCCGACAAGCACCGCGCAACCAATTGGATTACGGTGGGTGCAAGCGGCGCAGAGAAAAATAATTTGGTCGCCAATTTTTCAAATTACGGCAAAGAAGAAGTGGACGTGTTTGCACCGGGTGTGAACATTTATTCTTCGGTACCGGGCGGCAATACGTACGCAAATTTTTCGGGTACGTCAATGGCTTCGCCAGTAGTTGCCGGTGTTGCGGCGTTGATTCTTGAATACTATCCGCAGTTTACACCGCAACAGGTAAAAGCAATTATTGAGCAGAGTGCTGTGCCGTTTACGGGCGATGTGACGAACCCGGAAACCGGCGAAAAAGTTAAGCTTTCATCGCTTAGCCGCACCGGCGGCGTGGTGAACGCTTACTCCGCGGTAATCATGGCCGATGAACTGGCGCGTACCGGCAAGTTTAAAACTCCCGGCGGCAAAATAAAAGTTGACAGCAAAGAAGTGAAGATTAAAAAACAACAAGGCGCCGAAAAGAAAAAGGAAAAAGTAAAATCAGCTTAGTTTAAGCTGTCTGAGGCGTCCTCTACTCGCCGAAAGGATGGTCACCCTGAGCTTGACGAAGGATCGTCTCCAGCAATAAAATTCAACAGACCCCGCAACTTTGCGGGGTTCTTTTTTGTTGACCTTTTTTCTTGAACTTTAGTCTCCAATACAAACCCTTAAATTTTTTCTATGCAAACAAAACCAGCATTCCTTCTCTCCTGTTGCTTTGCTCTCGGCTTGCTTTCCTGCAACAACCAAAACGAGAGTCAATCAACAGAAACCAAAAAAGACAGTATGCAAACGACTACCACAAGTGCCACCATCAAAGAAGAACCCGTAACGTATTCGGCGAACGGAACTACTTTAAAAGGCTACGTTGCTTACGACGAAAAGAAAACTGGCAAGCGGCCGATTATTTTGGTTGTGCCCGAATGGTGGGGCATGACGGATTACCCGAGAATGCGGGCAAAAATGCTGGCCGATCTTGGCTACTTCGCAATGGCTGTGGATATGTACGGCGACGGGAAAATTGCGGCCGATCCGAAAGAAGCACAAGCCGCCGCAACACCTTTTTATTCAAACCCGCAAATGGGCAAAGAGCGTTTGGACGCGGCACTGGCAAAAGCCAAAACCTTTGCGCAGGCCGATACCTCGCAAGCCGTTGCCATTGGTTATTGCTTTGGCGGTTCGATGGTGTTAAATTATGCCAAGATGGGTGCACCCGTTTTGGGTGTTGTTAGCTTTCACGGAGGACTTCAAACCGTACCGCCGCAAAAAGGTACCAAAGCACAATTTCTAATTTGCCACGGCGGCGCAGATTCCTTTGTGCCGCAAGACCAGGTAGATGCATTTAAGAAAAGCATGGACTCTGCAGGCGTTGCTTATACCTTTAAGGTTTACCCCGGAGCCACACATGCTTTCACCAATCCGGCCGCCACGGAAAAAGGCAAACAATTCAACATGCCCATTTCGTATAACGCCGCCGCTGACACAGCTTCATGGAATGACATGAAAGCCTTCTTTGCAAAAATTCTTCATTAAAATTTTCAATCAGCAAGCAATGCCAAAAGCCGATTTAACCACCATTCCCGAATGGTTTCACAAGTACGTAAAACTTGTAAAAGAAGACGATGCCAGCGAAGCCATGCGCGCCAACACGACCGCTGTTCTTCCTTTTCTGCAATCCATTCCCGAAGAAAAATGGACGCACCGTTATGCCGAAGGCAAGTGGAGCATTAAAGAAGTGGTGCAACACCTTATTGATGCCGAACGCATTTTCGATTACCGGGCTTTGTGCATTGCCCGTGGTGAAACGGTTTCGCTTCCGGGTTTTGACGAAAACACCTACGCAGAAAAATCAAAGGCTCATAACCGGTCAAAAGAAGAATTGATAGAAGAATTAAAAGCCGTGCGTGAAGGAACAGAAAAGCTCTTTGCTTCGTTGGATGATGAACAACTCTCCGCAAAAGGGATTTCCAACAACAACCCGATTACGGTAAATGGTCTTGGCTATATCATTCCCGGTCACGTACAGCATCACGTAAATATTTTGAAGGAACGATACTTGTAAGGACAAATAGTGAGATGGCAGAGGTGAGACGTGAAACCGTGATGACTTTTCGATTTGACACGCCCTGCGGTTTCACGTCTGTCATCTCACGTCTCACTGTTAAAGAAAAAATCCCTCACACTTGCGAGGGATTTTTTATGTTGGAAAGAATACTTTTAAAATGCTTTCACCGGCTCTTTTTTCTCCGATGATTTCGCCAGGTTTTGTTGCGAAACAATGTCTTTGATCACCTTTACAGCCTGGTCAACGTAAACGTCTTTGCTTACGCCACTCAACCATTGTTTGTAACGTTCGTTTTTGTCTTTGTCGGCCGAAACGTATTTGCTTTCGTCAACTTTTAAGAACGACGTTGCCAAAGGTTTTTGCAGTTTGGTCAAATTGTCAATGCGCTTGATCGCGTCGCGTATTTGCTTCTGATCCTGGCGGTATTTGTCCAGTTGCAGAGAGTACGCTTTGTCGTTTTGCTTGCCCACGTAAACGCTTGCATCCTGAATGCGCTTGAAGGTGGTATCAGCGGCAATACGTGTGCTGGCTGCCTGCTTCACAACATCAAGATTGTACCCGGCTTTCCATTTGTTGTAAGTTGCTTTACTGATCTCGTCGTAAGGCAACGAATACGGATTGTCTCTTTCGCGAATCTTCAAACGCTCCAGATAATCGGGAACAACAATATCGGGCTGCACGCCTCTTTGTTGCGTAGAACCACCGCTGATGCGATAAAATTTTTGCAGCGTCAGCTTTAACGAACCCAACTCCGAATTTTGATTGGAGAAATTTGATTCGGGATCAAGGCCAATGGTACGCTGCACCGTGCCTTTGCCGTATGTGCTGGTACTGCCAATGATCACACCGCGACCGTAATCCTGAATGGCTGCCGCTAAAATCTCGGAAGCCGATGCGCTCATTTCGTTTACCATTACTACCAGCGGGCCGTCGTAAACAACGCCTTCATCGCGGTCTTTCATTACTTGCGGTTTACCCTGGCGGTCGCGTACCTGAACGACTGGTCCCTGGTCAATGAACAAGCCCGCAATTTGAATTACGTCGTACAAAGCGCCGCCGCCGTTGTTACGCAGGTCAATCACGATGCCGTCAACGCCTTCGGCTTTTAATTTATTTACTTCTTTGGCCACGTCCATACCGCTGCGCACCCCGTTCATTTCGTTGAAGTCAGCGTAAAATTCCGGCAGGTAGATGTAGCCTGTTTTTTGTGAACCTTCGTTAATCACTACGCTTCTTACATACGCTTCGTCCTGCACAATTTCATCGCGAACGAGGTCAATCGTTTTCAGCGTTCCGTCTTTTTTACGAAGGGTGAGTTTTACTTCCGTGTCTTTTTTACCGCGAATAAGCTTCACCGCATCCTGCACCGTAAATCCGGAAAGTTCAACCGGGGCTTCTTTGCCTTGTGCCACACGAACAATAATATCGCCGGCTTCAACCTGTCCGCTTTTTTGTGCGGGGCCGCCGGGCAAAATGCTGGCAATTTTAATGTTGCCTTCGTCGTATTGGAGTTGTGCGCCGATGCCGTAAAACTTACCGCTCATTGTTTCGTCAAAATAACGTTTGTCCAGCGGCGGCATGAATTCCGTATGCGGATCTTCCATCTCGGTGATGGTATTCACAAACACGTCAAACTTGTCTTCTTCGGTAAACTTGTTGTGATAACGGTCAAACGTGCGGGCCATGGCAGCCGATACTTTGTCGCGGGCTTCTTTCTCTAATTCTGCGTCTGTCTTGTTAATCGCACCTTCTTTCCCTTTGCTGCTCTCTCGGCTATCGAGCAAATCGGCATAGCGTTGAAGCGTCAGGTACTTCAGGTATTTGCGCCACTCTTCTTTGCGGGCGGCTTCGGTTGCAGGAAACGGTTTTTTATCCGCGTCGGCATTATAAGTTTCGTCTTTTGTAAAATCAAAAGGCTTGGCCAAAATTTCTTTATAATAAGCTTCGGCTTCTTTAATGCGAACGTCGAAGATTTTACCGGCTTCTTTGAAAAAGGTGACCGGCGCAGCGCCTTTCACTTCTTCGTCAATGGTGGTGGAATATTTGTCGAGCGACTTTACATCAGCTTGCAGGAAAATGTTTTTTTCGGGGTCGAGGTCTTCAAAATATTTGTTGAAGATTTTCCGGGAAAAATCATCGTCAAATGTTTTGGGTTCGTAGTGGCCTTGTGTAAGGATGGCGCCTACGATTTGGAGGATTTTTTCGTACTTGCCGGGAGGCAAGGTGTTGGTTTTTCCCTGGGAACGGAAGGCAAAGAAAACGCCGGCCAAAACCAGTGCCAGGACAATGGGTAATCTCTTCATATCAAAAATGTAGTTTAGTGCTTTACGCATACCTCTCAAATTTAGAACAAAAAGAAAGCCTGAAAAGTCTTTGGGGGTTTTTAACGCGGATTTTTGATGAGCGGTTCTGGCCTGCGCTTCCACGAACGAAAGCCGTTAGCGGCAAAGTGAATTGGAATCTGCCCGTTGTTGTTCTGAACGCTGAAGTGTGCGACGCAACCGGCGATGATTAGAATGACAAAAGCCGGTTTCCAAAAAGAGAAAACGCCCAATCATTCAAGTTGATTGAACGTTTTAAGCATCGTCGAAAAACAAGGCCGCTACTGCCCCGCCAAGGCCATCACCTGCTTGTAGCTGTAATTATTTTTTACCGTTTGCGCATCAAGACCGCGACTGTCCAAAAATTTTTTTGTCATTACCACGTACTGAAACTGCATATCCTTTAGCGTGGCGCCGTTGCCCATTAGGGGCAAACTTCCTTCGGTTAACGGCACGGCGTACTCAACCGACACGTTGCCTTCGGTGCTTGCATCGGAAAAATAATTCATGTGGGTGTTGGGCCTTTCGGCGGGCGGCAGAAAATAAAAGGGCATCAAAGTCGGGTTCACAAAATCCGCATAGCTACCGGTGGCGTTTGCATATTTCGCATATGTCATTACTATCCCACCGTTTAGGGCTCCGCGGCCAACTTCTGGCGTTTGGCGCAACAGTTTGAATTTGCTAACGCCGCCTTCGTTTGTTTTCGTCCAGTTGGCAGATTGTTCCCAAGCCGAAACAAAAGCGCCGTCCTGCGTTGTAGCGGAAGCGGTTTGATCAATGCCTGCGTTTGTGGTGTTGTTTTCCTTGAGGTCTTGTTTTGAGCAAGCGGTAAAGAAGGCCGCAACGGCCAGAAGAGTAATCCACTGTTTCATAACTCACGATTTTGGTTTCTCAAGTTGGCCTGTCCGAATACCGTGCCAGAGCGAAGATGACGGCGGCTTTTGCATCTTTGCGCCATGTTTGTCTTTACCGATCAAATGCAACGAAGAATAACGATGGAGCAAAAGCCGCAACGCATCGTTTCCCTCGTGCCTTCGCAAACGGAATTACTGTTCCATTTGGGCTTGCGCGAAGAGGTTGTCGGCATCACCAAATTTTGCGTGCATCCGCAAGAATGGTTTCGAACCAAAACAAGAATTGGCGGAACAAAGACGCTCAATTTTGAAAAGATCAAGTCCCTGCAACCGGATTTAATTCTTGCCAATAAAGAAGAAAATACGCAAGAACAGGTAGAAGAACTGGCGAAACATTTTCCGGTTTGGGTAAGCGATGTCAATACGCTGGAAGATGCGCTGTACATGATAAGCGCCGTTGGTGAAATCACCGGGCGAAAGGAAAAAGCTACGACGCTGATTGAACAAATTCAAACCGGTTTTACTAGCCTCCAAACTCAAGACGTTAAACGTAAAATGGCTTATCTCATTTGGAAAGAACCCTACATGACTGTGGGCGGCGACACATTTATTCACGACCTGTTGACGAGAGCCGGATTTGAAAATATTTTTCAAAACAAAAACCGTTATCCGGTTATTGGCGTCGAAGAGTTGCTCATTGCCAGTTGCCAATTGCTCATCCTCTCATCCGAACCTTACCCGTTCAGGCAAAAACACATTGAAGAATTGCAAAAACAGCTGCCCAACACGAAAATAATTTTAGCCGATGGCGAAATGTTTAGCTGGTACGGAAGCCGCCTTCTTCATGCACCTGCGTATTTCCTGCAACTGCGGGAACAAATCGAAGCGATGCTGTAAATTCGGCTCATGCACGGTGAGGATAAACCATCGCGAAAGAAAAAATTCTTTCCCATCAGTACGGAGTTGCGGCAGTATTTGAAAACACACGGACGCGAAAGTGTGTTGCCCGTTTCTTACAGCGATTTACTGGAAATTAAATACGCCGTGCCGCTGCTCGACAAGGCCGGTAAAGACACCTTGTGGGAAAAAGCCCTTTACGAAAAAAACCATTGGCATTACCTCAAAGAAGGACTGATAAACCTGTACGCGATTTTAAAAACCGAAGGTGATTACACGTTTACCAAGCACCTCGACGTAGCCCGCATTGATTATTGCACCTTCGGCAATTCGCACCCTTTTCGCATCCGCATCGTCAACCGCTACAACGATAACTACGACCATTATTACATCAAAAAAGAAGATGCCTCGCGGGTGTACGGCCTGGAACTGGAACACATTCTTTCGCCCAACCGCATGACCTTTCTTACGCACAACAACACGCTGGTGGAAGAACACATTCCCGGCATTCCCGGCGACGTGTTTGTGAAAGATTATTTCGACCGGCCGGAAACGAACAAGATTCGCATTGCCAAAGAATTTGTGAAGTTCAACGAACGTTGCTTTTTACGCCTGTTGGGCGACATGCGCAGCTACAATTTTGTGGTGGAGATTACACCCGACATTGAAGATTACCAATACCGCATTCGCGCAATTGACTTTGACCAGCAATCCTACGAAGGCCGAAAGAATTTATACCTGCCGCAATTTTTCAAAGAAAATTATCCCTTTGTTGAATTAACGCTGAAGTACCTGAACAAAGATTCGATTGAGCAATACCGCGCCGAAGAACGAACGTTGATTGCTTACCGCATTGCGGCCTCGCGTTACCGCATCATGGACTTGCTGAAAATCATGTCGAAGGACAGCATCTCGACCGACGAAAAAAGAAAGCAACTCAAACATGAACTGGCCGAACATTTTCAAACAACCACCTTCAACCGCTGCAAAACAATGGGCGAGCTGGTAAAGACGACGCTTCGCGTGGCGCTAAAGCCGCACCTTTTTCGCATCCAGCGAAACTTGGGAAAGATCACCGATTGAGACTTCGATTTTATCTTCCGGCATCAATTTTTTTTCGCAATAGCCTTCTGAACTTTCTTCTGAAAACGGGAAACGGATTTGCAACCGGCATCCTTTGCCCCGGCCTGCGTTCAACGAAAACTTTCCGTTAAAGGCCCGGATGCGGCTCGAAATATTGTTCAGGCCAATGCCCTTGCTTTGAATGCCCGGGTCAAAACCTTTACCGTCGTCTTCAATCAACAGATGCGTTTCCTTTTCGCTTTGCCACAAACAAATGTTTACAACGGAAGCATTTGCGTGTTTAACGATGTTGTTTAATTGCTCCTGTAAAATTCGGTACACGGCCAGGCCCAGTTCTTTGCTTACGGGCTGGCGGTAATTGTCCACCTGGAAATTGATGTCGAAAGTGGTGCACGGCGAAAGGTTTTCAATCAGTCCTTCAATGGATTCAACAAGCGACTCCGCACAAATGGAAGGCGGCAACAAGCGGTGAGAAAGGTTTCTGATTTCGCGTATGCAGTGCATGACGTGTGTCATGGACTTGGTAAGCAAATTGTTTTTTTCCGCTTCGTTTACCAAAGCCGTTTCAAGGTAAAGTTTTACTGTGGTCAGAATTTGATTCACGTTGTCGTGAAGTTCGTGACTGAGTGTTGCTCTTTCTCTTTCCTGCGCGGCAATGATTTGTCTTGTCAGGCTTTGTTGGTAGCGCTTCTGCTCCCGTTCCAGTCTTTTTTCTATTTGCTTGCGCCGGGTAATATCCCTGATCAAAACAATGGTGTGCGGCTGATCCAGTTGATCGTTAAAAATGGAGCAGGCAATCTCGCCTATAAAGTGGCTGCCGTCCAAACAGGTAAACTCAAATTCTTTTTTGCCCTGGTCGTGCAATTGCTTGCTTAGGCAAGCCGTATCAATCTCCGGCAGAACGACATCAAAAAGTTGTGAAAAATAAATACCCGAATTTTCCGAAACACTCAATTGAAAAAGTGCGCAAGCCGCATGGTTCATGGCCTCGATACTGCCGTCTGGCTTCAGCAACAAAATCCCGTCCTGGCTGCCTTCAAATATTGAGCGGTAGCGGGTTTCACTCTTCTTCAGAATCCTGGTTGATTTTTTTCGTTGCAGGAAAAAGAAATAGATGGCGAGCAAAAACACCAGCAACAAAAAACTGATGATGCCGCCAAAAATATATTCCCGTTTCCGGCGTATCCGGAAGTGTGCAAGCACGTCGGCTTCGCGGCTGCCTACCGTAGCAATGATGGGGTAATTTTTTAATTGCCGGTAGCTGAAAAATGTGGGGAATTCGCGAATGGCATCTTTGGCAAAATACATTCCGACGGGTTGCTTTTTTACATGATCAAACAGCGGGCTGCGGCTAATGTCTTCGCCGCTGCTTTCCACCGAACCCGTGCGCCGCGAGTAGGTAATTCCTTCAGGAGAGATGAGCGACATGAGGTCGTACCGGTTCATGCTTGCCTGGTTGTAGAAGGCCATGAACGTGGACGGCTGCAATTGAATAGCGACTGTTCCGCCAAAATGCCCCTTGCTATCGTCGATGCGGCGGCTTAACACAATCACGGTTTTCCCGATGGTTTTTGATTGAATAGGCCTGCTGATGATCAGCGAGTCCTTGTGTTCTTTGTGCCATTGAAACCCCTTGCGCCCCGAGACATTTATGCGTAACGCTTCGGTTTGCAGCGGATAAGCCATAACAACGTTTCCGCTGCTGTCGGTTACAACCAGGCCGTCAAAAGAAGGCAGGTCAATCAACCCGTTTTCAAACAGTTTTTGTAGATTCGTTTTTCGGCCCAGCCGGCTGTTCTCCATCTTTACCAGTTGCAATACCGCATCGGCATCGCGAATGGTTCGGATGGTATGCTGCTCAAGCGAAATCACAAGATTGTGATGATGTTGGATAGCCGCCTGGATTGTTTCCGACCGGTCGTTTTCTATTTGCCGCGTAAGCTGTTCCCAAATTAGAAACGTCAGCAACAGGTAAAACCACACCAGCAAACCCACAAAATTGCGATGCCTGTTAAAAAATGATCGCATGAAAACGTTTGTTTGCGGTGACGAAGGCGTTGGTTAATCCGATGTATTGGGAGATGAAACCGGACTGCTTTTCTATATGCTCGGAGGATCGCAATTCCGCTGCGCAGAATGACCGTGAACAGAAAGAAGGAACGTGATTGCGTTTGCATTGGTTTTTCATATTTCTTGGATTTCGGCGTTGCCGCAAAATGACAAAACTTCTCCCACGAAAACAAGGAGCAGGGCTCTGCAGCTTAAATAAAATCAAATAGAGACAGACCGTCACAAAAAAGAAAGGCAAAAAAAGGAGGGTAATAGAATCTGCTTAGCACAACCTAAAGGAATGACTAAACAAGTTTAACTATTAACTGCCAGCCTTGCTTTCAACGCAGTCATTGCTTGCAACCCGAATTCCTTATCTTAGCCGCTACCCACGATTGCTTGCTTTTGGGTAAACCAATTATCTTCACCACCCCAAAAGAATAAAATGAAAAAATACAATCCCGGTGTGCTCTTCGGCGACGAACTGAAAGCGCTTTACCAAGATGCAAAAGAAAACGCGTTTGCACTGCCTGCCGTAAACACCATCGGCACCAACACCATTAACGCAACGCTGGAAACCGCAGCCAAAGTAAACTCACCCGTCATCATTCAATTCTCCAACGGTGGTGCGCAGTTCATTGCCGGCAAGGGAATGCCCAACGACAAGTTGCAGGGAAATATTTCCGGCGCCGTTTCCGGTGCGCTGCACATTCACAACGTGGCTAAATATTACGGCGTGCCCGTGGTTTTGCATACCGACCACGCCGCAAAAAAATGGCTGCCCTGGGTAAGCGGATTGATTGACGCCGGCGAACAATTTTTTAAAGAAAAAGGACAGCCCCTTTTCTCCTCGCACATGCTTGATCTTTCCGAAGAACCGATTGAAGAAAACATTGAAACCTCGGTTGAATTTTTCAAGCGCCTTGTCCCGTTAGGCATGGGCATTGAAATAGAACTGGGCGTAACCGGTGGCGAAGAAGACGGCGTGGACAACAGCGGCGTGGAAAACGACAAGCTTTACACGCAGCCAAAAGAAGTTGCATACGCTTTTGAAGAATTGCGCAAGGTTGGTGATTTGTTTACCGTAGCCGCGGCCTTTGGAAACGTGCACGGCGTGTACAAACCCGGCAACGTAGAGCTTCGTCCGGAAATTTTAAACAACAGCCAGCAATACATTCAACAGGAATACGGCCTTGGCGAAAAACCGGTGTATTTTGTTTTTCACGGCGGCAGCGGTTCGCCGCAAAACCAGATTCGCGAAGCCATTGGTTACGGCGCAATAAAGATGAACCTTGACACCGATTTGCAATGGGCTTTTTGGGAAGGCATTCTCGGCTTCTACAAAAAGAACGAGGGCTATTTGCAAGGCCAGCTTGGCAACCCTGATGGCGATGACAAACCCAACAAAAAATACTACGATCCGCGTGTGTGGCTGCGCAAAGGCGAGGAGAATTTTGTGAAGCGGCTGGAAGTAGCTTTTGAAGATTTGAACTGCATCAACCGCAACGCGTAATTAAGTTGGTGGCTAAAGCTACACAAGCGTAAATTGTGATTCTTATTTTATAAACTCCGGCTATCTGGCGGAGTTTTTTCTTTTACTTCACGTCAATACCCGTTGCAAAAATCATCTTCCGGCCTCAAACATCCAACCTCTAACTTCTTCTATCTTTAAGGGTGTAAAAAATTGCTTGCTATTTAAACCAACTGATTTATGTCCTCAAAGAACATTGCTGAAATTCTTGGCGACAAAGCCGGCTATCTTTTGAATCACACATCAACTACGGTTGACAAAAAGGATTTGCATCTTCCCTCTCCTACACACATTGACGACATTTGGATTAACAGCAACCGAAGCAACCAGGTTTTGCGCAGCCTGCAAACGCTGTTAAATCATGGACGTTTAAGCGGTACGGGTTATTGCAGCATCTTTCCCGTTGACCAGGGAATTGAGCACAGCGCCGGTGCATCGTTTGCGCCTAACCCAATGTACTTCGATCCGGAGAACATCATTCGTTTGGCCGTTGAAGGCGGTTGCAACGGTGTAGCCTCAACCTTCGGTGTTCTGGGCATCATGAGCCGAAAGTATGCGCACAAAATTCCTTTTATTGTCAAGATCAATCACAACGAGTTTTTAAGCTATCCCAACAAATTTGACCAGACGCTTTTCGGAACAGTAAAGAGTGCCTGGGACATGGGCGCCGTGGGCGTTGGCGCCACCATTTATTGGGGAAGTGCGGAAAGCACAAGGCAACTGAAAGAAATTGCCGAAGCTTTTCAATACGCACATGAGTTGGGCATGTGCACCATTTTGTGGTGTTACCTGCGCAACAATGCGTTTAAAGTTGACGGTGTGGATTATCATACAGCGGCGGATTTAACGGGCCAGGCCAATCACCTGGGCGTGACTTTGCAGGCTGACATCATCAAGCAAAAACTGCCCACCAACAACGGCGGCTACAACGCCGTTAAGTTTGGCAAAACACACAAACTCGTATATGAAAAATTAACCTCCGATCACCCGATTGACCTCTGCCGTTACCAGGTGTTGAATTGCTTTAGCGGACGCGTGGGTTTGATTAACAGCGGCGGCGAAAGCAAGGGTGCCAGCGACTTGCAGGAAGCCGTAACCACGGCCGTTATAAACAAACGTGCAGGAGGCATGGGACTGATTTTGGGCCGCAAAGCGTTTCAGCGTCCGTTTGCGGAAGGCATTGAATTTTTAAACGCCATTCAGGATGTTTATCTTGATCAAAACATTACGGTAGCGTAAACAATCTGTCTAATAAATTTCAAATTACAAAGAAGCCTTCAGGAGTTGAAGGCTTCTTTGTTTACAGCACTTTTACTATCCAATATTTTCTGCACTTGCCTTGTACATAGCTTATCCGTCTTCCACTTTTTGACTTCCGTTATCTGTGGCTCAAATTTTTGGCATTAGTTTTTAGGTAGGTAAATGTTAACCTGTGATTACACTCTTACCGCTCGGGTCCTGCAAGAGAAACAGTATAAAGAAGTGTAAAAGGGATTGGCTCTTCTTATAAACGGCATGATATGAACCTGATTGATGTGCTGCTTATTCTCATCGTTGTGCTGGCCATGTGGGCCGGATGGGCAAAAGGATTTATCCTTGGCATCGTGAATCTTTCGGTTTGGCTCGGAAGTTTGCTCACCGGGTTTTTCTTTTACCAGGATGTTGGTCTTCTTCTCCAAAAAGTCTTCCCCTCGCTCGGCGTCTGGAACCTGCCGATTGCTTTCATTGCAACGATTCTGTTTACCCGCTTGCTTTTTTCTTTTATCCTGAATCGCTTTATACGGCACACGCCGCGGGAAACACACCAGGCAACGGTGAACCGTGCGTTTGGCCTTGTTCCCGGATTCATTACCGGAACCATTTACGCAGCCATTGCCGCGGCTTTGCTTCTGAGCATCCCCATGTGGAACGGCCTTGCACGGGAAGCCCGTGAAAGCAAAATTGCCAACGGCCTGGGTATACAAGTAGGCTGGCTCGACGAAAAATTCTCGCCCATTTTTGGCGAAGCCGCAAAGGAAACGGTAAACCGCATCATGGTAAAACCGGAAACCGAAGAAACGGTAGAACTGCATTACACCGTAAACGATGCCACAGCCCGGCCGGACCTTGAAGCGCAAATGCTGACGTTGGTAAATGGAGAAAGAACCAAACGCGGCTTTGCACCGCTGCGACTGGATCCACAATTAACGCAAGTGGCCAGAGCGCATTCTTCCGACATGTTTGCCCGCGGTTATTTTTCACATTACACGCCTGAACGAACCGATCCATTTGACCGGATGAAAGCGGCAGGTATAACATTTACAACCGCCGGCGAAAATTTGGCGCTTGGCCGAACGCTTAAAATTTGTCACGAAGGATTGATGAATTCGCCGGGGCACAAAGCCAATATTTTAAACCCGTCATTTGGGCGTTTGGGCATTGGCATTTTGGACGGCGGGATTTACGGCTTGATGATCTCGCAGGAGTTTCGGAATTAGCCGTTCATCTCTTCAAAAGAAAATGTCAATATCATAAAGGCTGCCTGCGCAACCTCCTTTTCGCCCGTGTGAACGTAATTGCGAGATTGAATGCGCAAGATGTGATTGAGCTATGCTGAACAGGATTATAAAGCGTACCCGCCTATCGCCAGGCAGGCAAGAGTGCGAGGCAACAGAAGATGACAGTAGCTGTGCAGCCGGAAACAAAAGATCGGAAGAAAAACGCAGCCGGGTTAAAAGGGAAACGAAACTTACGAATTACCTTCTTTGGCACGGTGCTGAATGACTTCAACCGAAAAGCTAAAAGCCAAGGCAAAAGCAATGCCCTGCCAGATAGAACCTTCTTTGAAAAATGCAATGAGCATCATTACAAAGCAGAAGATGCTGACCATGACCGTAAGAGCATTTTTTTCGGAGAAATATTTTTTCATGATTTACTGGTTAGGTGGTGGATTTTACACGAGGTAACTGTACGGGCAAATATAGGCCGGATAAAGTTTTCAGCCTTTTGGTTCTCGGCAAAACCGCAGAAAACTTCGGCCAAGAGCGAAGGGCTTAAGTTTATTTTTTAAAATAAAACAGGCCTTGCGAAACAAGACTTTAAAAAGGATAAATGCTTGCCTGTAACCCGCGATTTGCATACTTTATCGAATTGTTCTGATTCTGCGAAGCGGGGCTTCCTATATTTACAAATCTCAATCAATGCGTATGAAACCGAATGATTTTATTTTTTCCGATGCACCCGAACCGCACCGCATCCGCACCAAACAGATTTTAAAACAGTACCCACAAATCCGTCACCTCATTGGCAAAAACATCGGTACGTTTTACGCCATTGTTTTTTTGGTGGCTTTTCAATTAACAGGCGCCTGGTTGCTGGCCGACAAATCGTGGTGGTGGATTGTTGGCGCCGCTTATTTGTTAGGGGCCTTTGCCGATCATGCGCTGTTTGTAATGATTCACGAAGCCACGCACAAATTGATTTTTAAAAACCCTGTTGCTAACCGGTTGGCCGGCATTTTGGCTAACCTGCCGCAATTGTTTCCGAGTGCCGTAGCCTTTGAGCGTTATCATATTAAACACCATTCTTTTCAAGGTGTGCACGAGTTGGACGCTGACCTGCCCAACCGCTGGGAAGCAAAACTGATCAACAATTATTTTATCGGCAAAGTGATTTGGTTTTTGTTCTACCCGCTCTTTCAGGCCTTTCGCGTAGCGCGGTTAAAAGAGATCAAACCTTTTGATGGCTGGATGGCACTGAACTGGGCGGCCTGTATTCTATTTACGGCAGGTGTTTGGTATTTTCTCGGACCTAAAGCCGTAGCCTTTTTAACCTTGAGCTTTTTCTTTTCCGTAGGCCTTCATCCGCTCGGCGGCCGCTGGATTCAGGAACATTACCTGGTGCACGGTCATCAGGAAACCTATAGCTATTACGGCCCGTTGAACAAGGTAGCCTTTAACGTTGGCTATCATAACGAGCACCACGATTTTCCGTCAATTCCCTGGAACAAGTTGCCGCAGATACGCCGGCAGGCTTCGGGTTATTATGATACGCTTCATTATCATACGTCGTGGACCAAACTCTTTTTCCGTTTTCTTTTCGACCAGGAATTGTCGCTGTGGTCGCGCATTGTACGCAAGAACCGCGGCAAGGTGGCGCTGACCGATGAATCGAAACCGGATGCGGAGATGAACAAAGACGAACGAAAAGAAGTGGTGGAAGTGTTATAAAATTTTCTTCACCAAATGAACCGGACAGGCGCACACCCGCCAGCGTTGGTTAAAACTTATGAGCAAACGACACATCCTTTGGGCAGACGATGACATGGACGACCTGATGTTGATGCGCCACGTGCTTCAGGACATTGGCCAGGATTATGACATTGCCGAGGTGAGCAACGGGCAGGAAGCGCTGGATTACCTTGAAAATGCGAAACGCAAGAATGACCTTCCTTCTTTGGTGATTCTTGACATGAACATGCCGGTGCTGAACGGTAAAGAAGCGTTAAGCATTATTAAAAAGGACAGTGCCTTAAGCGAAATTCCGCTGGTGTTTTTTACAACTTCTAACAGCGAGTTGGACAAGATGTATTGCAAACGCTTTGGTGTGGAGATGATTACCAAGCCGCCGCAATACAGCAGCTTAAAAGAAGCAGTGCGAAAGCTCTTAAACAGCTACCTTGACAAAGCATAAATACAACATTGGTGAACGGCTCCTTTCAGAGCCGTTTTTGTTTCCTGTCGTTTGCTAAAACTTTATCATCTTCAAACAAACCGGTTTTGGCAATTTGATTTGTTCGCCTGTGTAAGTCAGCATACCCGTTTTTGCGTCGCGTTTAAAAACGACAATGTTATCCGTCTCCTGATTTGCCGCCAACAAATATTTGCCCGAAGGCTCGATGCAAAAATTGCGCGGCGTTTCGCCCAAAGTAGATTGAAAACCCTTTAATGTCAGCTTTCCTGTTTTGTCGTCTATCTTAAAAATGGCAATGTTATTTTCTTTTCCGCGGTTGCTGGCGTATAAAAATTTTCCGTCGGGTGAAACGTGAACATCGGCGCTGCCGGGTTGAGAGCTTAACGTGTCAGGGTGCGAGAAGATGCGTTGCAGTTCGGTGAGCTTTCCGTTAGTGTATTGATAAGCCACCACCGCACCGGCCATTTCTTCAACTAAATAAGCCCACTTCCCGTTTGGATGAAAATCAAAATGCCGCGGGCCGCTGCCAGGCGTTGTTGCGGCATACGGCATTGCAGCCGGTTGCAAGGGTTTTGTTTGCGCGGGATTGAAACGATAAATCATCACCTTGTCCAAGCCAAGGTCGGGTACAAAAAGATAATCCTGTGCCGGTGAAAATACAGTGGAATGCACGTGCGCTTTTTCCTGCCGCTCTTTGTTGGCGCCCTTGCCTTCGTGTTGTATCAACTGGCTGTACGGTTGCAGGCTGCCGTCTTTGTTCACGGGAAAGGCGGCTAAACTTCCCCCCGAATAATTTCCAGCAATCACCCACCGGCCGCTTTTGCTTACCGATACATAAGCGGGGTTGTCTCCGCCGCTGGATTGCTTGTTAAATTGCGTTAGTCTTCCCGTCGAACGGTTGAATTTGAAAGCCGTAACCCCGCCGGCGTTTACGGTGCGTGTTTCGGTGCAGGCATACAGCAAAGTATCGCCGGACGCAACGGCGAGGTAAGAAGGATTCACTACACTATCGGTGTTGCTGACCCATTTTGCTTTTCCCGTGCTTGCATCAAATTGGTAAACGTAAATTCCTTTGCTGCCCGTGCCGGTGTAGGTGCCGATGAAAAGATAATATTTTTGACCGCTTGCGGCAAGGCAAAACAGAAGGCAAAAGCTTGCAAAACTTGAACGCATAGAAGGTAAATTGATGAACGTGTAAAATACGCAAATTCATTTGTGAATGCCTGCAAACAAAGAAGGTTCGCAACCTTTCCTCTTCGAACGTTTAAACCTTTCGAAGTTCTACACCCCGCAAATCACCGATGCGTTCTGTAAAGACTTTTTCTTCAGCCTTGGGCACGCCCACTTTCAACATACAAAAAAGCTGTGTTTCGTTTTGCAGCACCACGCCGCCGTAACGTTTTACGTAAATCATTACCTCGTTCATCCGCGTGTAATCAAATTGTAATTCGTATTCAACGAGGATTGGCTTTTCAACAATGGGCGACAGTTGCAGCGCCAATGATGCAGCCGTTTTATAGGTGTTGATTAAACCCGGAACGCCAAGCAGAGTTCCACCAAAATAACGCACAACGACCACCGCAACGTTCGTTAATCCCTTGCTGTCTATCTGTCCAAGAATGGGTTTGCCCGCCGAGCCGGAAGGTTCACCATCATCGCTTGCGCGAAAATTATTTCCATCAGTGCCGATGCGGTAAGCAAAACAATGGTGCGCCGCTTTTGGATGTTCTTCTTTTAAAGTCTTCAAGCCCTTTTTGAAATCATCAACGGTTGTAATTGGAAAAGCATAAGCCCAAAAGCGGCTGCCACGATCTTTGTATTCGGCCTGCGAAGGCGTTGAAACGGTTTTGTAATGCGTCATGTGCGGCGGCGAAGGTAAACGGTTTGCGGTTTGGAGTTGGGCGTTAGGAGTCCAAAACTATTTTGTGTGGCAGTTTCGATAGTAACGAAGCGTATCATTCATGATTCTTTCGCTGCTTGTCAATCGTTCGTTTGAAAGCATCGGTGCGGGCAAACCTTTGTCAATTAGCAATTGCTCGTTGGTAATGATTCTTGCTTCGTCCCACTCACCTTCGTCAATAAACGATTGCAAAAGTTTTGCGCCGCCTTCCACCAAAACACTTTGAATGCCCAAACGGTAAAGCCCGTTAAGAAATTGATGAACAAGGCTTGCGTCGTCCGTAATTTGGTAGTAATGCGTGCCGCTTACTTCTTTTGTGCTTATTTTTTCAAAAGGCAAACTGTGTTGATGTTTGTTGAAAACAATCGTTGGTATCGTTCCATCAAACAAGCGCAACGAACGCGGCAAACGCAGGTTCATGTCTACCACAATGCGAACCGGATTTCTTCCTGGCCATAGCCTTGTGTTTAATTGCGGATCGTCGTTCAAGGCCGTGTTCGTACCAACAAGAATGGCCGCTTCTTCACTTCTCCATTTGTGCACAAGGCGGTTGCTGTATTCGTTGCTGATAAAAACTCTTTCAGCGTTTGTACAGCCGATCTTTTGATTGCCGCTTTGCGCCCACTTCAAAACAACGTAGGGTCGGTGCGCCGTATGAAAAGTGAAAAAACGTTTGTTCAATTCTTTGCATTCGTTTTCCAAAACACCAAGGTTCACCTCCACTCCCGCTGCTTTTAATCTTTCAATCCCCTTGCCGTTCACTTGCGGAAAAGGATCGCGGCAACCGACAACGACGGTGGGTATTTTTTTCGAAACGATCAAATCCGCGCAGGGCGGCGTTTTGCCCCAATGCGCACAAGGTTCCAGCGAAACATAAAGCGTTGCTTTTGGAACGAGATGCAAATCGGCCTCTTTTACCGAAGCAAGGCAATTTACTTCGGCATGAGCTTGCCCGTATTGCTGGTGATAACCCTCGCCGATGATGCGGTCTTCGTAAACCAACACCGAACCGACCATCGGGTTGGGCGCTACGTTGCCGCCTGCAAGTTTTGCAAGTTGAAGACAACGGCGCATGTATGTTTCGTGTGCGTGCAAGCGCCAAAAATAAAGAATGGTTTAAGTTTGAATCATGAATCGTCGCGAAGCCAGAAAACGGTTAATTGAACATTTTGAGAAAGACCACGACAAAAGCGAAAGCAAGGCCATGGCGAATTTTATCCTCACAATATTTTGCGGGCCGGATGACAATCATTTTTCATTTTTCAATGACCAGGAGTTGACCGAAGAACAGGTCAGAAAGGTGAATGACTTGATTCGGAAATCAAAAGGAATAGAGCCGGTACAGTACGTAATGAAACAAGCTCACTTTTACGGATTGGATTTATATGTGGACAATGCCGTTTTGATACCACGACCTGAAACAGAAGAACTGGTCGACTGGATTGTAAAAGACGTGAAGGCTTCGAAAAAGAAAGTTTTTGAAGATTATTTAACGCAGGCTGATGCCACAAAAGAATTAAAGATTTTGGACATTGGCACCGGCAGCGGGTGCATTGCGCTGGCCCTGAAGAACGCGATCCCAAAAGCCGAAGTCTGGGGCTGCGATGTGAGCGATGAAGCCCTGAATGTGGCCAGGAGAAACGGTGCGCAATTGAACATTCGTGTGGACTTTCAAAGCGTTGACATTTTAGACGAAGCGCAGCAAAAATCGTTGCCAACGGTTGACATCATCGTGAGTAATCCGCCCTACATTCCCGTAGCCGAGAAAGACACAATGCCTTTGAATGTTGTACAGCACGAGCCGCATACCGCTTTGTTTGTTCCCGATAATGATGCGTTGATTTTTTATAAAGCCATCGCGCATTTTGCAAAGAAGCGTTTGTACAAACACGGCGCTATTTACCTGGAGATACACGAAAATTTGGGCAAGGAAGTCGTAAGTCTTTTTGAACAGGAAGGTTATGCGGTGGAACTAAGAAAGGACATGCAAGGCAAAGACCGAATGGTAAAGGCTGTGAGAAGTGAAACGTGAGACAAACGCGAACTTAATAGTAAAAGACTTTACTGTTTCACGTCTCACGTTTGACGTTTCACTTAATGTTCACCGCTTTTTTCACTTTCAGTTTTTCGGCGAGATTGAGTACGCGGAAGACTTCACCGTAAGACGAAGCCGTGTCGGCATTGACAATCACCGAAGGCGTGTCCACTTTTTTCCGGGCTTCGTCCACGCTGTATTTTAACAACGAGTCGAGCATGTTGCTTTCCACTTTTTTGGTGCCGATGAAGAAGTTGTTGTCTTTGTCAATGGACACAACAATAGTTTGCTTCGCTTTTGTATCCTTGGTACCGCGGGGATTGTTTACCTTTTTTAAATTTGGATTGGCAAGCGTAGAGGCAATCAAAAAGAACAGCAGCAGAATGAACAGGATGTCGTTGAGCGGTCCTGTGTGCACTTCGGTATGGGCTCTGAGTTTTCGTCTGATGTTCATGGAAAGTCAAAATTCAAAAGTCAAAAATCAAAATGGCTGCAAAGCGATAAGAACGTACAAGAGTGCGACGCAACGAAAGTTCAATGGATAGACAGACTTCCGGCTCATAAAATTTTTTCATCGAATCACATTTGCTTCGGCACATCCGCTAATCGTCAAATCAGCTAAGTCATCATCTCGTTGGTTCTTGCAAAATATCCAGGAACTCTGCGCTGGCCGCTTCCATTTTGTAAGCGGTTTTGTCCACCTGCGTCGTTAAAAAATTATAAGCCACGTAAGCCAACATACCAATGATCAAACCCGTGGCCGACGTGATGACTTTTGTATAAATACCGTTGGCCATCGTTTGAATGCTGAACTCACCACCCGTTGCAAGACTGTAAAACAATTGAAACATGCCGATAATGGTTCCCAAGAAACCAAGCAGCGGCGCAATGCCTGCGGACAGCGACAAAACAGAAAGATTGCGTTCGAGATTGTAGATCTCCAGCTTGCCAACGTTCTCCATGCTGCGCTCAATATTTTCAATGGGTTTGCCGATGCGCTGAATCCCTTTGTCAATGATGCGGCCAACGGGATTGGCCGTGTTTTTGGCAAAGCTGCGGGCAGCGGTTACGTTGCCGTTCACAATGTGGTCGCGAATGATGTTCATAAAATTGCCTTCGATGGCCGAGGCCTTACGAATGGAAAGAAAACGTTCGAAGAAAACAAAAACGGTCACGAAGAAAAGCGCCGCCAGCGGAATCATTACCCAGCCACCGAGTGTCAGCAATTCAATTAAGCTAACGCCTTTACTGGCCGCGGCGGTTTGTGAGGCAGCTTGTGCAAGGGAATCGGTTTGCAATAAAAAAAACAAGTTGAACATGCTTTTGTCTTTGGTGGTAAAAATAACGCCGTCGGGCAGTTTTTATTTTTGCAATGATAAACACGCGGCGGAAAAATGATTCATCAGAAAGAGACATTTAACGTTTGGTGTGAAGGGCGGGCTGAATCAAATCCCACAGGTTGCCGTACAAGTCTTCAAACACAAGGACTTTGCCGTAAGGTTCTTCGCTTAATTCGCGAACGATTTTTACATTGCCCGCTTTCAGGTTGGCGAGGTCTCTTGCAATGTCATCTGTGTGAAGAAATAAAAAAACCCGTCCACCAGTTTGATTGCCCACAGCGTTTTGTTGTTCCTCGTTGGCCGCTTTGGCAAGCAACAAACGGCATCCGTCTTCGCCTTTTGGCTTTATCACGACCCAGCGTTTTGTTTCGCTCATTCTTGCGTCTTCTACCAATTCGAAGCTTAATTTTTGTGTATAGAAGGCAATGGCTTCGTCGTAATCAGCCACCACCAAAGCCAGTTGTGCAATGCGTTGGTTCATGCCCGTAAAGAAACGAAATAAGGGAGATGCCTTTATCTTTAATTCATGCAGTTTCGGGAAGCAAGAGCAGATGACATTGCGCAAATACAAAGAGTGCGGCATTCGGTGAATGAAAATGTTTTGTCCGATCCGGCCCTCGTACCCGATAGTGATGTTCTCGATTACATCACGCAACGCGGCAAGGGCTGGGTTTGTGAAGACGGCGAACGCATCGTTGGTTTTTCCATTGCCGATGTCAAAGGCAATAACATCTGGGCCTTGTTTGTTGAACCTGAATTTGAGCGCAAAGGCATTGGCAAAAAATTACATCAACTGATGCTCGACTGGTATTTTTCGCAGACGGATAAAACGGTTTGGTTGAGTACCGCGCCGCGTTCGCGTGCCGAACGTTTTTACCGCAAAGCCGGCTGGACGGAAACAGGCATTTACGGCAAAGGCGAAATAAAGTTTGAAATGGCGAAAGAGCAGTGGGGAAACAATCACTGAACGATCAATTAGTTTTCATTATGGCGTTGTTGGAAAAGGATCTCGAAATAAAACCATCCGGACTTCCCGGTGCGGGACAAGGATTGTTCACAAAAACAGCCGTTGCTAAAGGCACCCGCATCGTTGAATACAAAGGCACGATCACCACGTGGGAAGAAGCAAAGAAGGACGCCACAAACGGTTATATCTATTTTTTAAAGCCCAATTATGTTATTGACGGAAGAGATCATCCAAAATCATTGGCACGATACGCAAACGATGCGGCCGGTTTGGTTCGCGCAAAAGACAAAGGAAACAACGCAAGGTTTGAAGCCGATGGCTTGCGTGTTTTCCTGGTGGCAACAAAAGACATAAAAGCCGGCGAAGAAATTTTTGTGAGCTACGGGAAAAAGTATTGGGATACGGTGAGAAAGAACAGTGCAATTGATAAAGCAAAGCAGTGAGCAACCAGTTTTCTACTATCAATAGAAATTTCGTTACAATGCACCATTTATAGTTCCAAACTCATAACCGACGGCTGATTACTGATGGCCCATTTTCTTTGTCATCTTTAAAAAGCGAGTGATTAAAAAAACAGACGCAAACGTAAGACCGATCACAAAGCCCGTCCACATGCCCGCAGCGCCCATGCCGGCTTTGAAAGCCAGCAAATAACCCACCGGGATGCCGACAACCCAATACGCAATGCCGATAAGAATCGTCGGCGTTCTCACATCTTTAATGCCACGTAGTAAGCCTGCGCCAATGGCCTGCGTTGCATCGGAAATTTGAAAGATGGCCGCAAACAAAATCAACAGTGTGGCCATTGCGTACACTTCTTTGTTTGTGGTGAACAAGCCGGGTAATTTGTTTCGGAACAAAACAAACATGGCGGCGCAAAAAACACCGTAGGCAAAAGCCGTGATCAAAGTGCTTCGGCCTATGACAGAAATTTTTTTCCAGTTGCCCGTACCAGACGTATTGCTTACGCGAATAGAACCCGCTTGTCCCAATCCCATCGAAACCATAAACGTAAAGGAAGCGCAGCTTAACGCAATTTGATGTGCCGCCTGCGACACCGCACCGATAGTACCAATGATAATACCCGATACCGCAAAGGCGCCGGCCTCCATGCCAATTTGCAAAGCACTGGGGACACCAATGCCCAGTAATTCACGCCAGGTTTTTTTCTGAAACAACCACTGGCTTTTGTGCACCAGCGTAAAGGGTTTGAAGGTTTTGTGTTGCAACACCACGATCAATAAAATGAGAAAGGCAAGCGAACGTGTGATAAGCGTAGCCCAGCCCGCACCCACCAGTTCAAGCCGTGGAAAACCCCAGTTGCCGTAAATAAGAAGCCAGTTCAAAAAAACATTCAGCGGCATGGACAGAAGCGAGAGCGCCATGGCCGTTCGTGTGTATTGCAAGCCATCGGCAAACTGCTTTAAGGTCATGAACAAAAGCATGGGAACAATGGAAAGACTCATCATCTTCATAAAGGGCAAAGCGTATTGAACCACCTCAGGGTCTTGCCCCAGATGATGCAAAAAATTTCGTCCCAGTACCAGCGAAAAAGAAATGACGAAAGCCGTTAGCGCACACAAACAAAAACCGTTGAAGAAATAATGCGAGACGGCTTTTTCATCGCCTTTGCCGTGCGCTAATGAAACCATTTGCGAAACCGATATCGTCATGCCGATGCCAAGTACAAAGGGAATGTTGGTAGCCTGAATCACCAACGCAGCCGCAGCCAGTTGTTTGTAACTGATGCCGCCAACCATAGCCGTATCAATGATGTGCAAGGCCATCTGCGCCAGTTCGCCAACGATGATGGGCAAGGCAAGCTTTATCGTTTGCAAAGCTTCTTTTCGCATAAACATTGAAAAAAGGACGAAGGTAAAGCAAGCGGCTTTGCGGTTGTCGTAGTTTTCCGATAAGCGGTTGCGCAGTAGTACGCAATTTTTAAAAACTGTAACCCTGTGGCTTTGTGTTTGCTAATGCCTTCTTTATTTTAGAAACACAATTCCTTTTAAAGCCATCAACAATGAAAGCCCTTACAAAAAAATTGCTTCTTGCCAAGCCTGCAGAGCTTCTTCGCAATCTGTCCATCTCACTTCTTTGCATCGGGTTTATTGCACTCATGCTTTACGTATTGATCAACAGTCCGGCTTAAATGTAGAGAAGTAAAAAAGCACATAAAGCGGCAATTGCCGTGTTTAAAAAATTAACGGCATCGTTCCCCATAATGCCTCTTCGCTCTAGGGTTGCGCCAAGGTAAGAATCAGCAAGATTGCCGATTGTTCCGGCAACAACAATCCATAAATATTCGCGACGCCATCCGCTGCCAATTGCATATACCGTAGCAACAATTGCACTTCCCGCAAGACCAAAGAAAATTCCTTCCACACTGATGACACCGTCGGCGCCGCGGCGGCCTTTTTTAAACGAAAGAATGTCGTAAAATTTTCGTCCGTACACGCTGCCTAATTCCGAAGAAACGGTGTCGGCTGTTGCTGAAGAAAAAGATGCAGCCATCAACAATAAAAACGTTGGTGCGTATTGCGGAAAGAGGACAGAAAGCAGTCCAAGCAAACCCGCAACGCCGCCGTTTGCCAACACTTGCCCAACACTTCTTCGTCCTTTATTCTCTTGTGCGATTCCCAGGGTTTGCTTTGTATTTTTTTTCCAGGATGTTGCCAGCGTACCCAGTAAAAAGAAAGCAGCCATTAACGCAATGCCCATCCATTCTACACCAAAAAATATAATTACACCCAAAGCACCGCCGGTTAACGCAGCCGCTAAGGTTAACTTTTTCGCCAGCACCGATGCGGCTACGCCCAGGCAAATAAAACAGAGGAAAAGAAAAAGATTCAAGGAGAATTGTTTTGAAAATTACTTTATGAGCAGCTTGTGAAACTTTGCCAGTTCGGTTGTTTCCGTTGGTGACAGGTCTTCGTTATTCATGCATTTTGCCTGGAAGAAAAGCACTCTTTTGTGTTGCGGGTATTTGGCCAAAATCTCTTCAATCATTTTGATCGAAGCCTCGTCTTTTTTAAACAGAGGTTCCGAAACCGGCAAGGATGATTTGTATTTCTTTGGCCGCTTAAGGATGATAGCTTCCAGTGTGGCTAATTTGTTTGGCGGAAGTCCTTTGATGCGTTCCGCTTTTTTGTACAAGCCTTCCAGTTGGCGCTTGCTCAAACTTCCCCGCACGAGGTATTGGTGCGAAAGACTCTGCACAAAATCAGATTCGGGATAAGCTTTTAAAGCCGCCGATAGAATATCGCTAACAACATCAACGTGAGACATGGAAATGAGTAATGAATGATCAGCAATGCGTAAAATACGAAAGCGGCAAACGTTTGCTTAACAGCGATGCCAAATCCGCAATGAAATTAAGCACAGCCGCACTCATTACGCATGTTTTAACGACACAAAGAAAAAATCCCCTCAAAAGGGGACCGTTCGTTAAACGCACCAACTGCCGGATGTTCATGCGGACAAAAGTTGGTCGCCTGCCGGTTTTAAACAGGATCAGAAATACGTTGGCACAATTGGATAATAAAACGGAGCGGGTATGATGGATTTGAAAAAAACGAAAGAAAGAAGTTGACTGATATTAGATTTTAGATGGCTTTCACGGAACAGGATTCTAAAAAACTTACTGGACGGTATTTTAGGATTTTGGATAGATTCGGCTTTTCAAGGCATTGGATAGATTGATACTGCTATCAATCAACTTCTGCCACAAAACTACTCCGTTTGGGTTAGGCCGGCAAGGGCAAGATTGCCCATTTTTTTGCATATGGAATTTACACACAGCATCGTAGATGAACGGAAAGCGGAATGGGACTTTTACGATGCGAAAGGAAGATGATGGATGACAGATAGCGGATGTAGGATGTAGGATGCCTGAGGTTAGAAGACGGACGGCGATTGACGCATTTGAGAGAAAAAACTCCTTTTTTTCTCCGGCACCTTACTGCCTATCTCCTGTTTTCTATCATCATACTGCTGATGTCCAATATCCGTCATCTGTCATCGGTCATCTGCCACCAACTACAACACCAACTGTTCAAAAAGCTTCTGCAATGTTTCGTCAGGGTCTTTGCAAAAGCCGGGATGCACTTTGGAGGTTTGCACAATGGTGCTGCGTGTGGCCGTAAGCCAGCGAAAGCGGGAAGAAAGATCAAGGCTGCCGATAGAACCGGCTTCCTTGCTGCCTTTGCAAATGCTTTCAAACGAAAGAAGATGATCTTCTACGTCGCCGCATTCAAGCGTCGGACACAAAACGTTTAGCCGTTTTTGGTCGAGCTTGTAAACACAGTTCAAGTATTTTTTTTGCTTGCAATAAAGAATGATGCCCACGTTCAGAAACTCTTCCCGTTCCACTCGCGGCACCACGCGAATCACGGCGTATTCAAACAAGCGTTTGTCGGGCATGTTGCACATCGTTTACAAAATTGAGGGAAAGGCGGTTTGTTAAGAATTGAACGTAAACATCCCGGATGTTTTCAACCGGTTCCGGTGCAAGGAGCACCAGCCACTCGTCGGGCACAAGCGAAACAATTTCTTTTATTTTCTGTGGCGTGATGACTGCACGGGCTTTGCTGTCTGCGTTTTCCATCTCCGTTGCCCAGGGCAACAACACGTGGTCTTTGATCAAGGCAAACGGCCGTCGGCTTTGCTCTTCCCACCGCTCCCAGTTATGATGAAAATAAAGCGAGGCGCCATGGTCAATGAGCCAAAGTTCTTTGTACCAGACAAGCATGTTGGTGTTACGTGCCGTGCGGTCAACGTTGGTAATAAAACTGTCGAGCCATACAATTTGCGAAGCCAGGCCTGCGCCCACCTTTGTCACGTTCGGATCAAAGGTGATGGCCCCGGGTAAATAATGCAAGGCCAGATTTAATCCTTCGCTTGCTTTCAACAGGTCCTGTATTTCTTCGTCGGGCTCCGTACGGCCAAACGCGGGATCAACATTGGCAAAGACAATCTCCGGCACTTTTAATCCCATTGCTCTCGCAACCTCGCCGCCAATCAGTTCTGCTATCAACGATTTAATTCCCTGCCCCGCCCCGCGAAATTTCAGCACGTATAAAAAATCATCGTCCGCTTCTACAATCGCCGGCAGCGAGCCGCCTTCGCGCAGCGGCGTTACGTAGCGGATAACCTCAACGGTACGAAGCGACAGCGTTTTTTCTTCCATGTAATTGCACTTGATGAAGGCTTGAAAATTAGGCAGAAATTTTTTGGCGCAGAAAACAACAAAACAAAAGCCACTTCGCAAGAGGAAGTGGCTTTTACGGCGTCTATAATTTTATCAGAAACGAAAGCCCAACCCGATCTTGAACGCACGGTTATACGAATCGAAGCTTTGGCCTTTGTCCACTTTTGAAAGACCGTGATCGTAAGCCGCAGTAATATTGAAACCGTTTGCAAACTGGTAGCCAACACCGCCGGCCAACGCAAAGTCCCAGGGATTAAACTGGTTTTTTGCATCGGTTGTGTTGTCAACAATGTTGAAGCCCAAAGCACCCGCCGTTGTGCGCAACTTTGCGCCGACGAGATAAGAAGCTTGCGGCCCTGCAAAAAGCTGCAAGCCGTTTAGGTTCACTTTAGCCAAAACCGGAACGTCAATATAGCTTGTGTTGAGCGAGGCTTTTGCACCGGCACTTAAAAAATCAGCGCCTTTTAAACTGAACGTGCCGTTTAGTTCATAGCCCTTTTGCGAATAGTAAACAGCGGGTTCAATTGAAACGTTTTCTGCAAGGGGAATGTTTGCATATCCGCCGCCAAAAAAGCCGGTGTGGTTACTTGCCGTTACGGCGCCGGCCGAAAAATTAATCAGGCCTTGCAAACTGTTCATGGCCTGGCCCGATAAACCCGCATAGGAAACACCGCCACGAAGACCGAACGAAGGCGAAGATGATTGCGCAAAAACAAAGGAAGACAAAGCAAAGGAAGCAAGGAGTAAAAAATGTTTTTTCATAAAATGAGGGAACGTGGTTTGTGGTCGTTCGGTTCGTGAGAAAGCAAACGCATCGCCATGTTTCGTTAGCGTTTGTTAAAGGGCCTTCTATTTTATGAATGTTTAACAAAGAAAGAAGCCCGCATGAAGCAAGACAACAAAATGATTGTCGAAGCAACTTTGTCACCAGTTTAAAAACACCATCCCTGCGCCGCACAACAAAATGGTAAAGCCGCCCAAGGCGTGCAGGTAACGTTCCAGCTTATCCGTCTTAAAAAAACTTAAGCCGTAAAAACCGGCGAACACCATCAGCATCATGGTCAAAAGTGTAAACAAGGTGTAAACAACAATAAGCAAAAACATATTGCTTGCCGAATGCTTTGCCGCCGGAAAATAAAGCAGCGGGATCATGGGTTCGCACGGACCTAAAACAAATACGATAAACATAACCCAGGGCGTTACCTTGTGCCGTTCATTTATCGCTACTGCTTCGCCGTGTTTGTGTTCAAAAACATAAACCGAACCGTCGTCATTCACATCAAAATGTTTGTGCCGCTTGTTGCTCTTTACCCTGATCAGGCCCCAAATGCAATAAAGAAAACCAAAGCCCAAAAACGTCCAGCCCGCAATGCCACCCCGTACCGATTCAAGCCAGCCGATTTTTGTCACGGACCAACCCAATGCAGCACCGCCAAGACCCAGCAGCACCGAACTTCCTACGTGACCGGCGCCGCAGATCATCGTCCAAAAAAGTGTTCGCGCAAGTGACCATTCCCTTGCCTTCGACAAGGCAACAAAAGGCAGGTAGTGATCAGGCCCGGCCAGCGTGTGAAAAAAAGAAACCGAAACGGCCGCCAACAAGAGCAATTGAACTTCAGACATGGGCTTTTGCTTTTGAAACAACGAGTGAGGTTGACAACTGAACGAAAGCGGCAATGCGCTGAAGCAAGATAAAAAGCTGTTCAGCTTTGCAGCCAAGCAACCGCAGAACAAATCCATTAACAGGCAAAGCACTGATGCCAAAACTGATGTCAACACTGCTTTCCAAATCAGCCGCAAGCCTGTTAATCAGTTCATCCACATTAGCGCTATCCTTGATGTAAAGAAAACTTGCCTGGTGCGTATAACCTTCCATTTGTCCAAGTCCTGCCAGGTTCATTTCAGCGGGCTTGATGAAAACATTTTCTTTGACAATCAAGCATTCGTTTCGATAAATCTCCGTTATGCTGTGAAATGAAGTGAACTGAAAAATTTCATCGTTCAACTTGCGTCCGCAACTGATTACTTCTCCCCAGATGAGCGAACAGCGGTCTGCCAAAAAAAACTTATTGCGGGTAGTAAACGAAGAACCCTTGTGCGGAACAACAGGATGCGGCAAATAAACAAACGACGCACCCGCTTCCAGGTTGATGTTCATGCTTTGCACCGCGCCTTTTTCCATTTGATAAATGCGTTGATAGGATTGGGTTTGCAGCGTGGTTGCCGTCCCTTCTCCAAGCCGGATCTGAAAATTATATTCGTCGCCATCGAGCATTCCCGGCGAAGAACTCATGAGCATCAGAAGCAGTCCTTTTTTGCTTTTATCTTCCGTTATATCGCCCAATTTAAACGGCGCGTCGCAAAACGAGTTCTTTAGAAAAGTTTTTCCGTCACGCAACGCTGTTTCGATATGCACAACCGCTTTTAACGCCACAACTTCCCCTCCGCTACTTCTTCTGTCAGCGCATATTTTTTTATCCAGGCTATTACGCTGTCTACTCCTTCAAGATTCATCAGGTTTGTAAAAACAAAAGGCGCACCTTTTCGCATCTTTCGTGCATCGTGTTCCATCACGGTTAAATCCGCATTTACGTAAGGCGCCAGATCAATTTTGTTTATCACCAACAAATCTGAACGCGTAATACCCGGACCGCCTTTGCGAGGAATTTTATCGCCTTCTGCTACGTCAATTACAAAGATGGTCAGGTCGGCAAGATCGGGACTAAAAGTTGCCGAGAGATTATCGCCGCCGCTTTCAATGAAAATGATTTGCACATCGGGAAAACGTTGTGCCATTTCTTCCACGGCTTCAAGATTCATGCTGGCGTCTTCGCGAATGGCCGTGTGCGGACAACCGCCTGTTTCTACGCCGATGATGCGTTCAGACGGCAACAAGCTGTTCTTCGTTAAAAAATCCGCGTCTTCTTTTGTGTAGATGTCGTTCGTAATAACACCGATGCTATAATCATCGCTCATCTTGCGGCTCAATCTTTCGATCAAAGCCGTTTTGCCTGAACCTACGGGTCCGGCAATACCGATTTTTATATACGTTCTTTCTTGCATTTTTTATGGACTTAACTTTTGTAATTCTATTGAACTTTCGTTGTGTCACTCACTTGTGCGTTCGGTAATTCTATTCAGCAAAATGTTCCGTCGCCACATTATCAGTTATGACTACAACCTACTCTTACCTTAAAAAGTTTTTAACTCCTAACTCCTCACGACATATACAACCGTGAGTACAACCGCTCGTGCTGCATACACCGAATGTCAAACCCAGCACAGCATAAGCCAATCAAATCACGGTTTGGCACCATTGCCTTTTCCGCCAGGTCTTCAATCAAATTATGAAGCGAAAACAAAATTTCCTGTCCTTCTGTTTGACCAAGCGGAATCATTTTCACGCTATTTGTTACCATACCCGCTGCGCTGTTGTAAAAAAATCCGGTCAGCGATTCTTTTTTCGAAATCTTCATCAGACAAGCAAGCAAACCAAACGCAAGAGAATAATGTCCCTTTGCCTCGCCGGATACAATGGCATCGCGGTATTGCAGAATGAACGAATGCGCTTGCAGCGACGAGAATATTTTCAACAGCCGCAGCCCGAGTTTCTGACTTGCCAGCCGCATTTCTTTTGGCAGCTTTACCGCTGTGCATTCCTCGTCCAATTTCAGCAACGTATAAAAATCGTTTTGTTCCGCCGCATCATACGCCAGCGAAACAAAGGCCGCATCGGTATAAAAAATATTTTGCGCCAGTTGCGCTGTCACAAACTCGTTTGCTGTTTGCTTGTTTTTTACCAAGCCAAGCTGCACGTAGGTTTCCAACCCCGTCGAATGTGAGAAACCGCCAATGGGCAAAGCCGGATCGCACAATTGCAACAAGGAAAGCAGTTTATTCATTCGTTGTTGTCAGCTTTAAAATTTTTGAAAACAAACTTTCGCCGCCCGCATGTGCGTGAGGCGAAACAGTTGTGCGCAAGCCGTTCAGCAATTTTCTTTTTTCAACGATCGCCTCAAAGCCGGAAGCCCGTAACAGCCGATGCGTGGGTGCATCATATGGAATGAGCAAGCAATCATCTTCGTAGAAAAGCGGCAAATGCTTGTTGCCGATTTCGTAACAAACCAAGGCCATCTCGTGCATTGTGGAAGGCTTCAGCACAATGGCTTCACAGGGCAATACATCAACAACAATCAATACTTCTTCATCAGCAAACAAAACATCGTCTTGCTGCAGGTTCTGTGCTTCTTTTAAAAACTTAAACGTTACTTCTCTCCCGTTCTCCGTTCGCTTGTGCAAAATGCGTTTGGTGCATTCGTACCATTCAAGCGGCAAACGATCAATCTTTTTTTCCCCAACAGAGAAAGACGACAGGTTTCCTATTTTCTTTTTAATCAACATGGCGTTTGAATCAAAATAAAAAATAACGTTGCGCTAGCGGAACAACCGACACCGGCTCACAAGCAATCGGCACACCGTCAACCTTCACTTCGTAATTCTCCGGATTCACATCAATCTGCGGCGTTTGGTCATTGTGTATTAAATCTTTTTTTGAAATACTTCGGCAAGCCTTCACCGGAACGATTTGTTTTGAAAGCTTGTAAGTGGCAATTGTTCCGGCATCAACCGAAGCCTGCGAAACAAAGGTGAGACAGGTTTTTTGCACGGCCTTTCCGTAAGCGCCAAACATGTAGCGATAAATTACCGGTTGCGGTGTAGGAATGGAAGCGTTCGGATCGCCCATCTTGCTGGCGACGATCATTCCGCCTTTTATAATCATCTCAGGCTTTGCGCCAAACATGGCCGGCTTCCACAACACGATGTCAGCAAATTTTCCGGCTTCAATTGATCCAACCAGGTTTGCAATGCCGTGTGTGATGGCCGGATTGATGGTGTACTTCGACACGTAACGTTTCACGCGAAAATTATCGTGGTTTGTTCCTTCATCTTCCTTCAATGCGCCGCGTTGCTTTTTCATCTTATCCGCCGTTTGCCAGGTTCGTGTAATCACTTCCGCCACACGTCCCATCGCTTGCGAATCGGAACTCATCATGCTGAACACGCCCATGTCGTGCAAAATATCTTCCGCGGCGATTGTTTCGGGACGAATGCGGCTGTCCGCAAACGCAACATCTTCGGGCACCGACTTATCAAGATGATGACAAACCATTAGCATGTCAAGGTGTTCGTCAATTGTATTCTTCGTAAACGGTCTTGTTGGGTTGGTGGATGAAGGCAAAACGTTTTGATACATCGAGGCCTTAATAATATCTGGTGCATGACCGCCGCCAGCGCCTTCGGTATGAAAGGTATGAATCACTCTTCCGTCAATCGCCGCCATCGTGTCTTCCAAAAATCCGCCTTCGTTCAGTGTATCCGTATGTATTGCAATTTGCACATCGTATTCGTCCGCTACTTTCAACGATGCATCAATCACGGCAGGCGTTGCGCCCCAATCTTCGTGAATTTTTAATCCGCAGGCGCCGGCTTCAATTTGTTCTTTGAGCGGCTCAACGGTTGCGCAATTTCCTTTTCCGAAAAAACCCAGGTTCATCGGAAAAGCATCAGCGGCTTCCAGCATTTTTTGAATGTTCCAGGCACCGGGAGTAACCGTTGTTGCGGCCGTTCCATCAGCCGGACCCATACCACCGCCCATCATCGTAGTAATGCCGCTGAACAATGCGTGATCAATCAATTGCGGACAAATAAAATGAATGTGCGTATCAATGCCGCCAGCCGTTGCAATCAATCCTGCTCCGCCGTGTACTTCGGTTGACGCACCAATGGTCATGTTCGGCGAAACACCGTCCATCGTATCGGGATTACCGGCTTTACCGATGCCCACAATCATTCCGTCTTTGATTCCGATGTCAGCTTTTACAATGCCCCAATGATCAATGATCATCACACTTGTGATCACAAAATCAAGCACGCCTTCGTCGCGTTTTGCTGTGCCCGATTGCGCCATGCCATCGCGGATGGTTTTGCCGCCGCCAAATTTTGCCTCGTCGCCGTAAACAGTAAAGTCTTTTTCGATTTCAATGAACAATTCGGTATCGCCCAACCGCACTTTGTCGCCAGTGGTTGGGCCGTACATGTTTGCGTATTTGATTCGGTTGATGGATAAACTCATGAAACGTGAATTTTTTTTATGAACCCAACTGCATTGCTACTATTTAGCTTTCGTTGCGTCGCACCCTTGTGCGTTCGGAACGTTACTCCGCATCGTTCGAACTGTTCTTAAAATTTTTGTGTGCTGCTCTTTCCAACGCTGCGCCTTTAGTTTCTTCCTTTGCAACACCGTTAACCAAATTGCTAAAACCAACAATCTTTTTTGTACCGCCGAATTCAACCAGCTCCACTTCTTTTTCCTCGCCCGGTTCAAAGCGCACCGCCGTTCCTGCAGCGATGTTCAAGCGCATGCCAAAGGCTTTTTCTCTTTCAAACTGCATTTGTTTGTTCACTTCAAAAAAATGAAAATGCGAACCGATTTGCACCGGCCTGTCGCCGGTATTGACAACAACAACGTTTGTTGTTTTTCGTCCAGCATTGCATTCAATATTGCCGCTTGCTAAAATGTATTCTCCGGGAATCATGCAATAGAATTATGAGTTATAAATGATGAATTATGAATTATGGCTGATTTATTCATTATTCATAATTGACAATTCACCTTATCGGGTGATGAACCGTGACGAGTTTTGTTCCGTCAGGGAAAGTCGCTTCAATTTGTATTTCGTCAATCATCTCTGGCACACCTTCCATTACATCTCCGCGAGATAAAATCGTTGCGCCAAAAGACATCAGTTCCGCTACGGATTTTCCGTCGCGTGCCGCTTCCTGCAGTTCGCTGCTGATGAGTGCTATGGCTTCGGGATAATTTAATTTAAGGCCGCGGGCCTTTCGCTTTTGCGCCAGTTCGCCGGCCAAAAAAAGAAGCAGTTTTTCCGATTCGCGGGGTGTGAGGTGCATGGCTTGTCTATTGTTTTAAAATTAAAGCAACAGCAAGCAATCGAAGGGAAATTACACTTTTATTTTTTACGGTGTTTGAATTATGCACCGTTCAAACGCCGGCTGTCACAACCAAACATTTTGCAGCTCTCTTTCTTTCTTCGGCCTGTTAATTATACGTAGTTTAGAGTGAGAACCCGGTTGCTTCACGACGCTGTTGGTGCCCGAATGAAAACAGGAGTTTTAACCAACACAACCAAACATGCCCGACCATTTTTTTATTTGTTACTCGCGACAAGACGGTGAAAAATTTGCGCTCGATTTGGCCAATAAACTGGCCGGTTTCCCACCGGCCGTAAAAGTTTGGCTCGACCAATTGGACGAACGCCCCGACGGTGATTGGGACGAACAATTGGACGACGCCATCAAAACCTGCAAAGGTCTTTTGTACGTAATGACGACCGACAGCGTGCAGCCAAAATCGGTCTGCAAAAACGAATGGGTGCGTGCCTTGCAATACAAAAAAACCATCATTCCCCTGTTGTTTACGAAAGGCGTTTTGTTGCCTTTTAGTTTGTCCTCGCGTGAATACATTGACTTCTATTCCGATGCCGAAAAAGCACTCTTTCGCCTGCGTGATTTTTTAACTGAAATGGACACGCCTAAAGGCCGCATCCGTTCGCTTAATCACCGCATTGCTGATGCCGAACGCGACTTGTCGAGAGCTAAAGAACCAATGGAACAAACCCGCATCAAAGAAGAAATTGCCGACCTGAAAAAAGAAATTGCGCAGTTGCAGGAACTCATTGACAATCCCGGCAAAGTGCAGGAACGTGTAGAGCAAAGCATTCAACAAGGATTGGAACAAGTGCGTTTGCCGGAGAAACCAATGAGTGCACCGGTGCCGGGAAAATTTATCAACCGTCCGCCGCTTACACCGCCCACCTGGTTTCAGGACCGCATTGACGAAACGGCTTCTATTGCCGCTTTCTTAAAAGACGAAGCGTTGCGCATCATGACGATTGTTGGCCGCGGCGGTGTGGGAAAAACAGCAATGGTTTGCCGACTGCTTCGCTCCGTACAATCGGGGCAATTGCCTGACGACGGCGGACCTTTAACGGTTGACGGGATTGTTTATCTCAGCGATTCAAGCGCCTTCGACCGCGTTACCTATCCCGATATATTCAGCGGCCTTTGCAAGCTTCTTTCCGATGAAACCCGCACACAACTTGAAGCGGTTTACAAAGACCCGAAGACGACCACGCAGACGGCCATTGAATCATTACTCGCTGCATTTCCGCAGGGCCGCACCGTTTTGTTGCTCGACAACTTTGAAGATGAATTAGACGTGGAAACCGGCGAGATAAAAAACACGGAATTAAAAGAAGCGTTGAAGGCAATACTTGAAGCGCCGCCGCACGGCCTTAAAATCCTCATCACAACAAGAGTGGCGCCGACTGATTTTGCTTTTGTTCATCCCGAGTTGCAACGAAGGCGTGATCTTGACACGGGGCTTGAATCTCCCTATGCCGAAGACGTGTTGCGCAAAATGGATAACGATGGAAAGATTGGCCTTCGCGATGCACAAGCGGCTTTACTCAAACAGGCGCAGGAGCGAACGGGCGGTTATCCGCGGGCATTGGAACATCTCTTTGGCATTTTATCTGCCGACCGCAGCACGTCGTTGAAAGAAATTCTGGAGAACACCAAGGAGATTCTACCCGAAAAAGTAACGGCTGTTTTGGTGGGCGAAGCCTTTAGCCGTTTGGATGCAACAGCACAAATGGTAATGCAGGCGTTGGCCGTTTTTCGTTATCCCGTGCCGCCGGTTGCCGTGGATTATTTGTTGAAGCCTTACGTGCCCGGCATCAACAGCGCCGGTGTGCTAAGCCGCCTCGTGAACATGCAATTCGTTCGCCGCGACGCGGGCCGTTTTTACCTTCACCAAATTGACCGGGACTATGCCTTAAGCCGCATCCCGAAAGGAAAAGCCGAAGACCGCAGTGCTGCGTCGCCGGTGTTCAGTTGCTTTGCTTTGCAGGATGATGCGGCCGAATGGTTTAAACTGGCCCGCAAGCCTCGTGAAGATTGGAAAACACTGGAAGACATGGCCCCGCAGTTGTCGGAATTTGAACTGCGTTGCGAAGGCGAAGATTACGACACGGCTGCCAACCTTCTGCTTGAAATTGATTTCGACTACCTGATGCGGTGGGGACATTTTCGTTTGGCTACCGAGTTGCACGAACGGTTGCAGGGAAAGATAAACGACAAAGAATTGGCTCAATACAGCGCCGGCAATTTAGGCAATGCCTATTACCGCATGGGCAAGTTTGAAACCGCCATCGCATTTTACGAGCAATCCATCCGCCTTGCTGATGAACGGGCCGACCCGCCGAGCAAACGTTATTCATTAAACGGTTTGGGCGTTTGTTACGATGAAATGGGACAGGCGCAAAAAGCATTGGATATTTACGAAGAAGCACTTCAGATTTACCGCGATGCTGGCGATCAAAAAGGAGAAGCCATTGTACTTGTAAACTCGGGAATCATTTTTGCCAACGTCGGCCGGATTCACGACGCCATAAAAAAATTTGAAGAAGCCGTTGACATTGACCGCGAAATAAAATACCGCGACGGAGAGGCTTATGATTTGGTGAACCTGGGACAACGCTACGCCGACCTTGGTGAATACAAACAGGCATTAAAGCATTACGATGATGCGATGCAATGCGCAAAAGAGGCCGACAACCCTTTTATGCAAGCCATTATTCAAACCAGCATTGGCGCGGTAAAAATGGAACAAGGCTTTGCGGAAGAAGCAGTGCCAACCTTTAAAGAAACCATCAAAATCTTCGACGAAATTTCGGTACTGCAAGGCCAAAACGAAGCAAGGATGAATCTTGCCATTGCTTATCTGCTTGCCGAAAAATTTACCGAAGCGATAGCGATGTGCAACGCGGCTTTGCAGAACGAATACCGCTTGAATACACCCAAAGTGAACATTGTTTTTGGCATTGCCACCTTGCGCAGTGGCAACGGTGAGGCCGCGGCAAAAGCATTTGCCACTGCCTCGCAAAAAGCAGAAGAATTCATTGAGCAAAGCCCGCAGCTTTACGAATTTCATTACGCAAAATCACTGGCTCTCTGCGGTCTTGTTTTGTGCGGGAAAGAGAAAGATATTTTGCTTGCAAAAAAATCGTTTGAAGCGGCAAAAAACCTTTGTGCCGAAAAAGGCGTTGTACGCCGTTGGCAACTCTTGTACGATGCGCTTGCCAAGGCCGACGGCAAAGGCTTGTTAACGGAAACAAGGAATTTGCTTTCAATAAAAAATTAAAAGAACCGGCACCAATTGCCGGTTCTTTTCTTGTGCATTGCTTTTCTTTATTCGGGCTTGTCCTCCTTCACGTCACCATCACTTCCTCCTTTGTTCTCTGTTTCATCGTCGTCGTTTTTATCGGCGGGACTGTCATCGTTTTCCACATTGGAAGGCGGCGCAGAATTTTCACCAGCCGCTTGGTTGGTTACGTTTGGCGCAGCCGCATCCGTTGCTTGTGCCGGTGCAGCTTCCGCTGCAGCTTTTGCTGCGTCGTTTTCGTTCATACCTGCCTGAACGTTTGGCTCGCCGTTGTCGGCAACCGGCGCTGCACCTTCACCTGCAGCGCCCCCTTCTCCACCGGGAGGCGGCGGCGGAGGTGGCACATTAGCGCCTTCGCTTGCATTGTCCTTTCCTTTGTCCTTCTCTTGCTCTTTGCGTAAGGTTTCCAGTGCATCTTTCATTTGTTGCACCCAGCCATCCAGTTCGGTTTGCAGCACTTCTTCGGTATGGTCAACCAGGAGCTGAATGTTTTTCGTCATGGCCTGTTCGCTTGACGAAAGTGCGTTCCACCAGCCTTTGACATTTTCTAAATCCGTGGCCGCCTGGTTGTATTTAGTCAGCGTGTTCTCTACCTGCATGTAACCAAGATAGGTGGTAAACGCGGCAACGATTGCGGTAGTTAAGGCAATCCAAACCGGCCATCCCGCAGCCGACAAAAAGGTACCAACAGCAGCGGCAATCAACACACCGCAATGAAGCCTGAAGTATTGCTTTTGAAGCTTTGGCGTCTTTCCCTGAAAATATTTTATCTGCTCGTCCAGCCGGACCTCCACGTATTTGTCCGGCGTAAGTACGCTGAAGCCGTCGTCACTTGGGGGCTGTCCATAATTCGGCGGATACACGCCGCCGGTGTATTGCTTGAGCGAAGTAGAGTTTACTTCGGTGCGCATTACACGCCGCGTAACGTCTTCCACTTTATGCGTTAGCTCTTGTTCCGGCGTTACCTGTTCCTGCCGCTTCATCTCTTCATCTGTTCTTGTTTCCTGGGCGGTCGTGTCAACTTCCTTGTAATAGCCCTTTACGCGGTATTTGTAAATTTCACGCTTGATGGATTCGGCGCCGGCTCGCAACAGCATCCACTTGCTTCCTTGCTTAAACCGGTTGGAAGCTGCCACCAATGCCGTAAGGCCAATGGGAATGAGGATGAGCAGGTATTTAAAAGTCTTGGCAAGAACCGTCACCCGAGAATCATCATAAACGTGATAGGTTTGCAAGACCTGGTCCGAAATCGCCAACGCGGTTCCAATTAAGCCCACGCAAAGAATCCACATTTGCAGATGACGAAACCACGACTGTTGGTTTCCGGCGTTCAAATCATAAGTCGCAAAAGTTTGCCAGGCTTGTTGCAAAACTTTGTCGGTTGCCAGTTCGCGAAGAATAAGCCGGTTCATTCCTTCCACCAAATCGTCCAGCGAATGCAAATGAATGTCGCCGTCGGCAATGATTTCAGCGAGGTCGGGATCGTCCGGCAGAACGTCTTTTTTGTCGTATGCATCCGTAACGTCTTCTGCTAGTCCGCCGCTACCTTTCACGACAATCATCGGAATCCTGCGCCGCACGGCCTGTACCACTTCGTCTTTTGTTACCGCACCGCCGCCTATCAAAATGGCCAATGCCGGTATCTTTTTTTCTTTCGCCGGTTGGCTGTTTGTACCGCTTTCTTTTTTGCTTCGCGAAAGCCAGCTTGTTTGTGAACCGTTGGCGCTTTGCGCAGCGTCCACTTCTTTTTTTGGCGGTTGCATAAGCACATCTGCCAGGTTAAACAGCGTTGGTGTTTCGTTGCCCCATTCGTTGCCGTCAACCAAAACAAAATGCGAATGATTGGGCTCTAAAGGCGTGGCGTTCGCCGGCACGTCTTGCAAACCCGGAAAACTAACCTTGCCTTTCGGCGCCACACCAATCAACGAAACTTTTGTGTTTCGGCTGGCAACCCCCGCTCCCACCAACATGGCAACGCCTGCGTTAGTGCCGCCATCAAGAATGACGGCTTTTGCATCGGCGGCAGCGCTGGCAATGCCTCTGCGGCACAATTGCGTAAGACGCGGGACAATTTTTTCTTCGATGTTGTCGGCGCTGCCAAACACGAGGATGATGGCGTTGTACGGTGCAAGATTCAGTTTGTCTTGAATTTCGGCCGCCGCGTCTTCGCTTGAAGAAAATACGGCAACGGCTTTTTGGTTACCGGAAAACTTAATGGGCTCTTGAATAAGATCAGGCATTTCTTCCTCCGTTTGTTTTTGGTTAAATGATGTAAACTGGGTTTGATTGCTGTTTTTTAAAGCACCGGTTTTTCACGGAATACAACGGCACAACGGAGTTTTCAACGGGGAGTTTTGCCAGAGGGAACAGCGCTGAAAAGAGAAAGTAAGTTAAGACCTGTATTTTGTTTTTGCAAACAGAAATAAGGAGTTGAATTGCGAAACCTTTCTCGTGCACCAAAGGACTTTCACAATGCGTTGTTGCGCTGAATAAAAAATCGTTTAACGCAGCGTTTAGAAATTTCTTCAGAAATGCTTCAGACGGCGGCGGTAAGATTGCCTTGCAAAAAACAATTAACCATGACAGTAAAACAATCTTTCGCAGCGGTAGTGGTGGCAGCAGCCATTTCAGTGGGCAGTATTTGGGGCTACGATCAGTACCGGCAAAATCATTCGTCCGCGTGGGACAACCAGCAAAACTCATCTCTCTTTAAAAATGCAAGCTATACGGAAACCTCGCCCGGCGGTCCTGGCGTGGACTTTGAAAAAGCCGCTAGCAAAGCGGTGCCTTCGGTGGTGCACATTAAAACCTTGACAAAGGCCAAACAAGCGGCCATGCCAGACCTGCAAAACAGTCCGTTCCGCGATTTTTTTGGCGACGGCTTTGACGACATGTTTGGCGGAAGAGGAAACATGCAATCGCAAGTGCAACGGGCTTCGGGCTCGGGTGTGATTGTAAGCGCCGACGGCTACATCGTGACCAACAACCACGTGGTGGACGGTGCCGATGAATTAACCGTAACCCTGAGCAACAACAAAACCTACAAAGGAAAAGTTATTGGCCGCGACGCCAGCAGCGATTTGGCCGTGGTAAAAATTGACGCCACCAATTTGTCGTACATGAACTTCGCCAACTCCGACGACGTTCATCTTGGACAATGGGTATTGGCAATTGGCTATCCGCTCAACCTCGACGCAACGGTAACATCGGGTATCGTCAGCGCAAAATCAAGAAGCCTTGGCATCAACGGCCGCCAAAGCAAAACGCCTCTGGAAGCCTTTATTCAAACCGATGCGGCCATCAATCCCGGCAACAGCGGTGGCGCCCTTGTAAATACCGACGGCGACCTGATTGGCATTAACAGCGCCATTGCTTCGCCCACGGGCTCTTATGCCGGTTACGGTTACGCCATTCCTTCCAACATGGTGAAAAAAATTACCGGCGACATTGTGAAGTACGGCAGCGCCAAACGGGCTTACCTCGGCATCATGTTCGGCAGCGATCAAATGAGCGACGAAGACCGTCAAAAGGCAAACATTAAAGACGGCGTTGGCGTGTATGTGATGGATGTTTCGCAAAACAGTGCGGCTGCGGAAGCCGGCATCCAAAAAGGCGATTTCATTACAAAGATTAACGGCGTTGCCATCAACACCGGAACGGAAATCATTGAAAGAATCGCGGCCATGCACGCTGGCGATAAGTTGAACGTAAGCTATCAACGCAACGGCAGTGAGAAAACAGTTACAGTGATATTGAAAGGCGATGCCGGAACCTATGCGTTACTAAAAGAACAAGCCGTTGATCAACTGGGCGCTTCGTTTGAAAGCCTCGACCCGCAGAAGGCGGCTCAACTCGGCATCAGCGGTGGCGTGCAAGTGAAAAGCCTTTCACAAGGCGTGCTGAGCGAACAAACACGCATCAAAGAAGGCTTCATCGTCACCAAAGTAAATGGCCGCAGCGTAACCAGCGTTGACGCGTTGAAAGGAGCGATTGAGAACGGCGGAAGCAGCGTTGTCATCAGCGGCATTTATCCGTCTCAACCCAACCGCGAATACCAATACGCTTTAAACGATCTTCAATAAAAATTTATAGTTCGATTGTTGGTTTTGGTTAAGAGGCCCCGCCTTGTGGCGGGGTTTTTTATGGCCGTATTTTTATTGCCATGAAAATTCTCATCATTGAAGACGAAGGCGCCTTGCAGCAATCCATTCAAACGTATTTGGAACACCAGGGATTTGTGTGCGAAGCGGTGGGTGATTTTTTAACCGGCCTGCAAAAGATACGGTTGCATCAATACGATTGCGCGGTGATTGATTTGAACCTCCCTTATGGCAGCGGCTTAAACCTGGTGAAAGAATTAAAAGACGTAGAAGCAAAAACAGGCATCATCATCATCTCTGCAAAAAATGCGCTGGAAGACAAATTGAAAGGCCTCGAACTTGGCTCGGATGATTACCTGACAAAACCCTTTCATCTTTCCGAACTCAATGCCCGCATTCACGCCATCATAAGGCGGCGCAATTTTGAGGGCAGCAAAGCCATTGTTTTTAACGAGATAAAATTAGAGCCCGAAGCGCAACGCGTAAGCGTTGACGGCAAGGCCGTTGACTTAACGGAAAAAGAATACCGCTTGTTGGAATATTTTGTTGCCAACAAACGAAGAGTACTCACCAAAGCCGCCATTGCCGCACACGTTTGGGGCGATGCTTACGAGCAGTTGAGCAATTATGATTTTATTTACACACACATTAAAAACCTACGGAAAAAATTGGTAGAAGCCGGCGCCGGCGATTACATAAAAACGGTTCACGGCGCGGGGTATAAATTTTCAGATAATTGAATGTACGTTGTTACCCTGAACTTGTCGAAGGGTTGCAGCGCAGGCATACGAAAGGCTTCATTTGTTTTGGTGATTGCCCTACGTTTTACTCACATAAAACTGCATCGGTTTTATCAAACGAAACATGAAACTTCTAACGAAAACCACACTGTATTTTTTGCTCGCCATCATTCCGCTTTTGGCCGCATCTGGTTACTTGTTGTTCAGTCGTTTTAACGCACAAATCAACGAAAGAGCCGACAAGGAACTGGTGTACGAAGAGTTGCAATGGATTGATTACTTAGACGCGGCAACCGCAAGCGGCAACAACTTTATTTTGCGCTCACCCGACTTGTTGATTTATCCCGAAGACGGACCGGCAACTAACGCTCCCGAACTCTCCACCATTTATTCGGCGCGTGCAGGAAACGGCGTACAAATTCCGTTTCGCCAGTTGTCAGATGTGGTAGCTGTGAACGGTGTTACCTATCGCATTTTCATTCGCAAATCGCAGGAACAAAAGCTTGCCTTGGTAGCCAACATTGCCACCAGTATGTTGGTGGTATTTGGCGGCCTTTTGCTTGCCACACTGCTTTTCAACTGGATCATTAGCCGCCGGCTTTGGCAGCCTTTTTACGAATCGCTACACAAGATTCAAACCGTTGAATTGCCCAAAATGCAGGCGCTTCGTTTTGACGAAAGCAGCACCGAAGAATTCAACCAACTGAATGCAAGCCTGAACACAATGGCGGCAAAAATTCACAGCGATTACATTACCGTAAAAGAGTTTACCGAAGACGCCGCACACGAAATGCAAACACCGCTGGCCGTGGCGCAAAGCAAACTGGAACTCTTGCTTCAGGACAGCAACCTGAACGCAACGCAAGCCGAAGCCGTGGTGCAGGCAAGCGATGCCTTGCAACGGCTGGGCAAATTGAATCAATCGCTTTTGCTGCTGGCGAAAATTGAGGCTAACCAGTTTGAAGCAACCGGCACAATCAATCTTGTGGACGTAACAAAAAAATACCTCACCCTTTTTGATGCCGTAATCAAAGACAAAGAGTTGTTGGTGGAGACAAACTTCACCGGCGATTTTGGCGCAAGGCTTCATCCCTTCCTCGCCGATTCACTCGTGAGCAATCTGTTGGGCAATGCCATCAAGTACAATTTCCAAGGTGGCAAAATAAGCATAACGGTAACCAAAAATGATTACAGCATTTGCAACGCAAGCCAGCGACCGCCGATAAAACAGGAGAATCTTTTCCGACGCTTTAAAACGTCGCCGGAGAACGGTGAAACCTCAAACGGTCTGGGACTTGCCATTGTAAAAAAGATTGCCGACGCCAACGATATGACGGTGCGTTATGAAGCAACGAACAACGTGCATTGTTTTCACGTCGCAAACAAATAAGCGTTGAATTTCTTTCCCGTCACGATACGAAAGAGCATTTGCAAAGAAGCTGTCTGCCAAGAAAAATTTACTCTCCGTCAACAGGCACAAACGTAAACTCCCACTTTACCGGGTTTTGCCAATCCTTTCCTTTAAAACTTTCAACGGGGCATTTAATCAAGACCGTGTTCCAGCCTTTCTTCAGAGATATTTTTGTTGGCTCCCGGTATTCGTATCCTTCATCAACGAGCGGTGTTTCGGCGCTTCCTTTCATACCGCCGTGCTGCCAATGCGGTGGGGAAATCTTTTTTTCGTTCACCCAAACTTCACTGCCTTTATTGTCCCATTCGTTGGCGGGCGGCGAATCGGTTGCGGGCGAACGCGAAAGATTATTAAAGCCGATCCAAAAATTTTGTTCGCCGTCTTCATCGCTCCAAGCTTTTATAAAAGCATAGAAGGTTGAATTTTGTTTCGGTGAATCAACGGCGCCTTTTATCAAGGGATACCACCAATGCCGCAAAACAATTGTTCCGCCAACAACGTTCTTGTAAAACTTCCACTCGCTTTGATTGGATGAATATTCGGGAGAGAATTTTTTATTCGCATCGCCTTCGTTGTCGTAAGGCCCGTACAGTTGCCACTGCATTTGCGTCTGCTTTACGTATGGAAAAGCTTTGTGCCGGAAGTAACTTTCTTTTTGATCGAGCAAGCGGCCTTCAAATTCGGTAAACGCTTTTACATCGCCGTTGCTTACGTTCGCTATCCATCCCGCCTGTCCGCCGCCGCGCCAGGTTCTTTCGGCAAAAGCTAACATGCCGGGATAAACAGGGTTCATGCGCAAAATGTCAACGTCCTGCTCTGCTCTTCTATCATTCCACATACAAAGCGTTGCGCCCAAAAGGGAAGAATCGCCTTTTTCTTTGTCGCCAATCTCGCGGTTAAAAATGGTGACGACGGCCTCAAGCGGATCCATGTGATTGAGGTAAAGATGCCGGGAATCAATGAAGCGAATATTGTCCTTCGAAGAACGGTGTGCGTTATCGTCCATCCACAATTGCCGAATCGTGCTGTTGCTAAAATTTCCGCCCGGCTGCCAGCCAATCACGCCCTTTCCAAAGCTTTCAATGTAGGCAGTCACTTCGGGAACAAATTTTTGATTCGTGATCTTCACTTCATCAGCGCCAATGTGGATGTAAGGAACGTCATAGGTGGTGCAAAATTCTTTCAAAATATTTTTGACGATAAGCAGGCCGCTGTCGTTTTGCATGTCGGTTTTCATCGCCCGTTTAAACGTGGCACTGTGTCCCGGCATGTCAATCTCGGGAACGAAAGTGATGTATCGTTCCTTGCAATAAGCAATCAATTCTTTTATCTCTTCTTCGGAATAATACTGGCCCTTGTTGCGCAACATATTTTCCGGCGCCGTGAGTTGCGGGTACAGTTTGCTTTCAATGCGCCAGGCAATGTCTTCGGTGGGATGAAAATGAAAAACGTTGAGCTTGTAAGCGGCCATCGCATCAATCTGTTGCTTGAGCAAATTCATTGAAACGTAATTCCGTCCCACGTCAATCATGTAGCCGCGCCAGGAAAAAGCCGGCCAGTCGGTGATGCTGCAAGCGTCCAGCGTTGCGCCGTCTCTTGCCAATTGCAGCAGCGTTTGAAGGCCGTTGAAAATGCCGTGTGCTGTATTAGCGGTTAAAACAATTTCGTTTTCATTTACCTCAAGTTGATAGGCTTCCTCTTTCAGCATTGGTGACGAAACTTTTCCCAATTGCAGGAGGATAGCCTTCTCTCCTTTTTCTCTTTTTTTCTTTTGAAACAAGATCGCAAGTCCCTTCTTTTCCAATTGGCGTTGAAGCCACAAGCCTTCGTTGCGAATTGCGTCGTTGTTGATAAAAATGGAGCGGCATTCGACCAACGGAAAATAGCCCTTCTGCCATTGCAGTTTTTGCGGCAAAGGCAAGAGGGATGCCTGCTGTTGCAAACCGTAAACCTGCGGATAAACCAAATGCTTCCAGAGCAAGTAACCCTTACCCAACAAATGCAGACCGTCGTTGGTGAGTTCCTTTTTCATCTTGCCGCTTTCATCGCAAAACGACGAGTAAAGGTCAACGAAATTGTAGCGGTAGGTTGTTGCGTTCTGCTTCAGTTTCTCGTTCACTTGTTTTATTTGCTGGCCTTTGTTCGTGTGTCCCGGAAATTTTTCAAAGGCATCGTTCACCGGCAAAATGCTTTGCACAAAGAGTTGCGTGGAAGGCGTTTCTTGTTTTAAATAAGAAGCGGCAAGCAGAATGTTTTTCACCACGCTGTCGGGTGAAATGTTTCTTGCCAAATCGTTTACACCAATCAACAGAAAAACTTTGGCGGGCTTGCGTTGTGCCACTTCATCAAGACGGTTCAATACACCGGCGCTTACATCGCCACTGATGCCGCGGTTTTTAACTTTTAAGTCATTGAAAATTTCGCTCCACTCGCCGCCGTCGGTGATGCTGTTGCCGAGAAAAATAACGTCGCCCTTTGTTTGCGGCAGGCTACGAAAATGCGTTGCCCGCTGATGATAATAAGTAGGAAAAAGCGAATCGGGATATTGCGGAAGAAGGATTTGCGCCTGCAAAAAAAAGGCGCAAAGAAGGAAGGTTAACGAGCAAATAAGTTTCTTCATTTTATGTTTGGTCAAGGGTAGATGAACAAATCTTTGTTTATAAAAGATGAGACATTCCTATTACGCAATCCGCCGGAACGACGGAAAGAAATCGTTCGCACAACGCACTACAAATCCACTTTTGAGACGGCTTTAATCAAACATCGCTTCATTCTTTTTCGTGTTTATTTTGGACAACATCAATCCACCTACTACTAACAGAATGCCGGCGATGGTGTATGTGCTGATCACGTCTTTCATCAACCACGCGGCAAAGGCAAAACCAAAAAGCGGACAGAGAAACAACCACAGGCCCGCCCTGACTGCGTTCACTTGCAAAAGCCATAGCCACAATTGCACCGCTAAAATGGAAACGGCAATGGCAAGCCATCCCACCGATCCCCAGAAGGTTGCATTGAAATGATTGCCTGCACCCTTGTAAAGAAAAAAAGCAAACGGCAGCAGAAACAAACCGCCAAACAAGGTTTGCCAACCGTTGATGGTTAACAGCGAAAGTCCGTTCCATTGCTTTGATGAAAAATAAATGGCGCCAACGGAATACGACAACATGCTAAACAGTAACAACAACAAACCCGGAACGCTGACGCTTGCATTTTTAAACAGCGGCCACGTTGCGCAAAACACGCCGGCCGTACAAACCACAAGCGCAAGCACGGTAGAAAAATGCAACGGCTTTTTCAAGAAGAACACCGAAAGAAAACTGATGAAAACCGGGTTTGATGCGATGGCTAACGCACCTATTCCGGCAGTGACGGTTTGCATGGCTATAACGTAACAGCCCAAATAAACGGTAATGTTCAGGAAGCCGTAAACCGCCAGTTGCTTCCATTCTTTTTTTACCGGCAAACGCTCTTTTAAAATGCCGTATGCAATCAGCAGCATAAGAACCGAGGCCACACCAAAACGTACCACGGCAAGCACCAGCGGCTGCGAAACGGAAAGACCGATCTTGGTGGCCGTAGAAGCCGAAGCCCAAAGGGCGGCGAAGAAGATTCCGGCCGCCAGCCACTTAAGTTTTTCCCTGATTGATTGCGCCGGTTGAGCCGGTAAGGCCGCTGCCGTTTTTTTCATGGAGATAGTCCTTCAAAAGTTTCGTGCAATACCATTCCTGCCGCGGCAAATGAAAAGGTCCTTTGTATAAATTTCCCTTTGCCGTTTGGGCTATGGTTCCGTCGCGGTGAAGATAGCCAAACCACTCGCCGTTTTGCTTGTCGTGAAAGTGCTGGTAAGAATAATCGTGAACCATCTTGTGCCACTGCGCATATTTTTCCTTGCCGGTCATTAAATACGCAAGCAGCGTGGCAATAATGACTTCGTTGTGCGGCCACCAGAATTTCATGTCCTGCCAGTATTCCTGCACGGGCTTGTTGTACACGTCGCGGAAGTACAAAATGCCGCCTTGTTCTTTGTCCCACCCCCGCGCCCACATGTATTCGAGCATTTTGCAACCGAGTTCAATGAGGTGCGGATCGTTGTTGCGGTATTTCGCTTCGTGCAGAACAAACCAGGCGCCTTCAATGGCATGACCGGGATTGAGCGTTCTTCCGTCCACGTGATCAATGATAGAACCATCCGGCGCCACTTGCTCCATCACGCAGCGGATCTCGTCTTTTACAAAATCGCGTTCAATTTCTTCGATCCATTTTGTGATCCATTCGTCGCAACGATCATCTCCTATTGTTTCCCGTAACTGCTGCGCGGTGTTCATCATGATCATCGGCACGCCAATGCCTTTTGATGGACGAACAGCCGTAAACTTTGGCGGTAACTTTTTTTCGCCGCTTGCGTAAGCAATGCAATCGCCGAAAACTTTTCTTGCGTTGGCCGCCGCTTCTTCATCGCCGCTGGCTTTAGCGTAAGCCGCGGCCGCAATAACATAAAAGGTTTCGGAGAAAAAATAACGTCGCTTGCGAATGGGCTTTCCGTCTCTTGTCACGTGAAAGAACATTTGGCCGTCGGTATCGAAGCAATGCTTGTTCAAAAATTCGTAACCAAGTTTTGCGCCGTCAAGCCATTCCTGTTTTTTTTCAACGGTGTTGTACAAAGTAGAAAGCAACCATGTAGCACGACCTTGAATCCACACGGCTTTGTCGTCGTCAATCAGCGAACCGTCGGCATCTCGCATGAGCAAAAAACCGCCGTGCTCTTTATCAAAGGAACGCGGAAACCAAAAAGGAACGGTGTCGTTCAACAGTTGACTTGCATAGAAATCTTTTAGTGCAATTAACTCTTGTTTTGTGTAACTCATTTTTAAAATGCTTTCGTCTAAACCATATAACTCAAAACGTAGAATGTTTCACTTCCACTTTACTACGGTAAAAACAATCTGCTTATAGCCATCTCTTTCGTACAACACGCCAACCTTTTTCTTGCCCAGTTTTACGAGGTCTGCGTAAGCGGTCCAATCGCCTTTTGTGCCGTCGGCGCTTTTGTCAATCACAAAACTTTTCTTCCAGGTCTTTCCGTCGTCATCACTAATGCGGAGCGTAAGATTGTCGCGGCGTTTTGTATCAGCAGCGTTGCAAAAAGCAAGCGTATTTCCTCTTTTTTTATAGCGAACGGTCAGCAAGCTTCCTTCGTTCACGGGATCGATTAGGGTTTGATCGAAATACGACGAATCCCAAGTTGCACCGCCGTTACTGCTGACCGAAACAATGCGTGCACGAACGTCGCCTTTCTGATTGCGGCTGTTCATCATCAAGCCGCTGTGGCTTAATTCGGCCGCCGTTGATTCGTTGCTGCCGGGCATTGCAACAGTAGTAGAAAGGTGAAACGTTTTCCCGTGATCGTCGGAGTAATAGCCGTGTGCTTCGTAATCGGCAAACTGCTTTTGCGGATCGCCGGCCGAATGATTGGCGGCCACAAAAATTCGTCCCTTGTATTTTCCGGTTTGAAATTGCATGGCATGTCCCGGCGTGTTGGCGTAGCCGCGCCAGTCTTCCGAAAAATTATACGCAGGATTTATGCGCGGTTGTTTGGGACGATGCACTTGCGCAGTAATGTTCACGGCCTCGCTCCAAGTGCGTCCGTTGTCAACGGATGTTTTGTACCAGGCTTCACGCAGTCCGTTGCCTTTCCGCACTTCGCCTTCGTTGTTGTTGCCGGTGTTGTAAAACAAAAAGATTCGTCCGGCCGGGTAAGCAGGATCGGTCATGTCTACAACCGGCGCCGCATTGCCCGCCTGTAGATCGCCGTTCTCCGCCACAACATGCAAACTATCCCAAGTTTTTCCGCCGTCCGTGCTTCGTTTCATCACAATGTTTACGTGACCGAAATCGCCGGCGTTGTTCACCCGGCCTTCGCAGAATGCAAGAAGATCGTTGTTGGGCAGCGCAACGATGGCGGGAATGCGGTAGCTTTTGTAGCCGTCGGTTCCCGAAACAAAAACCGGAACCTTTTCCTGGCAAAAACAAAAAAGAAAGAGGAAAAGAGACAGCAAGGTTGCGATAGTTTTTTTCATTGAATATCTTTTAACAGCAACATCTTTTGGCGTTATCGAAGCAGCGCTTGTTGGTTTATTCGTTGAAATCATTGGACCTGGGTCGCAGAAAGAAAAGCTGAATGAGCAAGGCAATCAACACAATCCCCGACAACATCGCAAAGCTTTTTCCGAGGTTGCCCGCATCGGTTGACTTGCCCAATAAATCAGTAATAAAAGCACCCGCAAACACACCCACCATGTTCATTAACCCATAAGCCGTAGCCCTGTGTTTTGCGGAAACAAACTGGCAAAGAATGGGCATGTTGTTGGCATCGAACATGCCGTAGCCAAAGCCAAAGCAAAAGGCCGAACCAATGACGGCAAAAAGCGAATGTCCAAAACCGATGAACAACAAAGCCGGTATGGTTAAACCCAGTCCGATAGCGCTGGTATAAATGCGGCCGCGAATGTTTTTCTGCACCCATTTGTCCGACAAAATGCCGCCGAAGATGACGCCCAAAAACGATGAAGCCGCAATGGTGATAGTAGATAGCGGACCCGCTTTTGCCATGTCAATGTTGAGGCTTTGTGCGAACAAAGTCGGCAACCAGTTTTTAATGCCCCAACCCGGCAAACTGGGTATGGCGAAGTAGAAAAGAATAATCCAGAACGAGACATTGGTAAACAGGCCACCGAGTGCTTTCAACACCGAAGAACCGCTTTTTGTTTTGACAAGTTTCTCGTTGTTTTCAACGGTAACGATTTTCTTCTCCCGCAAAAACAAAATCAAAACAACCGCGTAAGCAATGCCCACAAAACCAAAAGAGTGAAAGGTTTGTTGCCAGGAAAATTTATCGGCAATGGTAGCGCCAAAGCCGCCGAGTGCTTGTCCCATGTAAAGGCCCGTCATGTGAATGCCGATGGCAAGCGAACGGGTTTTGTCGGCGTGATAATCGGCGATGAGCGATAATCCGGCGGGAATGTAAAGTGCTTCGCTTACGCCCATCGTTGCGCGAAGCCAGTAGAGTTGATTGAACGTGGTTGCGTAACCCATGAAATAGGTTACAGCACTCCACACAAAGAGGCTTCCAACAATCAGCCATTTCCTGTTTAACCTGTCGGCAATGATGCCCGACACCGGACTCATAAAACCGTAGATCCAAAGAAAGACGGCCATGAGGTAACCGAAATTTGTAGCCGATTGCAACTCATGAATATTAACCTGCATGGACGGCTTCATGGTGGAAAGCATTTGCCGGTCCATGTAGTTGAGCAAAGCCACCACCCACAATAAGCCGACAACTACCCAGGGATAAATATTCTTGTTTTTGCGCCCTGACTTTTCGTTGGCTTCGAGTGGTTTTTTTAGCAGCACGCCCATTTTACTGATTAATTTTTGCTGATAAAATTTGCGGTGTACGAACGCCGGCCTTTATTTCGCCACCGGGTATCAACACTTCGTTGCCCCATTTAATTGCCGTTGTGGTAACGGGCACGGGAAAAGGAATGCAACCGTCTTTTGCCCATTGATCTTTTTTTGCATCGTACACCAATATGTCTTTACTAAAACCCGGATGCGTTGCTTGAAGTGCGGCTTTCTGCTGGTTAAGCTGTTCTTTTTTTGCGCTGTCTTTTTCAGCGGCAATGGCCGCAATCAAAACTTCGGTTTTGTGAAAGGTTTCGCCTTTGTCGCCGCCGAATAAAAGAATGAAATTTTTGCCCGTAGCAACGCCGGTTCCCGCGGACATTGCATACGGAAGGGAATGCTTTTCGCTCCACTTGTTCGCAACAAAATCAAATTGAAAAACCGATGCGTACAAATCACTCGGAGCGTTTGTGTTTTTCTTTCTGCCGCCGAGCAAATAAATGCAGTTGCGCTGCCCGTTCCATTGCACAACCATCACCGCGTGTGAGATTGCTTTCGGAAGCGAAGGCAAAGCCTTCCATCCTTCATTTAATTTTTTTAAATCGAGGTAAAAGAAACCGTCTGAAACGCCGCTCGCCGTTTCGCCACCGGCAATGTAAATGCAACCGTTCAGAAAAGTTGCCGAAGCGTTTGTGAGTGCAAGCGGCAGAGCCGGAAGATTTTTAAAGACGGCATCATTTATTTCGTTGTTCCATTGTATCAACAAGACTTTATCGGTAGGTCCATTTTCGCTTTCACCGCCGGCACAAACAATTCCCTGCGACGTGGAAACACAAGCGCTGTAAGCAAGGTTAAAAGGCAGCTTAAAGGCCTTGTGCAAAACGAAAGAATCGTTCGAGTTTTTTTTAAAAACATAGCCGTCGTTGTAATAGGTTTTCCTTCCGCCAAGCCAGGGTGCTGCGCCGGGAAAATTAGAGCCGCCGCCAACCATCAACACGCCATTGTTCTCGCCCGCAACGGGCCCCGCAAAACCCAGCGCTTTTTCTTGTCCGCTTGTGGCGGGCAGTTCACCGGTGATTTTCCATTGCAAGGAAACGGCTTGCTTTGTTTGCGCCAAAGAAGAAAAAGAAAAAGCCATGAGTGTAAGAAGCAATATCGTTAAGCGATTCATTTTATTTTCAGGCAACAGCCTTTGATAATAAACGGGAAGAAAAGCTACTGAAATTAAGGCCTTCCACGTCTTTCCTGAAAAGACCAAACTGTTCTTCGTTCATGTTTTTTACGGGCAACCGAAATTCGCCGCAGTCCAATCCCAACACTTTCATGTAGGCTTTGCCGGTGGCAATGCCGCCGTATTTTCCGAGCAAGCGAATCATGTCAATGGACAGTTGTTGCATGGCCTGCGCTTTTTTTAAGTCGCCGTTGTTGAAGGCGTCAATCAAATCGTAATACAGCGGCGCGGCGTAATTGAAGGTGCTGCCCACGGCGCCTTTCGAGCCGAGCACCAGGGCCGACAGCATGTTTTCGTCGCGTCCCCAAAGCATGTCGTACTTGCCTTCTTTAAAATGCAGGCAGGAAAGGAAATCCATAAAATCTTCGTGCGTGTATTTCACACCAGCAAAATTTGGAACGGTTTCGTCAACCGCTTGCAACAGGTCGTACATCGCGTAATCAACACCGGTAAGTACGGGAATGTGATAATAATAAAAGGGCATCTCGGGCACTACATCGGCAATGACTTTGCAACAGTCGGCCAACTGCTTTACGCTTGCCGGTTTGAAGTAAAACGGCGCCGTAAACGAAACGGCGTACAAGCCAATGTCCCTTGCGTGTTTTGCCAGGTCTTTGCAATCGGCAAGGCTGGTGCCGCCGAGCAAGGTCATCACCTTAAAATCAGGATTGGATTTGGTACACGAGGCCCAGGCTTCGGCCACTGCTTTTTTTTCGGCCGTTGTCATGGATACGCCTTCACCGGTAGAGCCGCAAATAAAAGCGCCGGCAACCCCGTTGTCCACCAGCATTTCGTAATAGTTTGGTATAAGGGAAAGGTTGAGTGAACCGTCCGCTTTCATGGGTGTGAACGGAGCCGCAATTAAACCTTCTAATTTAGGAATCTGCATTTCTTTAAAATTAAAGATGGAAAAAACCAGGGGCAGGACTACCCCTGGGAATGATTGCTGTGCTATATGAGAGAACTGCTAAAAACTTTTGCGAACTTGAAGAGTGAAACGTGAGAAGCAAGACGTGAAACCGTAGTGAACTTCATCATAAGTGACTTTCCGGTCTCACGTTTCACGTCTTGCTTCTCACATCCCTCAATATCCCGGCGTCTGCGCCAGCAACGGATCGTTGTTGATCATGCTCGTAGAAATGGGCAACAATAATTTTGCCGTTGATGTGGGCGAAAGGTATGAAGGCTTGATGGCCGCATACACATAGCTGTCTCCCGCTCTGCGCAAAGCCCACCAGCGTTTCCCTTCGCCAATGAATTCGCGCAGGTATTCTTCCAGTATCGCGTTCATGTTGTCCGTAATGCTTCCGTTGGTGAAAGCCGGAGCCGCGGCACCGTAAGCCCGCTGGCGAATTTGCATGATCTCTGCCGTCGGGTCTTCGCCCAATTTTGCTTTTGCTTCTGCCAACAGAAGCAATACATCGGCATAGCGATAAACAGGATAATCGTTGTTGTAAACCTGTGAAGTGCCGGACACGGTTCCAATCCACTTCGTCAGCAATACGCCTCTAACAGGAAAAGGAGAAGCCGCGGAATACATCACCTTAAGAGAGTTGGCGATGCGCTGGTCGGCCGGACCACTGGTTAACCTTGTGATCATTGCCTGGTTCATTCCTACCCTGTTGGCGCCGTTCACGTAAGGATAAACGGTGTTCACTGTCGGTGTTGCCGCCGGCGCCAAAGAATAAGAAGAAGCCTGCACGCCGTTAACGGTGAAAATGGAGAAAGCACCTTGTGTTGCTTGTCCCGATTCGTAGCTCAACGCAAAAATAATTTCGGGGTTATTCGCCTTTTTTGCGGGATCGAAAATGTCGGCATAGTTCGCATCCAGTTTCAGCGTCGCACCTTCAAGGTTTTTCACTTCCTGCAAGGCGGCTTTTGCCGTGGTATAATCGGCAGCGCCGCCGCCCGTGTTTGTACCCGACCAGATGTACACATCGCCTTTTAATGTAAGCGTGGCCACGCGGTTCCAGTAAACACGGTTGCCCGAAGGAAAAGCGTTGTTGCCGTTAAACAATTGCAGCGATTTGTCAATGTCGCTTTTGATTTGTTTCATCACGTCGGCTTCAGCGCTTCTGGCCTTGTAGGTTTCCGCTGCGTTGTTGATGGTCACTACCGGTTCTGTTGTAAGCGGCACACCGCCCCAGGTCTTCAACATGGTGTAATAAACGTAAGCACGCAGTCCGTACATCTCGGCCAGCCATCTTGATTTGTCCGGATCTGTAACGGGACTTTTCGGCAACACGTCAATCACGTTGTTGATGTTGTAGATCAAATTGTAAAAGCCAGCCCAGTTAGCGTAAGGCACGTTCAACGCACTGATGTTTTGTGTGTACAATTGTTGCGATGTGGGATCGGCTGACTCCGTGAAAAGCCCGTCGGTCCAAATGTCCGAACGCATTTCGCCCAAATTAAAAAACGTGCTGTTAAAGGCGCGGAACCTTGCGTAAACGCCGATGTACAAAGTCTGCGTGGCGTTGGCATCGGTTAAAGCCAGTTGCTTGCTGATGGAGTCCTGCGGAACGACATCTTCCAGTTGCTTTTTGCAGGAAACCAGCGAGCCTGCAAACACAACGCAGAGCGAAGCAAAAAGGAAAGATTTATTGAATTTCATTTTTATTCTGTTTTGTATTTAGCAATGCAATTGTTTAGAGTGTGATTTGTGCCCCGATAGTTAAGCGTTTCGGCAGCGGATAACGACCGTTGTCAAAGCCGCCCACTTCGGGGAAGGTGCCGCTGTAACCGGTGAAATAAACAAGGTTGGAACCGGTAACGAAAAGGCTAAGACCTTGCACTTTGTTCTTCATCACCTTGCTCAACACATTTCTTGTCAACTCATAGCTCAGCGTAATCTCACGCAGCATGACGTAGTCGCCTTTCTCCCACATGTTGGCCGGCGGGTTGTTGCCCGATGCATCGGTAGCGTAATTGCGTCCCTGATTGGCCCAGTAGAACATCGGCAGCGCCGCGTTTGGGTTGTTCGGCGTCCAGGTATTTAAAATATCCTTTGTTCCGTTTTGCGAACCCTGCACCTGGCTTAAGCCTCTCAGCTTTTCGTTGTTTAAAACCACAAAGCCGTAGGCATAATCAAAGGCTGTGTATAGATGAAATCCTTTGAAGCCGGTGTTGAGATAAAAATTGCCGGAACCTTTAGGTGTGGTTCTTCCCACAAAAACAAACTGTCTTGTGTCAATGGTGTCGTTCTTGTAAACCTGGTACCATTGCGCATCGCCGGGCTGCTTCAGTTTTTTGTTGGCGTAAGGCAAAAAGGCATTGTACACATTCGCGTCTTTGGCAATTTGATCGGTGCCGCCGTAAATGCCGGCCCACTTCGGTGCCCACACTTCATCGGTACCAATGCGTTGACCCTCGATTAACGCACGAACAAACTTGGTTTGCCCGGGATGCGCAGGGTCCCAAACTTCAAGCGGGTTCAGGCCGTTAAAGCCTGTGCGGTTGCCGGGTAGTCCGTTCGCCGGCAATTTGATGGCGTAGCTTTTCACGGTATAAAACGAAAGACCTGCGTCAAGACTAAAGCCGTTTGCGGTCATTGGCCGGATGATTTTAGCCGTAGCCGACAATTCAAAGCCGCGATTTTGCAGTTGCGATACGTTGGTTGTGTAACCGGTAAATCCTGTTTGCGCAGAGATGGTGAGGCTGGCCAATTTGTCGAACACATTGCGAACAAAATAGTCTGCGCTCACATTGATGCGGTCACGCAAGAAGCCAAGGTCAGCACCGAAGTTCATGGAGTTTGTCCGCTCCCAACGCAAATCAGGATTGATGTACGACGGCGCATAAGTTCCACCCAGGCCGTTGTAAATTCCGGCCGAAGAATAAACCTGCGCGGTGGGATAATAACTGTTGCCAAAGCTTTGCAGGTTACCGTTTACGCCGTAGCTGATTCGTGGCTTAACGGTGCTGATGATTGTTGCGACGTTACTCTTGCGATAAAAGTCTTCGTTCTGCAAATTCCATCCTGCGGACACGCCGGGAAAAACACCGTAAAAATTATTGCTGCTTAAACGGCTCGAACCGTCAACCCGCAAAATGCCCGTTAAAAAATATTTGTCGCGATAAGAATAATTCACGCGGCTGATGGCCGATGCAATGCGCTCCCAATATTGAAAATTGGAAGAAGCGCCGCCGGAATAGGCCAACGAGCCGTTGATGACGGTTGGAGAAGGATCAGCGCTCAACCAGGGAATCAAATCCGTTGGTGCGCCTTGTGCGCTTCCGGCAAATGTATAGCGCTTGTACTCGGTGAATTCGCCGCCAGCCATCACGGTAATGCGGTGCGCATTGAAGTCTTTGTTGAATTGCAAAAAGCCGTTGTACGTGTATTGAATGTCGCGATAGTTGCTAAACGATGCCGGGCGGTTTGAATTGATCGAGCCACCGTTGCCTTGTATGTACGCCTTTGTGAAGTTGTTTGCGTTGCCGTAACGAAGGAAACCCGAGCCGGTGGCAATGAATTTCAGAAAAGGAAGAATGTTGTATTCGGCGTTCAGGCTTCCCGAAAAACGTTGTTCGTTGTTGTTGTTCACGTAAAGTGTACTCCAGTAAGCAGGATTGCCTAGCGTAACATCATTGGGTCCGGGTAGAATTGCACCCGATGTATCGTTGGAATAACGCACCGTTGGCGCTACTCCTACAAAACGTTGCAACAAGCCACCCGTATTAGCCGAAAGCGCCGAAACGCCAAGGCCAACCGTGCCTGGATCATTGTACGGGGACAGAATGTTAACGGTATAAGCCGATGTGTTCAGGTTAATTTTTAAATCCTTGCCCACGTTCAGCCCTCCGTTGAAGTTCATGGACAATCTTTTTAACTGCGAACCAATGATGGTACCGTCGTCACGCAGCGCATTAATGCCAAGCGCAAAAGAACCCTGATCGTTTGCGCCGTTCAGGTTGATGCTGTGCTCAATGGTTGACGTGTTGCGCATCACCATCTCTTCTCTTGTTTTCGCATCAATCTCTTTGTAAAGAATGCTGTCGGTTAACGCAGGATTAAAGGGATTAGCATCCACCAATAATTTCCAGGCAGGATTGGTGAGGTATTGCCGATTTGCGTTGTTCACTCTTTGCGTTGTGTACAGCCCTGATGCCGGGTTGCCAAAAGTGGCGCCAAAGGCCCAGCCCCAGTTGCCGTTCAATTGTCCTTTGTCTGCGTTTACATTGGCGGTGTTCCCGTCTAAAGAATCGGCAAGATATCTTGCCCGGATGCCAAGACGGTTCATGCGAATGTAATCGGCTGCGCTTAGGTATTGGTCACCGATGCTTCTCACGTAATTGCTCGTTCTTCTAATGGTGTATTGAACCTGCGTCCGTCCCTTCTTGCCTTTCTTGGTAGTAACGATAACGACGCCGTTTGCGGCTCTTGCTCCATAGATGGCAGTAGAGGCAGCGTCTTTCAAAACGTCAATGGATTCCACGTCGTTCATGTCAATGCCGTAAAGCGACGGAACAATTACACCGTCAAGAACCACAAGCGGCGATCCCGAACCGTCGAAATCCGTTCCGCCGCGAAAAACGATGTCTGGTGTAGCCCCGGGTGCACCCGTCGTTTGCCGTACGGTAAGACCGGGCACTGCGCCCTGCAAAGCCGTACCCACGTTGGAGCTGGGCGTAAACTTGGTAGTCAGCGGGTTTACACTGGTGGCCGCACCCGCAAACTCTTTTCTTCTTTGTGTGCCGTAGCCCACCACCACCACCTCGCCAAGTTTGGCAGCGTCGGGACGCAAGGAAATGTTGAAGTTGGACGAGCCGTTTACCGAGGCCTCCTGTGGGGTAAACCCAGTGTAAGTAAAGACGAGAACATCTCCGTTGGCGGCGTTCAGCGAAAACTCACCGTTGCCGTTGGATTGGGTTCCGGTGGATTTACCTTTTACCTGAATGCTAACGCCCGGTAAAGGTTTTTTGTCTTCCTCGGAAACGACCGTTCCGGAGACTCTTTTGGTTTGCGCCCACGTTAATGCGGTTAAAAGGAAGCAGGTCAGAAACAGTCCCACTCTCAAGCAAGCAGATTTCATGAAAAGCGTGTTTTGCGATTAAAGTATTATGTATGACATAATAAAGGTAAATGGATTATTTTTGAATCGCCAAAAAAATTTTCACCTTTCCGGTAAGTTTTTGAGGGATATTTTTGTATCTACGTCGTAAACAATTTGTTAAGGAAAAATATTTTAAGTCTAACATAATATGAACCTTGCCGCCTTAAAACACGACCTTAAGTCAATTGACACGGCTTCGCTGGTAGATAAAGTAGAAGAAAGCCTGGTGGAACTGTTGCGCCAGCAAAAACTCAAGGTCGGCGACAGCATTCCGAAGGAACTTGAACTGGCGGCGGCTTTGGGCGTGAGCCGCACCGTTATCCGCGAAGCGCTGTTGCGCCTGCGCATGATGGGCCTGATCGAATCGAAAAAGAAAAAGGGCTCGGTTATCACAAGCCCCGATCTTTTTGGCATCATGGGCAAGAGCCTAAACCCGCACGTGCTGGACCAGGAAACCCTGCGGGAAATGTTTGAAATCCGTTTGGTACTGGAGATCGGCATGGCCGATTTTCTTTTCCAGCGCATCACCAAAGAAGACATCGCGGAGCTGAGAAAGATTGTAAGCAACGAACCGCCCGTTACCGATTATCATTTGTTCAACATTGACCACGAAATTGCTTTTCACGGCAAGCTTTATGAAATCACCGGCAATGAAACCCTGAAGAAATTTCAGAAAATGCTGCTGCCTGTTTTTGACTACGTACACCACAGCGGCCTTCTGAAAAAGCAACCAATGCTCCGCAAGTTTGTTTCGCACAAAGGCCTCGTGGACATTTTGGAAAACGGCTCGCCGGAACTGTTTCGAAACGGCATGCGCAATCACCTGGAAAATCATTTTGCAAGACTGTTTGACTGATTGCATAAGCCACAAAAAAAGAGAACCAACGCGTGGTTCTCTTTTAACCCTAAATCATCAAACACTACAACAACTAATCTTTTATACGGGCATCAAATCGGTGTGTTTATAAAGGTCAATGCGGCTTTTCCAGCGCAGGGCACATCTTGATAAAAGAAGCAATTCTGCTGCACTGTTGTACGCTCCGTTGAAAAAGCAAATCCTGATGTTTTTGTCTTTGTGCTTTTGTTTCAGCACCAGAAAAATTTTTTGGATGCCGCCGCTTTTGTTTGTTTCCCGCACCACCAAAGCAGATGTCAACGTGGTTAACGGAACGCAGTGTCGCTGCTTGTTGTTTTTGCTTCGTTCAATCACCAGCAACTTTTTGTTTTTGCGGTCAAGCGCCATCAACAAACCGCCCGTGATCTCGGAATGTTCAATCGCCAGCCTGTTTTGCCAAACGCTCCGGCTAAAGAGCGCAGCAAAACGTTTTTGCTTTTGTTTCCGGCCTTGTTGAGCAAACCAATTTCGCAGTGCAGTTACGGCGCGAACGAGGGTTTCTAAAATTTTCTTCATCATTGCTGTTGAACTGAATTAGGAAAAAGCATTGCCGACTTCCAGAATGGTAAAGGTCTTTCGGCCCGCGGGCACCTGCCAGCTAACACGCCGGCCTTTGCGGTAGCCAATCAGAGCCGTTCCTATGGGCGAGAAGATGGAGATCATCCGCTTTTTAATGTCGGCTCTTTCTGGCGTTACCACCGTCAGTTGCATAACCTTGTTCGCTTTTTCATCTTTCACGGTCACCTGCGAATTGAGCCGGACCACATCGCCGGGCAACTCGTCTTCGCCCACCAGCTTTGCCTTCTTTAATTCTGCTTCTAATTCTTCCGCATCCCGGCGGTTGAAGAGTGTTTTTGCGAGGCCGTTTTTCAATTTTCCCATGATGGTTTCGTAATCGTTCTTTGTCACGACAAGTTGTTCTTTTTTCTTTTGCATGTTTCCTGGTTTGGGATGAATGAAATTTGTTTGAGTGGTTTTCGTAAGGGAAATTTTACCGAGGCTGTGGGCAATGAATTTATCCTTTCGCCGTAAATCCTTTTCCATTTCTTAGGCCATTTTCTTCACCGGCGCTTGCATCTTCGATAAAATTGCCTCCCAGTGTTTGGCTTTGTTTTCCAATTCGGCAATTTGATAAATCACGTGGTCAATGTGGTTGTAGAACATGACTTCCATTGGTTCACCTCCGTTGGCCAATTCAAAACGCAGCACAATTTTTTCAAGAAATTGTTCCGGCTTTTTGGTCTGCAAATCGCTGCCGCCAATGGTTCCGTACTGCCTTTTTACCGAGCAGGTTTTTACGTCGTTCAGGTCTATCACGTTCGAATGGAAGCCGTCTTCGTTTCGCTTTTGCAACACGGCCAGTTTACGGTGCATACCGTCCAACCCAATAACGCCATCTTTTAAAACTTCCTGGCTGGAAAAACTCAGGTTGTGATCGGAACCCAATTGACTAAAACGTTGAAGAAGGTCGTTCATCGCAGTGCGTTTTTGTTTGTTATCAATACTCACCAGCAACACGCAAACCCCGGCAATAACGCCGATTATAATAGCGACAATAAATAGCGTTGACATAGACTCTTGTTTATAGAATTATTTACTGCTACTGCAAGCGAACACGCTTACAGCGGCCTGCGACGGAATACAAAAACCAAAAGCAGCAACGGAACGGTAACGTACAGAAATTGATACCACCCTGTACCGGCTACAAAGCCTTGCCGGATAATGATGGCGTTAAGCAATACGACAAACAAAACCACAACCCCGCCTGCTGAAATCCCTGATTGATTCCGGTGCATGAGAAATCATTTTCGGTTTAGCACTGAAAAAAGCAACGGCAAATCATCCCAAGCCCGCTAATGGTTAGGCTTGGGCAAGCGTGTTAAAGTCCTTAAAGTTGGAGAAGTAATAAAGTTGCGGACAGAAAGGAACAAATTCGGGAAACGACCAGGTATAACAATCGCTCATGTCAAGAAGCACGAACTTGTCGTGCCTTTGAAGATTGGTATGTAAACCGCGTGTGGCCATTTCTACAAACATAGGAAAGAAACCGAAACGGGAAGTTTTAATTGCCTAAGGCTTGGTTAAAAACATTCTTGTAACCTTTTGCGCACAAAACTACTCTCTTGTTTTAGCAAGCGATGTTTTACTCTGCCGCCACAGGTTGCTTGTACACGTTGCGGCAAAGCGGAAAAAACGCCGGCTTCAAAAGTGCCCGTTTTCGTTAAATTTATAAAACCACAATCATGCAAAGCATCGCTGAAAATATTTCAGTTAGTCCCGACAGTCTAGTTATTGAAAAGATAATAAACGGCGACGTTTCTCTTTTTGAAGTGCTGATACGGCGATACAATCCGGTGCTTTATAAAATTGCCCGCAGCTACAGCTTCAATCACCAGGACGCCGAAGACCTGATGCAGGACGTACACGTAATTGCTTACACGCAGCTTTCCAAATTTGAAGGCCGTGCGTCATACAAAACTTGGATCTCCCGCATCATGGTAAACAAATGCCTTTACAAACTGAAATACGGCTACTTCAAAAACGAAGTACCGCACGAAGATTTCCCCAATCATCAGCCCATGCACAACAAAGCAAACGAAAACCAAACCGAAGACCGGCTCCTGAACCGCGAGTTGACCGTGGTTTTAGAACGAAGCCTGCAAAACATTCCAGTTATGTACCGCACCGTGTTTGTATTGCGGGAAGCAGAAGGCTTTTCGGTAGCGGAAACGGCACAGCTTCTGAACATTACTCCCGTTAACGTGAAAGTGAGATTGAACAGGGCAAAAGCTTTGCTGCAAAAACAAGTCGAAAAATTCTATTCGCACGCCGACCTGTATTCCTTCAATCTTGTTTATTGCGATGGCATGGTGCAAAAAGTTTTTGAACAGATTAATAAGATAAAAAAAGAAGACAGCGAAACTTCGGTGCAATAGAAATATTACCGCGAGTCATGTAACAATATACTTACACACCGAATCCATTATAACATCGCGGCCGCAAAAATCTCAACACAAACTTTCGGCAGCGTAAATTTTACAAGCAATGCAAAACGGAAAAACAATAACCCTTAACGGAAACAATCACCGTCCACTGCTCATTGATGAATTAATAAGTCCCGCAACACAGGCGCTTAACGGCGAAGAGAAAATAAAACTTATCGAAAACCATTTCCGGCAAATCATGTTGCTGCTTGGCCTTGACCTCAACGACGACAGCCTGAAAGGAACGCCCAGCCGCGTGGCAAAAATGTACGTGAACGAAATGTTCAGCGGTCTTAATCCGGCCACCAAACCCGAAGCCACGCTTTTTGAAAACAATTACGGTTATAACGAAATGCTCGTTGAAAAAAACATCACGGTTTACTCCTGCTGCGAACATCATTTTGTGCCCATCATTGGCAAGGCGCATGTGGCGTATTACCCGAACGGTAAAGTTATTGGCCAGTCAAAAATAAATCGCCTTGTTCACTACTATTGCAAGCGTCCGCAGGTGCAGGAAAGACTGACCGTGCAAATAGCCGGTGCGTTGAAAGAAGCGCTTCATACAGAAGACGTGGCCGTTGTGGTGGACGCCGCGCATTTGTGCGTTGCCTCAAGAGGTGTTGGCGATGTGGGCAGCACCACGCTTACAAGCCATTATTCGGGACGGTTTAAAAGAGAAGAAGTAAAAAAAGAATTTCTTTCCTTTCTAAAATAAGCGGCAATGGAACACGTCATTAAGATAAAATCAATTGAGAACGTAACACACGATGTAAAGCGTTTTCAATGCGAAAAGCCCGCGGGCTATCAATTTATTCCTGGACAAGCCACGGAAGTTTCTATTAACAAAAAAGACTGGGAAGAAGAGCGGCGGCCCTTTACGTTTACGGCCTTGAACGATGCGCCGCATCTTGAGTTTACGATTAAGATTTACAGCGATCATCCCGGCGTAACCAACGAACTGAACACGTTAAAACCCGGCGATGAACTCATCGTTAGCGATGTGTGGGGCGCCATCGAATACAAAGGGCCCGGCTATTTTATTGCAGGCGGCGCGGGCATCACACCGTTCATTTCCATTCTTCGCCAACTTAAAAAAGAGAACAGGCTAAAAGGCAACAAACTTTTCTTTTCCAACAAAACCGATAGCGACATTATCCTGAAGGACGAATTAACCGATATGCTGGGCGATGATGCGGTTTACGTGATTACAAACCAACCCGAAACTACTCATCGCAAAGGCTACATCAACGAACAGTTTTTAAAAGAAAACGTTGACGATTTCAGCAAACATTTTTACTTGTGCGGCCCGCCGAAGATGGTGGAAGCGATGCAAAATGTTTTGCCCGCCCTTGGCGCTTCACCCGATACGGTTGTGTTTGAAAAATAAAACGCTCAATTGTCAAACCAACGAAGGAAAAAGATTTTCTTTTGTTGCGAACGGCTGTATTCTTGTCCATTATTCTGCTCTTGTGTACGATAATCCATTCATTTCTTAAACCGGTTCGTCGCTTGCATTAAAAGCTGTTGCCAGAGACTGAAAACATGCTTCACGCTTACGCCAATGGCATGAACTTTACTGCGTTCTTTGCATGAAACCGAAAAACTACACAGGACTTGTTCCTGAAAACACGCAAGGCAAAGCCATTACGGCAGAAGCCAGCCTTCCGTTACAAAGCGAGCAGGAAGCCAAAGCTTTTTACGAAGTGGCCAAAGAGCGTTTGCTTCGCGTACATGACTGGAGCAAGATGGCCGGCGCCCTAAGCGCAGATTTTGAATTAACGGACGACAAAGGCAATACAGCAAACAGGCTCGTGCGCAAGGGCGATCATTTTCGCATTGACATTCCGGGACCGGGGAGCAAAGCCGGCGAAGGTTACGACTGGGCCAGCGTGGAAGACCTGAAAGAAGTTCATCAGGCCGATGTAGACAGCATCGCCATTCTTGTTCGCCCCGCAGAGAATCCGCAAAGCGATAACAAGGCCGTTGCGCATTTCTTTTCTAAAAAATCAACCAGCACGTTTGTCGTTAGCCGCGAAGGCAATACCGTCACTGCATCTATTTACGACCGCAACATAGAAGCCAATGAAGAAACCGAAGAACCGCTGGACAAAGTACGCAATGCCGCTGTAGGACTTAGCGCCAAGCACGGCGTTTCTAAACTGCAATGGCAGGCCTTGGCTGATGCACTTGTACAGAAAGAAAAGTAGAAGCGCCGGCAAAGAATTTTACTGATTGTGAAAGGCTCGCAAACACGTTGCCGCTGCAAGTATGCACGGTTTTTGAAGCTTTATAAATAATAAAAAATTGAGGATATGTTTAGTTTAATATTCTTCGGGATTGTGGCTTTTATTTTAATCGTGGGTATGGTTGTAACAGCCATGCGAAAAAAATCAAGAGCCCTCCCGGAAAGACCCGACGAGGAAACGTCTTACAAAAAAGGATCGCCCCGTGAAGCGGACCGGCCATTGCGTTCGCGAAGCGCTTTTAACGAAAGAACAATTGGCAACCCGGGTAGCGTAATGCCGGCAAGCAACAAAAATTTACCGCCGGATTCCAGCAACGAAAACGACACGAATGCGAACGACGGTCCGGCCAACAGGCCCGTTGTCTGAACAACAGCATTCACAAGTTTGAACCCTTTCTTTTACGGTGCATAAATTCAACCGGAAAGACTTTTTCTGCTCCTGATTAGAAGCTGATGCGTTTGCGCTTCATGGCGTAGTACAACATTCCGCCCAGAGGCGCTAAAATAATGACGACAAGAATCCACAGAGGCCGGCTCGGCGTTCCTTTTAAATCCTCGTTCGTAAAGACATCAATGATGGCCCAAACCCAATGGACGGCCCCAAAAACAAAGGCGGCTAAAATTACATCGTAGCTCCAGTGTATCACGTTGCCTTTTAGCACCACGCCCATGATGAGCAAAAAATAACTGACAAGACCAATGATAAAAGCCGGATGCGTCGTATCGTTTTTCATAGCTGTGTATTTGTAGAACGTCAATAATTCTGTATCTGTTTAGAAGGGCAAAAACCGTGTCAGGCAAAGCAAATTTTTTGCAAAGGCTTGTGGGTCTTTATTCTTCTCTCCTGCTTCTTCGCTCTCCATCTCTTCTTTCTTTATTGCCGGATGATCACCTCCCAATCCGCGGGTTTTTCAATGACGTGAAAGCTTACGTCTTGCTTGTGGCGATAAACTTCAAAATGACAAAAGCTTTCGCCAACGGGCAAGCGGGTAATTACGAGGTGTTTCAGGAAATCGGGAAGCTGTGGCTTGTTGAACGAAACAATTTTTTTCACGCCGTCAACCTGCAATTGCAGGCAAGCCTGCAAGAGTAGATAGACCACACCCACGGCCCAGGCCTGCGGCGAACAGGCAACGGGATAAGCCACCGGCCCTTCGTTTGGCCTTCGCTCAAAACCGCAAAACAGTTCGGGCATTCGTTGAAGGTCTATGAACAACGATGCGTCAAACAAACCTTTCATGATTTGCAGGGCTGCTTCGGTTTGCCCGTATTTCGCCAGGCCAAACGCAATCAGTGCATTGTCGTGCGGCCACACCGAGCCGTCGTGGTACGACATGGGATTGTACCGCACTTCGGTCTGTGCCAGCGTTCGTACACCCCAGCCGGTAAACATTTCTTTGCTTGTAAATTGCTTTGCCACTGATGCCGCATGTTTGTCATCGGCAATGCCGGTGAACAAACAATGACCGGCGTTGGAGGCAAGAACTTTACAGGGCTTTTTATCGCCGTCGAGTGCCAGCACGTAAGCGCCCAGTTCTTTGTCCCAGAACTTTTTGTTGAAGACGTTTTTCAATTCACTTGCTGCACGTTCCAATCCTTCAGCGTATTCTTTCTCGTTCATCACATGCGCCAAAACCGCCGTACCTTTTTTGGCTGCGTACACATAGCCCTGCACTTCGCACAAAGCGATGGGTGCGGTGCACAATTCACCGTTGGCGTACATGATGGCGTCGTAAGAATCTTTCCATCCCTGGTTGGTCAATCCGTCCTTCGATTTGTTTTTGTACTCCACAAAACCGTCGCCGTCCACATCGCCGTATTGGTCAATCCAGTTCACGGCGGCTTTAATGTTCGGCCATATTTTTTTTATCGTTTCCACATCGGCGGTCTGCTGGTAATACATTCCTGCCAGCATTAAAAAAAGCGGTGTGGCGTCAACGGTGCCGTAATACTGCTTAAAAGGAACCTCGCCGGTATTGGCCATTTCGCCGTGCCGCATTTCGTGAATGATTTTCCCCGGTTCAGCGTCGTTGGCCGAGTCCATTTTTTTGGATTGTGTGGCCGCCAAAAAACGTAGCGCATCACGGGCAATTTGCGGCGCCACCCAAAGCACTTCCATGGCCGTAATGATGCCGTCGCGGCCAAAGGCCGTGTTGTACCAGGGCACACCGGCATAGGGATAATAACCGTGCGGCGTTTTTGCCAACAGCGATTGTAAATCTATCCGCGACCGGTTGAGCCATCCGTTGAAATTTTCGTTGCTGCTTTGCACAGCGGCAAACAAAGATTCCGTTTGTTCAATTTCCTGTAGAAGCCCGTTTTTTACTTCGTCTAAAGATCTTTTTTCATTGAGCTTTTGTTTCCCGTCTTCGCTGTTTTTAAAACAAGCGGCGTAGTCAATTTTGTAAGACTGATGCGGCTCTAACCGAAGATCAAAAGCAACGGTTGCCTTGTGAATAACGGCTTGCTGCTCCTCGCGGAAAACGATCTCCGTGGTGCGTTGCACTTCATCAAGGCCGGTATAATCAAAAATGATTTTGTTTTTGTCAGTGGAAAGTTTCGGATGCGGAACGTCCACAAGGCGGTTCATGCCGCGTATTTCAAAAATGTCGCTGAAGTCAGCACCAAAAGAAAGTGTAACGTCGAAAGAACAAGTGGCGCTGCTGAAATTCTGCAGATCAATTTCTTCGTAAAAAACACCGTTGCGAATGAATTGCCGGCGGTTGATGTGAACGCTGTTTTCCTTGATGCCGCACTTGACAATATCGGGATTGGTCAAGTCCACCGAAAGCACTTCGTTGTCGGCTTTTACCGATGAACTTAGTAACACCGGACGCTTGTGATTGAGCTGCAACTCCAGCCGGTTTAAATAGCGTGTGCCTTTGTAAAAAATGCCGTGCGCCTTTTTGCCTTTGGGGTGAATGTCGCCCCAGCGGTCGAAGATGCAAAAGGTATCAATGTGGTTCATCACGTGTGTTCGCTCATCGTAGTTGAACGATTCGGAACCGACGTGGTATTTTTCGTTGGTGGTGAGTTCTTTTGTTGCAATCATGGTTCTTCAATTTTAAAAGATTCTTTCCCGTTTGTTTTCGAACAGAGACGTTGTTTCCGTGCGTTTAGTGACCGCGCCCGACAAGGCGATGAGCTTTTTATAAAGCTGCAAATAATCGGCAGCCATTCGCTCCGCTGTAAACTTTTCTTCAAAAACGTTTCGAATCAGGCCGCGGTCAATCGTCTTTAATGTGTGAATAATCTTTACGGCTTCTGCGGTTGAAGAAACAAGGAAACCGTTTCTTTCGTTTTCAATGATCTCGGGTACAGAACCCGTGCTGTGCGCAATGACCGGCGTGCCGCAAGCCATGGCTTCAATCATCACAAGGCCGAAGGGTTCGTTCCAATTAATGGGGAACAATAGCGCCAGTGCGTTGCCCAAAAATTCCTGCTTTTGGCGCTCGTTGATTTCGCCAATAAACTCTACAAGCGGATGTTGCAGCAGCGGTTTTATCAACGATTCGTAATACACTGTGTCGGCCTTGTCCACTTTGGCCGCAATCTTCAATTTCAGTCCGGCTTGCACGGCCCATTCGATGGCTTTGTCCAAACCTTTCTCGGGAGAAATCCTTCCTAAAAAAGCAAGATAACCGCCCTTGCCCTGGCCTTGCCTTAGTAAATTCAAGGGCAAACCGTGGTGCACTGTTGCCACGAAATTGGCCTGGGGCAAAGGTTTGCGCTGGCTGTTGGAAATAGAAACTACGGGTTGATGAAATGCGTTATAGATAAGCTGCAGTTCTGGAATGTCAAGCCTTCCGTGCAAGGTGGTGAGGTGCGGCGTTCGCAATTTTTCCGTCGAAGGAAAATGCAAGTAGTCTATGTGAAAATGAACGACGTCAAATTCGTCCGCCCGTTCCAGCACTTTTTCAATCTGCACAACGTGGAGCGCCAACGGATCGCAGCAATCATCGTTCAGCCGCAACGCGGTTTCGGAACAGCTTACCAGGTTTGCGGACGTAACCGAATCTCCCGAAGCGAACAACGTTACCGCGTGACCTTGTCTCACCAATTCTTCCGTTAAATAAGATACCACTCTTTCAGTGCCGCCGTAAAGCTTTGGCGGAACGGATTCATATAAAGGAGCGACTTGCGCAATTTTCATAAATTTTATTTTGAGCCATCAGGCAATTTTTGATAAAACAAAAGCGCACAAAAAACCAATCACGGTAATCAACCCGGCGTAGTTGTGCGCCACTTCAAAAGCTTCGGGTATCATCGTATCGGAAAGCATGGACAAAATAGCGCCGGCGGCAATGGCCGTTGTGGCGGCAATCACATCGGAGCTGAAGCGATCAAAAATGACAAAACCGCAAAGCGAAGCCACGCCGCTGATAACGGCAATGCCAAACCAAATGAGAAAAACATAGCGGGCCGGTCGTTTGGCTTTTTTCATGCCCGCAGCACTTGATAAACCTTCGGGCACGTTGGAGAGAAAGATAGCAATGACCGCCACCATACTTACCGCGCCGGAATGAATCATACTCACGCCTATGACGATAGATTCGGGAATGCCGTCGAGCAAAGAGCCCAGCGCAATGGCCATGCCGCTGCCGCTGTTTTCATCTTCCGAAGGCTGCTGGTTGCCCGAGCGCTTGCGGTGCCTGGCGCCTTTTTTTGCCAGAAGAACATTTGCCATTGTGTACACAAATGCGCCGCTTACAAAACCAATTGCTGTTGAATCGAAGCCGCCTGTTTTATACGCTTCATCCATGAGGTCAAACGAAAGCGCCGAGATTAAAACGCCGCTACCGAAAGCCATGATGGCCGCAATCCACCGTTGACCAATATTGGCATAATAGCCAATCAACGCACCGATGATCAAAGCCGAACCGGCCAGCAATCCCCACAAACCTGCTTTCAACCATTCTGGAATCATAACATCCTTTTTTCTTGTTCAATTTCATTTGCTCATGGCCCGTTGCTCGTTGCAAATTGTCGTCATTGCGCAAAGGCGATGGTGCTGAGCAAAGCATTCGCATCTTGTCTTGAATCCAACCGTGTGTGCTGAATTACCACAGGCACGTCCGATACAAAAACGCTGGAATAATCCGTGCCCAACGGAATGGGTTGAGGCTCTTTTAAATCGTTGAACCGAAGGTGCAGCGTACGCTTTGCGGGCACCGTTATCTTGTACGGCCCCACAGGTTCTTTATCGGAAAAATAAATGGTGAGTTGAAGGTGTGCTTCCGTATCGTTTGCGTTTAAAATGCAGGCTGCTTCGTGGCTCACAAATTCACGTCCGGGACCGTTGCTCCACGCGGGAATGTAGCCTTCGGCAATGGCCCATATTTTCTTTCCAATTTCCATATTCATCGTTTTTCAGGTTCAGAAATATCAATTAGTGGCAGCCCGGTTTCTTTGTCCATTCGTCGTTGTAAATAGCCCGGCGATTCTTCCAATATTAATTCCAACGTTGGATGCACAACGGCCTTCAGCAAATGGCCGCCCATCGTTGATCCGTCTGATCTTCCTACCACCACATGCGCATGAAGTTTGGAGTCATCACCGTACAAAGCCACGTCGCCAATGAGCGAAAGCACTTCGACTTGTTCGTTCACCGGAATCTTTTTATAGTCCTTGATTCCAAAATCAAAAAAGCCCAGATCCACACCGCTAAACGCACCGATGGCGGTGAAGCGTGCCGCTTTGAGCGAATGTTCGTTGGCGAATGTTTTCAACAAGTTCATTACTTCGTCGCCGCTGTCAAAAACCAGTGCGTAAGTGGCGTTGTCAATTCCGTTTAAAAGTTTGTATTTCATGTTTTGTTTTTTTATGAGCCAAGGGTTCGCCTGTGCATTGAGCTTCTCTTGCGTCGCACTCTTGTACGTCTTGTTCGCTGTGCGGCATCCTTGCACGCAATCGCTGCGTGAAATATTATTCCTTTCTTTTCGCCTTCCACAACAAATAACCCGCACTCAAAACCACCACACCAAGCAGCAACAAACCGCTTCTCTTCTTGTGCGGATTTTTCAATGCCATGTCGTCAACGTATTTCTTCTCCGGTCGTTTCACCGCTTCTTTTTCGTGCAAAGCCATTTGCAGCACCTGCGCCAAGTGCATTCCTTTTCTGTCCGTCTCCTGTTCTATTTGTTCGCGGCAACTAAATCCGTCTGCAATAACAATGGTTTCTTCATCTGCTTCACGCACTTTTGGCAAGAGCAGGAGTTCACCGGCTTTAATGGAAACGTCGTAGTGTTGGCCTTTTTCATAACCAAAGTATCCGGCCATGCCGCAACAGGTTGTGGGCAGTACTTCGTAATCCAGGCCTGTTTTGTCCAGCACTTTCTTTTCGCAATCCATCTTCATAATGGAACTGTGATGACAATGTCCGTGCACAATTGCCTTTTGTTTCAGTGCAGGAATTTTGAAATCCGGCGCTTTCTTTTCCAGGAATTCGCCCAGCGTAAACACTTGCTTCGACAAGCGGCTGGCTTGTTCATCGTGCGGAAAAAGATTGTGCAACTCATCGCGAAAAACCGCTACGCAACTGGGTTCCAGGCCAACAATCGGCACGCCCTCTTTTATTTCATCATGCAAGGTTTGCATGATGTCAACCAGCATTCGCTTAGCTGTGTTCAACATGCCGAAATCGTAAAGCGGTCGTCCGCAGCACATTGATTTTTTTGGAACGATGACTTTAAAGCCTGCCGCTTCCAACACTTCAACACCGGCCACCAACGTTTGCGGTAAAAAATAATTGTTGAAGGTATCGGCCCAAAGAATAACGGTTTGTTTGTGGGTTGTGGGTTGTGGCTGATTGCCGATTGCCGATTGCCGGTTGCTGAACCAACTCTTAAACGTTTGCTCCGCATACTTCGGCATTTTGCGTTGCGGCGCAATGCCTGCTAATGCTTTTGTGATGTTGCTGATGAAAGGCGCGTGCATCAAAAAATTAAAAACGCCGGGCATGAACGAAGCCATTCTGCTCCACCAATAAATCCATCCAAAGACATACGCCGTTCTTGGCCGCAGCTTTCGTTCGTAATAGTGCGAAAGGAATTCCGATTTGTAAGTTGCCATGTCCACGTTTACCGGACAATCGCCTTTGCAACCTTTGCAGGCCAAACACAAGTCCAGCGCTTCTTTGACGTGTTCATCTTTCCATCCGCCTTTGAGCACATCGCCGTGCAACATTTCATAAAGCAAACGCGAACGGCCGCGGGTGCTGTGCATTTCTTCACGTGTAACCATGTAGCTCGGGCACATGGTGCCGCCTTCGTGTCTTCTACATTCGCCCACGCCAACGCATTTAAGCGTGATGCGTTCCCAACTAAAAGCATCGTCTGGAAAGCCAAAATGCGTTTTTAGTTTAGGCGGATTGTAATCAGTGCCCAACCGCAGATCGTTGGTTTGTCCATAAGTGTCCACAATTTTTCCGGGATTCATTTTCCACTCAGGGTCCCAGATGCGTTTGAATTCTTTAAACGCTTCCACCAATTCTTTTCCGTACATAATCTCCAACAGATCGCCTCTCGCTTGCCCATCGCCGTGTTCACCCGAAAGCGAACCGCCGTATTTCACCACCAGGTGCGATGCTTCGATGGTGAACTGCTTGTACTTTTCAATGCCTCCTTTGGTAAGAAAATCAAAGCCCACACGACAGTGAATACAGCCTTGCCCGAAGTGGCCATAAATAGAAGGTTTATAGCCGTATTTGTCAAACAGAGCACGAAGGTCTTTGAGATAATCGCCAACGTTTTTAGGGTCAACGGCGCTGTCTTCCCAACCCGGCCCGCCATTGGGTTCGCCGGGCACCCAGGCGGTTGCGCCAAGCCCCGATTCACGCACCTCCCATAACTTTTTTTCCTGTGCCGGATCGTCGAACAAACTCATGGAAGGCGGTGCATTTTTCTTCTTCAATTCATCCATCAAAGCTTTTGCTTTGTTGTCGGCGTCTTCTTTTGAATCACCGCCAAATTCCACCATCAGCCAGGCGTTGCCCTTTGGCAAAAGCGGAATGTCGTTTATGTTCAAACCCTTTCTCCGCATGAATTCGATGAGCAAATCATCAAGGCCTTCGAGACCGATAGGTTTGTGCTGCATGATCCCGGGCACCGCATAACCGGCATCGGGCAAACTCGGATAACCCAACACCAAAAGGCTTCGTTCTTTTGGCGTGGTAATGAGTTTCATCGTGGCCTCGGTTATGGTCACCAGGGTGCTTTCAGAACCCACCAGTGCGTGTGCCACGTTGAAACCGTTTTCGGGCAAGAGTGCGGGAAGATTATAGCCTGAAACGCGGCGCGGAATGTTTGGAAATTTTTGCTTGATCAAGTCGGTGTATTTGTCGCGCAGCTCACGCATCTTGCGATAGATTTCTGCTTTCCGTCCGCCTTCTTTTTGGATTTGATTGTATTCATCATCCGAGGTTGGTCCAGCCTTAATCTTAAGGCCATCATACGTAACAACGGTGATGCTTTCGGTGTTGTCGGAGGTCCGTGCGCCGTAGCCTTCAAACTGCGCCATCACGGAATGTACACCGCAGGAATTGTTTCCCAACATGCCGCCGATGGTGCAGTGGTCGTGTGTAGCGGGATCGGGACCAAAGGTTAAACCGGCTTTTCGTTCGGTAGTGTGGCGCATTTCATCGAGAACAATTCCGGGTTGTACAGTCACCAATTTTTTCTCTTTGTCAATGTGCAAAACATTGTTGTAGTATTTGCTCATGTCCATCATTACAGCCACGTTGCAACATTGTCCTGCCAACGATGTTCCGCCGCCACGGCTTAAAATCGGCGCACCATATTTTCTACAAATGTTGATGGTGTTGATGATGTCGTCTTCGGTTTTTGGAAGCACAACGCCGATGGGGATTTGGCGATAATTAGATGCATCGGTTGAATACAACGCACGGCTGCCGTCGTCGAAACGAACTTCACCGCTAACAGCTTTTTTCAATTCTTTCTGCAAAGCTTTTGCGTCAACACCGATGGAATATTTTGTTTGAAACCGCGGGTCCAATACTTGTCCGTTAACTTTGGATTTGCTATCGGTTTGAATGTTGACTTCCGGTTTCTTTTCGGATTCCTTATTCCCTTTCACTTTGTCTTTCGTGTGTTGTATTGACATAAAAAAATTTTTAAGCTGATAAGTTTTTCACTGCCCTGCATCGAAGACTTCTTCCGGCCCGAAGCGTCGCACGTATGTAGAAGCCTTCGCAAAATGTTTGACCGACTCAAAGAGCCGAACGTGGAGGTGCGACTCTTTGAGTCGGGAGAAACGTTTACGCATGGTGCCCTAAACATGTAATCCTTCGGGCCGGAAACAACGGCCGTCATCGTTTCGAAGGTTTACTCGTCAACACAGCGGCACAAAAAATCTTAAAGTTTTCGTTGGTACGGTTCCGTTTTGAAGACCTATAAAATTTTAAAAGCCTAAAGGTCTTGCGGTTAGCATTTGTATTTTTCTGCGTCCCGGCGTTTGAATTCCAATCCAAAACCGGGACGTGATGAATCGGGTTTTATTTCTCCGTTCTCAACAGCGGGTACGCCGTCGAACAACGTGCGTTCAATGCGAACGTGGTCGTGGAAATATTCGGCGATGAAAAAAGACGGCAAACAAACGGCTGCGTGCAAATGCAGGGCTGGCGCACAATGCGATGAATACGGAAGCTGGTGCGCTTCAGCCAGAAAACCGGCTTTTAAAAATCCTGTAATGCCGCCGCAACGCGTGGCATCGGCTTGCAAAACATCAACGGCTTTTGCGTGCAGCATGGCTTCGAAATACGGCAGATTATAACCGTATTCGCCGGCGGCGATGTTCATTTGCGCCGGTGCGTGTTCGCGAATGAAACGCAGGCCTTCAAGGTTATCGGAAGAAACGGGTTCTTCAAACCAGCTAACGTTGTATTGCGAAACTTCAGCCGCTTTTTGCAAGGCTTGCTTTGCGCTGTAAGCACCGTTGGCATCAATCATTAATTGCACGTCATCTTTTAAAACATCTCTTGCTTCTTTCACCCGCTGCACGTCTTTTTCGGGATGCTTTCCCACTTTCATTTTCAGGTAGCGGATGCCTTCTTCTGGCCAACCCGCAAACTGTTGCTGCAACTGTTTTTTGTTATACGATGTAAAGCCGCCACTGCCGTAAACGAGCATGGCTTCTTTTACTTGTCCCAATAACTTGCAAAGCGGTACATCAAAAATTTTCGCTTTAAGATCCCAGAGTGCGTTATCAATGGCGGAGACGGCCATCAGTGCAATGCCGCAGGTTCCGCTGTTGCGAATTTGCTGCGTGAGAAAAAGATTAATGCCTTGTATGTCGAGTGCGTTTTTTTGAAGAACGAGTTCTTTTAATTTATTGCGAATAAGAAAGGCCGTCGCTTCATCTGCATATGTGTAACCAACACCGGTTTTGTTGGCCGCTTCTATTTCCACAAGAACAAGCGTGGTGCTGTTCCAGTCAATGGTTCCGTCGGCTTCGGGTGCATCGGTCGGAATTTTATAAGCCGATACGTCGAGTTTTTTTACGGGAACGAAATCAATAATCTTATTTACATCATCATCAATCATTTTTAATCCTCTTCAAAACTTTTCTTGAACCGAGAAGACATAACGAGCCGAAGGTTCACGAAGACTTTGCTCCTTCGTGATTCTGTTGTTGCGCAGCGTTCTGAACGTACGAGAGTGTCCTCCGACAAACTCAGGGTAAACTTGCAACCGGGCTTCACGGATCGACAAACTACCCGTTCATCATTATTCGCCTTTCATTGACTTCTTTTTCATCAGTTAACCAATCAATCAACCTTTTCCCGGAAAATATTCCGACCATACGTCCTTTGCCGTTTGCTTGATCATGTCCCAGGAATCGCTATCGCCGTGGAAGATGGCCGATGAAAACGCTTTCATTTCTTTCAGGCTTACGTGCGGCGGCGTCATCGGAACGTCAGGATCAGTATAAACGTTTAGCACGACGGGTTTTCGTACCACCATTGCCGTGTCCAGCGCATCTTTCACGTCAGCAGGATTGTCCACGCGAATGCCTTCCAGTCCCAACAGCTTTGCGTATTCGTCGTACGCAAAATCGGGCACGTCCTGCGACGCGTCAAACTTTGCATCGCCGATCATGACTCTTTGTTCCCAACTCACCATGTTCAGGTCGCGGTTGTTGAGCACCAAAATGATCATGCGGGGATCTTTCCATGTTTTCCAATATTTGGACACGGTTATCAACCCGTTAATGCCCAGCATTTGCATGGCGCCGTCACCTATCAATCCAATGGCAACACGATCGGGATAAGCAAATTTTGCCGCGATGGTATAAGGCATGCCCGGACACATGGTTGCCAGGTTGCCCGACAACGATGCCTTCATACCGGTACGGACTTTTAAATCTCTTGCAAACCATGCAGCGGTTGACCCGCTGTCCGCCGAAAGAATGCAATTGTCGGGTAAACGTTTCGACAATTCCCAATACACGTATTGCGGGTTGATGGGATCGGCGCTGTTCTGCGCTCTTGCATCCAGTATCTTCCACCACTTGTCAATGTTGTCTTCTATGCTGGTTCGCCAACTTCTGTCTTCTTTTCGTTTTAAATAAGGAATAAGTGCTTGCAAAGTTGCTTTGCTGTCGCCTTGCAAATTCAAGGTCATGGGATAACGAATACCGAGCATCTTTCCGTCAATGTCAATCTGCACGGCTTTGGCTTGTCCTTCTTTTGGCAGAAATTCAGAATATGGAAAGCTCGAACCCACCATCAACAACGTATCGCAACCGGTCATCATGTCCCAGCTTGGGCCGGTTCCCAACAAGCCAATCGAACCGGTTACAAAAGGCAAATCATCCGGCAACACAGCCTTGCCCAACAAGGCCTTCGCTACACCGCAACCAAGAATGTCCGCTACCTGTATAATTTCTTCTTCGCAACCTTTTGCACCGGCACCAACAAGCATCGCCACTTTTTCGCCTTCGTTTAAGATGGCAGCCGCCTGTTGCAAATCGGTGTCGTGCGGAATAATGCGCGGCCTTTTGTATCCGACGCTTGAATGGATTGTACCGTGCATTCGTTTGGGTTCTTCATAATCCAGTTCCTGCAAATCATTTGGAAAGATGATGCAGGTAACGGTTCGTTCGGCAAGCGCAATGCGAATGGCGCGGTCAACAAGATGTCTTGTTTGCGAAGGTTCGCAGGCCATGTGCACATAAGCACCGGCCACGTCTTTAAACAAAGTAATGAGGTCAACTTCTTGCTGATAGCTTCCGCCCAGTGCTGATCTTGCCTGTTGTCCAACGATGGCCACAACGGGTTGATGATCCATCTTGGCATCGTACAAGCCGTTGAGCAAATGAATGGCGCCAGGGCCCGATGTAGCCATGCACACACCAACTTCATCGGTAAATTTTGCGTGAGCGCAAGCCATGAAGGCCGCCATTTCTTCGTGCCGTGTTTGAATGAATTGAACTTTGTCTTCGGCGCCGCGCAGCGCCGCCATGAAACCGTTGATGCCGTCGCCGGGATAACCAAAGATTCTGTTGACGCCCCATTCGTGAAAGCGATTGATAAGGTATTCTGCAACCGTTTGTGCCATAGGTTTTGTTTTTTACCGTGAGTGTGGAAGTGGATGGCACGCGATTGAGGTACTAAGTAGAATTCAAATACCAGACCAACGGAAATTAATTTCTCGTTTTTAAGAAAGCCACTAACTTTTTTAATTCATCGTTTGACAAAGAGCTACCGTAAGCCGGCATGTTCTTCGCGCCGTTTGCAATGCGTATGGTGATTTGTTCTTCGCTCAATCGGTTTGCAACGTGTGTTAAATCAGGCCCGACTTTTCCGCCTTCGTTGTTGATGCTGTGACAATACAAACAGGCTTTTTGCTGAAACAAAACAGAACCCGAAAGCGCTAAGGAATCTGTTGCGGGAATTGAAACTTTCGTCAACGCTTTTGCGTTAAAGTTTGGCGACCAGTTGGCATTTTTTCCAACAAACAACAAAGACACGACAACGATCACGACGAAACAACTTCCCACAATTGCCCAAGGCCTTTTGATCGGACTGCGTTCGCCTTTGTTGGAAACAAAAGGCAGGGCGAACAACAAGAAGAAAAGAAGCAAAGGGCCAAAGAACATCACGTAGGATTCAATCTTCGCGGGCATCAGCGCAAAGAGTGCGTAAATCCACAAGAGGTACCAATCGGGTTGCGGTGTTGTGATCACGTTGGAAGGATCGGGCGGCTTTGTTAGCGCCGGCGGCCCAAAGACGACGGCCAACACAACGATGGCCATGATGATGAGCGAACCAAACAATGCATCACGCCAGGCCGCATAAGGCCAGAACGGAACGCCGCTGTTGCGCAGCATGTTTTTATACCATTGCCGGTACGTTCGCGGGTCAACCAATTGTCCGGCTTTTGGGGGTTCTGAAATGCCGTTGCGCATCACCAGCCACAAATGAAAACCGGTGAAAACAAAAAGCAAGGCGGGAATTAAAAAAACGTGGTAAGAAAAAAATCGGCTGAGGCTTTGTCCACCCAAAGTATCGCCGCCCAAGAGCAAGCGTGCAAGCGACTTTCCGATGAGGGGAATTCTTCCCATTTGTTCGGCTGCAACTACTGCCGACCAAACGCCGTTGTCATCCCAGCGCAACAGTTGTCCGGTAAAGCCCATTCCCACCGTTAACAACAATAACACAACGCCGCTAATCCAACTCATTTCGCGTGGATATTTATACGCAGCAGTGATATACGTTCGCAACATGTGAAGACCAACCATTACAATCATTCCCGACGCACCGAAGTAATGAATTCCGCGCAAGGTTTTTCCCAACGAGGCTTTGTACGTAATGTATTGCAGCGATTGAAACGCTTCCTGGCTTGAGGGTTGGTAAAGTAGCGCAAGACCAACGCCAGTTGCTACCTGCAGCACAAAACAAAACAACGTGGCGCTGCCAAAAACATAAGCCCACTTTGAACCCGGCGGCACGGGATGATCCAGCAACGGCTTCAGCATTTCGGTGAAGCCGCTTCGGTCGTTGAGCCATCGTGCTGCTTTTTTCAACGGGTTCATTATTGCGTAATGGTTGTTATAGGCACCGGCGCCGTTCTAATTTCAACGTCGTTCTTGTTTATACGTACATCAATTTTTGTGAGTGGTTTTGGCGGCGGACCTGCAGCTACGCTCCCGTCTTTGTAATACACGCCGCCGTGACAAGGACACAAAAACAATTGCGCTTTGTCTTCCCAACGAACCGGACAACCGAGGTGCGAACAATGCGTTGAAAAGGCAACGAACCTGTCTTCTGTTTCTCTTCGCAACCAAGCCGCTGCCTTGGCCGTAACACCCGCCCAGGGCAAAGGATCGGCGTTCACGTATTGAATCAACTTGGTTTCGCCAACGGCAATGTCGGAAAGACTGGCAACCCTTCGCCAGGCTTGCTTTTGCCGTTGCAGCAAAGGCCCAAGCAATGCGCTAAAAATGGGCACGGAAACAAGCACCGCCGGAACGGCGCCAGCCAGCAACGTCAATCGCACCAAAAATTTGCGCCGGTCAAGATTCGTCTGTTCGTTCATGCAATAATTCTTTTATCCATCCGTAAAGCGAAAGAAAAATTCCAACAATGCCGGCCACCGAAATGATCCAGGTTGCCAGCAAGCCCCAGCCTAAAAGCAAGAGCGAAAAGGCGAGCAAAAAAGGCGTGTAGGTTGGGCGTGGTAAAACCTCCGGCTTTGCTTTTACAAATTCCTGCTGTGGCGGTTTTATTTCTTCTTCTGTATTATTCGGCATAGGTGATTGCTTCTTCTTTTTGTTTAAACCATTGCATCAACAAAACCATCGCGCCGCTCACATAAATCAGGCAACAAGGCACCCACATAATCAAACCTGCGGCCTGTTGATCGGTGGCCTGCGTTATGCCTGATTGAAGAATGATTTTATTCAAACCAAGATTATCGTGCATCGATAAAAAATGACGATACATTCCCGGTGGCGCAAACGTGATGAGCAGGCCGAGCAAAGAGCAACCTACGCAAGCCGTGAACAGGTAAACCACTCCGGACAATGCATCGAGCCGGTAATTTTTATTGGGATGAATTACAGGTGCGCTAAACAAAATACCGGCAGCGATTAAACTCACAGCTTCGGTGATGTGAACGATGCCAAGGCCGTTGTGATGGGACAAAGCCATTGCCGAATTAAAGAGCACCGGCACGTGCCAGAACCACATCGTTCCGATTCCGGTTAACCATCCGGCCAGCGGATGTTGTTTTAAGAAAAGGAAAAAAGTGCCGAAGCGTTTTCCATCCGGTGGCAAGCACAACACAAGCAGCGGCCCGGCGGCAAGCAATAACAATACGTGCACAATCATGTGCGCCGAGAACAAATAGTGCGAGGACAAAACCGCCAACGGCGAAAAAAAACAAAGCGCCACCAACAGCAAGGTTGCAAACGCAACCGTTTTTTTTGAAAAGCCCTTTGTAAAAAACATGAAACCTGTTATCAGCAACAAAAGCGTTGTTGCCGTTCCGTCAATCTGCCAATGTGCGAGCAATTCTTTCATAACAAATAAGGCAACACGTAAACAGTGGTGAAAACAAAAATCCAAACTGCATCTACAAAATGCCAATAGATGCCTACGGTACTGACGACCGTCGAACCCTTGTCTCGCAAATAACCGTTCATCGTTAACAACAAAACGATGAGCAAAACAATCAGGCCGATGAAAACGTGCAAGCCGTGAAAGCCGGTCAGCGTGTAAAAGCTGGAGCCAAATTCACTCTTGCTTATCCAAACGTTTTCGTTGATGAGATTGTAGTATTCGCGGCCTTGGCCGGCCAGAAAAATACCTCCAAGGAGTATGGTTGCAATTAGCCAGCCTTTCATTCCTTTATTGTTTTGCTGACTGTGAGCCTTTTCGGCCCGCCAAAAGGTAAAGCTGCTGCCCAGCAACAATACGGTAAACAAGCCCGTTGTTTTTATGTGCAAATGCGCCGCTGCTTCCTGCTGAAAGTTTCCGCTCTTCCAAAAAAAGAGATAGGAAACAATGAGGCAGATAAAAAAGACAGCCTCGGAGCCGATGGTTAATTTCATCATTAGTCTGTTCATGACCGCGGATTGTCGGGATTTTTAAATGATTACCCGGATTGTTTCGCTGTTTCTTTCTTCTTTTTTCATTAACCAATCAACTGATCAACTAATCAACATCTCTCTTCTCCAGATTCTTCAAATCGTAAAACGGTCTCCGGCTTGTGACAACCGGCACGTTTTCAAAATTTTTTTGGCACGGCGGAGAATCAGCATACCATTCCAGTGTAAAAGCATTCCAGGGATCTTTGTTTTTTATCTTCTCGCCTTTCACTGTTTTATAAATGTTGTACAGCAAAACCATCACCGCCGCAGCCATCAAATAAGCGCCGGCGGTTGACAGCAGATTCAACAACGTGTAGTACGGAATGTTTTGATAGGTATAAACTCTTCGCGGCATGCCCATCAGCCCCAAAAAATGTTGCAGAAAAAACGTGAGGTTAAAGCCCGCAACAAACAACCAGAAAAACCACTTGCCCAACTTCTCGTTCAACATACGGCCGCTGATTTTTGGGAACCAATAAAACAAAGCCGAGAACAAGCCAAACAAGGAACCGCCGAGTATCACGTAATGCAAATGCGCTACCACATAATAGCTGTCGGTTAGTTGCCAATCAATGGGCACAATGCTAAAAGCAATGCCCGTTAAACCGCCGATGGTGAATTCGATTAAGAACGCAACGGCAAAAAGCATGGACGTCGTTAAGCGGATGCGGCCACCGTACATCGTTGCAATCCAGTTGAAAATTTTAATGCCCGTAGGAATACCGATCAACATGCTGCTGGCGCCAAAAAAACTGTTCATCGTGTTGCCCAAACCCGCTGCAAACATGTGGTGCGCCCACACGCCAAAGGATAACAAACCAATGGCAACAGACGAAGCGGCAACAAAGGCATAACCAAAGATTTTCTTCTGCGAAAAAACCTGGAAGACCTCTGAATAAATGCCAAAAGCAGGCAGAATTAAAATGTACACTTCGGGATGGCCGAACATCCAAAACAAGTGCTGCCACAAGAGCGCAGAACCACCGGATGTTGTGTTGAAGAAATGCGCATCGAGCAAACGGTCCAACAGCAACATGCTTAGCGCAGCGTTCAGCGAAGGCAAGGCCGCGATGATTAAAAATCCGTTTACCAAAGCCATCCACACAAACAACGGCAGGCGTTTTAATGTCATGCCTTTTACCCGCAGCTTTAAAATGGTCACAACGATGTTAATGCCGGTTGTAACGCTGCCAATGCCGCCGAGCAACAAACCCATTGCGTAATAATTGATTCCCGGTGAAGTAGAATACTGCGACTGATTGAGCGGCGCATAATTAAACCAACCGGCATTGGGTGCACCGCCCGCAGCAAAGCTGAAATAAAGCAAGAGCCCACCAAAAAACGTCATCCAAAAAGAGAAGGCGTTTACTCTTGGAAATGCCATTTCATTAGCGCCGATCATGAGCGGCGTGAGGTAAACCGTAAGTCCCAACAAAGCCGGCATCATTACAAAAAAAATCATCGTCACGCCGTGCATGGTGAAGAGTTGATTGTAAGCTTCTGGGCCGAGCAAATGATTGTTGGCAACCGCCAGTTGTGTTCGCATCAGCAAAGCTTCGGTGCCGCCAATGATAAAAAACAGCAGCGCGGCCAACAAGTACAGTATGCCGAGCTCTTTGTGATCAACCGTAGAAAGCCAGCGCAACAAAACCCTGTCTTTGTGCGCAACAGGTAGATCGTGTTCAATGTTGTCGAGTAAAATTGCTTTCATTTCAAACTCCACAAATAAGCGGTAAGGGCTTTCGCCGTTGAATCATCCAACAAAAAACCGGGCATGTTGGCGCCGGGCTTTATTTGCTGCGGATGCCTGATCCAGCTTTCAAGGTTTTGCGGATTGTTTTCCAAAAGGCCTGCCAGCAACGTTTTGCGGCTGGCAAGATGCGTAAGATCGGGGCCTGCAATTCCTTTTGCCTCCGTTCCGTTTATGCGGTGACAGTTGCCGCAGGTTTTTGTTTGAAACAATTGTGCCCCGTTGTTCAACGATGCAGCCGTAGCCGGTTGTTGGTGTTGCGTCAACCAATTGTTGTAATCAGCTTCTGTTTGCGCCACAACTTTAATGCGCATGTGTGCGTGCTGTGCGCCGCAAAATTCGCTGCACACACCGTAGTATTCACCGGGTTGTTTAATGTTGAGCCATAAAAAATTTTCCTGCGTTGGTACCATGTCCATCTTGTTGCCAAACTGCGGTATCCACCAGTCGTGAATCACATCAGCAGCCAACAACTTCAGCAAAATATTTTTGCCAACGGGCAGATGAATTTCGTTGGCCGCAATTACGTTAGCGGAAGGATATTTTGCTTCCCACCACCATTGATGCGCCGTGACGACAACATCGGGATTTATGCCTTTCGCATCAGGCTCAACACTGCGGATCGTCTTTATATTGAAGTAAAGAAAAACAGCAACCAGCAAAGCGGGAACCCCGATCATTGCAATCTCCCATTTTGGATTTAAGCTTTTTTCGGGAGACGCTTTTTTCTCGCGAAAGCGGTATAAAACATAAGCCGTAGAAATAGCAACAACGAGTAAAATAAAACCCCCAGCGAGGTAGAAATAATTGGCCAAACGGTTGATCTCTTCTGCTTGTTGGGAAGAAGACTTCAGCACGGTTTGCAACGGAACGTCCATTGCGGCTTGTAGAAGGCTTCCCCATCCGAAAAACATAAAACGGTTTTGACGATCAACACAAAAACGATACCGTCGAACTGCAAGTAGTCTGAGCAGAGCAAGTAAAACGCGATGATTAACTTCTCCACAAAACCTTGCATCACCGTCAAAATCTCTCTATAAATTTTTCGGGGTAGCTTAAAGAAAAAACTGCTGGAATTAATGATTTCTTGTTGGCTGACGCTTACTACTTGTTGTGGACCTGATGTCAACTCAATGCGAGGACGGTCAGCCAAAATCAGCACCACCGCAAAAGGCAAGACAGAGGTTGGTGCATTTGTTGATACAGGCTAAAGAACGGAATGCGATAAGTGTGAAAAGAAGAATGTAGAGCCGGGCACTTCATCCGTTTTCAGCAATAATTATGACAAAAAAGAAACACGGCGATTACCTGCCTATTGAAGACTACGGCATCATCGGCAATTTGCAAACGGTTGCCCTTGTGTCGAAGCGTGCTTCCATTGATTTTTTTTGTTTTCCCCGTTTCGATTCGCCTTCTGTTTTTTGCAAACTATTGGACGCAAAAAAAGGCGGCTTCTTTTCCATCACGCCGCAAATGAAAGACGCGGTTGTAAAGCAATTGTACCTGCCCGACTCCAACGTTTTGGTTACGCGTTTCTTTTCGGAAGAAGGCATTGCCGAGATCATTGATTACATGCCCATCGAAGGCCCCGGCGCCATCGTGCGCAGGGTTTCCACCATACGCGGCAAGGTTGATTACCAATTGTGCTGCGCCCCACGTTTCGACTACGCTTCGGCTTCTCACAGCATCAAAAAAAGAGGGAAAGATTATTTGTTCGTGCCCGGGAAGAAAGGTTTCCCCTGCCTTTTGTTGCAAAACGAAATGGACCTGGAGATGGACGGTGATGATGTGGTTGCAAACTTTTCTTTGAAAGAAGATGCGTACACCAGTTTTGTTCTTCGGGGTGATGAGGAGAAAGAAAAAGAAACACCAAAAAAATTTGACGACCGGACCTATCAATCTACGCTTCGCTACTGGCAAAACTGGATTGCCCAATCGAACTACGAAGGCCATTGGGAAGAAACGGTTAGACGTTCGGCCTTAACCCTGAAACTTCTGATTTGTGAACGTCATGGTTCAATGGTAGCAGCACCAACCTTCAGTTTGCCCGAAGCCATTGGCCAGGGAAGAAACTGGGATTATCGCTTTACGTGGATACGCGATGCGGCCTTTGCCATGCACGCCTTTTTGCAATTGGGTTTTTTGGAAGAAGCCCAGCAATTTTTAGAGTGGGTGAAGCGGCAAAGCGCCGAGAAAGAATTACAGCTAATGTTTTCGGTTGACGGGAAAACGGAACTTACCGAACGTTGCCTGGATTATCTTAAAGGCTATAAAGATTCGCAACCCGTGCGCATTGGCAATGCGGCGCACCAGCAAACGCAGATGGACATTTACGGTGAACTGCTGGAAACCGTTTACATTTTTGTTCGTCACGGCGGCGACATTACGTATGAGTATTGGAAGATCATTGAACACTACGTGGAACTGGTGATTGCCAATTGGCAGAAACCCGACCACAGCATTTGGGAAATACGCGGCGAGGAACGGGAGTTCCTTTTTTCGCGCATGATGTGCTGGGTAGCTCTTGACCGCGCCATTAAAATCGGCGACAACTTTTCTTACCCTTATGATTTTATCAAATGGCAGGACGTTCGGAATAAAATTTACGAAGACGTTTATCAAAATTTCTGGAGCGAAAAAAAGCAATCCTTTGTGCAATCGAAAGGCTCCGAAAACCTTGACGCAAGTGCTTTGTTGATGCCCATCTTAAACATGATCTCGCCGCATTCCGAACGCTGGAAAAAAACAATGGAAGCCATAGACAAGGAGCTTCGCTCGGACGTGTTGGTTTACCGTTACCGCGAGCAAAACGACGAAGTGGACGGACTAAAAGGAAACGAAGGAACCTTTACCATGTGCTCGTTTTGGTTTGTCGAGTGCCTGGCTTTATCGGGGCAAACGGAAAGAGCCAAAGAAAATTTCGAGAAGATGCTTGGCTATGCCAACCACCTGGGGTTGTATGCCGAACAATTGGGCAAGAAAGGCGAGCATCTTGGAAATTTTCCGCAGGCCTTTACCCATTTGGCGCTGATCAGTGCGGCCATTGAATTAAGCGACAAACCAATGGAAACATCACGCATTCAAACAAGAAACAAGCTGATGAAATGAAAAGGCGGTCACATCAATACCGCGCAGTTTTAGAACCAGGAGAAAGTGGTGACGAAAACAACCATTTCGATTTTATTCGAATCACGGTTAGTGAATAAGCCGTAGCTGTGTAAACAAAATTCTTGCTTATCGAAATTTCTGAGGCAGCCGGTTTACTTGTGAAGAATTGTCTGCCGTGTTCTTCTCAGCGTTTCAATCTTTAAAATAAAGTCGCCGCTTTTGTTTGCGCCTGCACCACATAAGCATGACAAACGAGAAAAATAGAAACGATGCTTGTTCTCTTTTTTATGCTTTGACTATTTGTTTTAAGCCGAACCCGTTCAAGTTATTTAAGCAACCGGCACTGCAATCAACATCAGGAATGCCCATCCAGCGTTCAACAATTTTCAGTCCCGCGTTCATAATATCTTTTACCGTTTTACCACGATCGTTGTGATGGAGCGGGGTTTTAAGGTTATGTTCTTCAATGAGGACAAAGGGTACAACTTCATGTTGTCTTCAGCACTGGCTGTTGTAATGTATTGCTTGATGCCTTTCATCTTTTTTACCCCAAGCGCTTCCACTTCAATATCTCTTGAAAGCGTTGTATAATTCACAGCCACGATAACCAATTCCTTTTTACCGGCAAATGCCGAAAGCATTACATCCTGCGCCGTACTTATGTTATTCAATCCATCATTTCTCGCGGTGACGATGCGCTTCATGCCGGGCCGGATAAAACGGCTGTAATGTCCCAATGCCCAAAGGTTTTTGGTGACGGTAAAATCGCCTTCGGTATTGGTTGAATTTGTCTTCAATACCACCAGGTGATAACGAACGTCAACATCAGGACGGCCCGGTTCCCAGGCATTCCAGAATTGCCAGGCTGTGGCGTTGGCAACGGCCAAATCGTAATGGACTATTTTGGCCAGGAAGAGTGCGCAATCCATCGCGGGAATACGTCCGCTTTTACCTTCTTTATAACCGTCCCCCAACATGCTGTATTCCGATTGCCAAAACGAGATGCCGTATTTCACAGCCGTATCCCGCAAGCGGCTTCGCACCGTTACAATTGCCGTATCGCCTTTGTCGGTAAAATAGCTATGGCCCGCAACGACGTGCAGCAAGGTTTTCAATTGACCGATAGAGTAAGGACTCGATGCGCTGTAAAAGGTTTGTATTTGTTTTGAAGCATGTCCGCTTCCTTCGTACAGCGAGGTGAGGTTACCGGCTTCGGGCAAAAGAATTTTTGTGGTCAAAGCTTTTGCACGCAAGGCGCTGTCTAACGAAACGGCAATGCGGGAAATGTCTTTGTTGTGCCAGGGCGAACCTTCTTGGTTCATTTGCCCAAACCGGTTCGACCAATCCCATTGCGGTTCATTCACGGGACTGATATACTTGAAATGCAAACCTTCTTTGTCAAAGTGCTGCACAACGGTTGCAAGAAAGTCTGCGTAAGCGTTGTACTTATCGTCGCGTAAGTTGGTTTCAAAATTTTTTTCCAGCTTAAAGCCCAAACCGTTTTTGGTGAATTGAACAGGCGGAGTGTTGCTAAACGCAATCAGGTTTTCAACACCGTATTGCGCAGCTTTTCTTACAAACCATAAATAACCGGCTTGCTTCTCCCAGTGATATGTTCCATCTGGCGAAAGAAAACATTCAACACGGCGTAAGGGATCACGAATGCCGCTGCTGTCGCCTTGTTCGGCCGAGCCACCGCCAATGTTGAAGCGGAAACAGGAAAGGCCAATGCCCAAAGGATTACCCAAAGAATCGAACGCTTTGCTGAAGAGGAGTTCTGCCATCCGCTCCTTTTTTGCACCGGGCCAATATTTGCCGATGCCTTCAGAAAACCATGCACCCGAAGCGCCGATGTTGTCAACCGTTTGTACTGTCTTCGTTGGATCAACGGTGAAAACAATAGGCTGGCTGTAAACCGTAAGGCAGAAGAAACAGGCGGCGAAGCAGACGAGATTTTTATTGCAGCGGTGAAAGCATTTGCCCGATAACAACAACGCACCAAATGATAAAAGTAGCCCGGTCTTCATTGCGGTTAATCCTTTGCTTTTACGGCAATTGGCTTTACTCCTTCGTGTGTGGGTTTTACTTGTTTAATGCTGCCGTCGCTGTTGAATTCCAGTTTATCAATGCACACTTCGCGGTTATAGCCGGCGGCCCGTCCCATCGAAATTCCAGACGGGTAGGTGAAGCGGTGATAAACAAGATACCACTCGTCTCTGCCGGGAACCTGGATGGTTGAATTATGCCCCGTTGCATAAATGCCAACGAATGGATCTTTTGCGATAACAAGATTGTTTTGCGGAACCCTGATCTTTCCAAGCGGTGAATCTGAAGTGCCGTAACGCACACGGTAATTTTCACTGCGGGTATCGTCTTCGCTCCACATAAAATAGTACGTTCCGTTCCGGTAAAACACATGCGTGCCTTCGCGAAAAGTAGTGTCCGGCGTCAACAGTTTTGTGGTATTCGGCTTTAGCGAAATCATGTCATCATTTAATTCTGCGCCGGCCATGTAACCGTTGCCCCAGTACAAAAAATACGTGCCCGTTTTCGGATCCTGAAACACATCGGGGTCAATCTGCTGGCCGCCTTTTGCTCCGTCGGGACGTTGCTCAATCAAGGGCTTGCCCGAATCAATAAAAGGACCGGTTGGATTGTCCGCAACAGCAACGCCAATTTTTTGCGCGGCGCAGAAATAATAGAAGTATTTGTACTGACCGTTAATCTTTCTTTCAATGACGGTAGGCGCCCAGGCATTTCGTTTGGCCCAACTAACATCTTTATTCAAATCGAGAATTACGCCTTCATCTTTCCACGTAACCAAATCCGTTGACGAAAAGGTTTTGAAATACGTGCCCGACCAATTGTTGAAACCATCGCTTGTTGGATAGATGTAAAACTTTTTTGTCTTCTCCGCATAAATGATGTCCGGATCGGCGTATAAACCATCCAGCACCGGGTTGTGTAACTCCTTTGCGAAAACCTGATAGGTTTGCGTGCCCCTGCCTTTTATGGCTACCGAATATTGCACCGGGCCGTGAGTGAAATTTTGCGATTTCGAATTAACGCTAACACCCGCCAACGGAAGAAACTGCGGGTTAAAATTCGCGAGGTTTGTTCCGGCCTTTACCGGCAAAAAAAGTTTTTTTGCCGCCGTGTCAGAAACAACGTTCAACTTTTTTATTTGCTTTGAGCCCGCAGATGAAATTGCGTCGTCGAAAGACAGCCATTCTTTTACCAACCGTTCGGTTTCTTCTTCCGTGATGGGCATTACCGTTCCGTGGCGCGGATGAAAATTCATGCTCACGTCCTTGTCAATTATCGAGAAGTTTCGCAGGTCGGTTGTTTTTGTAAATTGGTAGCGGCCGCTGGTGTACATGTCGTACATCAAAACATAACCGCTGCCGTCGTTCAATTTGAAAGTGCCCGCACCTTCCACCGGGCTGGCGGTTTGTTGCACGTAGTCGTTGCTTTGCATCGCATAACCGTAAGTCAAGCGATTTGACACGGCTATCTTGATGCCGGGCTGCCTGTCCTCTGTTTTAAAAAACAAATAATATCGGCCATCTTTTTTTATCATATCGCCGTCAATGCAGGCGGCATTGTCAGGACTGAAAAAAAGTTGCCTGGGTGTTGTTTCTAAATCAGTAAAGTCTTTGTTGGCGTATGCGTAATAAATTTTGTCGGGGTCCTTGCCGTGCTTCATCGAGAAATAGATCATGTATTTCTTTGCAGAATCATCGTAAATCGTTTGCGGCGCCCAAACACGCAGCAAACTGTCGTTGCCCGGAAAACGTTTTTGAATGTTGACGACACTTGACGACCAATGAATCAAATCGTTCGACTTCAACAACACCATCGCCCGGTTTGCGTTCCAGCCCAGTGCAGAAACCATGTCGGTTGCCACCATGTAAAAGGTTTTTCCGTCCGCTCCGCGCAAAATGTGCGGGTCGCGAACACCACCGGTTGAACTGATTTTTTCGGAAGAAAGAACCGGCCTGTTGCTGTTCAGCGCACGAAAGTTGTAACCGTCCTTGCTGATGGCGAAATGAATGGATTCATCTGCTTTTGCATTGCCTGTAAAATACGCAAAAAGATAAGCGCTGTATTGTTGCGACGAACGTCTTGCTTGTGCAAAAAGGAGCAAGGGAGCAAGCGCACAAAAAAGAAAAACGGCTTTGCTCTTTCGCATAATATTTCTCAGTAACAAATTGCGTTGCCGGATTCTGTTGTGCATTTGTTGTTTCTAGTTTTTTTGATACACCCGCACGTAATCAATTTCAAAGCGGTTCGGAAACTTCGTATCGCCCAAATCGCCGCCGTTCATTCCGCCCAAAGCTAAGTCCAACAGCATATAATGTGGCTGTTTAAATGGGTTGATGCCTGAACCGTCTTTGTTCACCAATTTGCTCAATTCCGTTTTGTTTAGCAACACGTCATCAACGTACAAGGCAATGGCTTCTTCGTCCCAATCCATTCGCCACACATGAAAGCCGGAAGCCCATTTTTGTCCGCCCATTGAATCAATGGGAAAACGGTTGCTGTACCATTCGGCTTTGCGGTTGGCGCCAATGCAAGCAATGTTGGCCAGCAACTTTCCTTTGTAATACTCCATGATGTCAATCTCGCCGTTTGCGGGCCAGCGTCCGCTTACGCCCAAGGTCCACCACGCGGGCCACAGGCCGCTGCTGATGTCAATCCTTGCCCGCATTAAAAAGCGTCCGTATTGCCAGGAATGTTTGCCTGCTGTGTTGATGCTTGACGATGTGTAGTCAATTGTTTGCCGGCTTCTTCGCCAATCCTTGCTGCCCGCTTCGTAACGCGGATTTGGCTTCGATTCCTTTCGTGCTTCAATAACCAGCAAACCGTTTTTGCAAAACGCGTTTTCTTCCTGATACCATTGCGCTTCTTCGTTGCGCACAAAACCTTTTTCATACCGCCAGGCCGTTGTATCGGGTTTGCCATCTTTGTTGAATTCATCGGCCCAAACAAGTTTGTACCTGTCAATGTCCGTTCCAAAACCGGCAACATCATGCGTTGTTTTGCAAGCGCAAAAACTTACCGTCAAAAAGGCGAAAACACCCGTGATTGCTTTGTTCATCATTAATGCGTGCCCGGCACTTCGGTTTTACTGTCTGTCAATTGCAGGGTATAACTGTAGGAATATTTTTTACTCAACAAGCGGTATTGTTCGTGCGGCAAGGCACCCCAACTGTTGTCGCCGCCAACGCCGCGTTGCGCTAAATCTATGTTGAGAAAAATATTTTTTCGCGGCTTCACATCAGTTGGATGTTGTTGCTTTTTCGTGAGGCCGGGATCAAGATCTTCGGTGGAAACATTGGTGGCACTGAAGCAAATGGACTGAAGGCCCTGGATCAACAAACCTTTGCCCTTGTCATCGGTTAATGAGAGCCAGCGCACATCGGTTTTGTAGCCGCCTTCCTGCGGACGAATGTAGTTCCAGGTCATCTGGTTTTTTACGCTGTCCGTGTACAAGCCAACAAAGGATGCCGTATTCCTATCGCTGTAATTTTCCCAGGGCCCGCGGCCGTAATATTTCAGGTTAACGTATGGCGGTGGCAGGGTCATTCGCATACCGAAGCGTGGCAATTCGGGAAGGTTGCGGCCCGTCATGTCAATGGATGATGTAATGCGAACGCTGCCATCGTTCTGAATAAAATATTCCACCGTGTACGGCACACCGACGCCGGTTAACTCCCAGTCAACTTTCACCGGAACACCGGCTGCAGTTTGATCACCTACGGTTACATTTTTCAACAGGCGGTTCACTTGTGCGGTGCGCCAAATGCCCAACTGTTCCTGCATGTGATTGCCAAAATCATTATCGGTTGGCGCACGCCAGAAATAGGGTTCGGGAAAATCGTTGGTAACGCCGCCGCTGTTCAACGTGTAGCGAACCATTCGTCCTTGCCTTAGGTCAAACTCGCCGCTTACATTGCCCGATGAAAAGCGCAGGCGCGAACCTTCTTTTTGTATCGTCAGTTTCCCGTTGGTTGATGCGTTACTTGCGGGTTGTTGCGCCAAATAATCGCTGTTCAGTTTGAACTGTTCTCTTCCCACTTCATGTCCCAGGGGAAGCAATTCTGTTTGCGAAGCTTTGGAGATGTTTGCAAACACGTTAACGAAATATTCTGCGTTGTCGCTTGTTTTAGAGGACGGAAGTTGCAGCGTTACCTCTTTTTGTTGATGCGGCTCTACGCTCACGTTAAACCGGCCTTCGTGAATGATCTCGCCGTTCTTCACCAGTTGGTAAACAAAATCGTATTGGTCAAGATTCGTAAAGTCAAAGAGGTTTTGCACGGTAATGATTCCTTTCGAAATGTCTGCCGCTTTGAACTGAATTTTTGAATACACTTTCTTCACTTCGTAAATGCCCGGATGCACGGTGCGGTCGGCAGCAATTAAACCATTAGCACAAAAGTTTTCGTCGTTCTGCAAAGCGTATCCACCCAAGTCGCCGCCGTATGCGTAAAAAGGCCGGCCGTCGGTTGTGTACGTCAACATGCCCTGGTCAATCCAATCCCAGATAAAGCCGCCCTGCATGTGCGGAGAGCTTCGAATGACATCGTAATATTCCTGGAAATTGCCGTTGCTGTTGCCCATCGAATGCGAGTACTCACACATGATGTACGGACGTTTTTTTGTGTTGTCGGCCGCATACGTTTTCATGCTGTTAATACCGGGATACATCGGGCAAACAATGTCGGTGTTCCAATCTTCGCCGGCTTGCTCAAATTGTACGGGCCTTGTATTGTCGCGACCTTTCATCCATACATATCCATCGTGAAAAACTTTGCCGTTGCCGGTCTCGTTGCCCATGCTCCAAATGATGACCGAAGGATGATTTTTATCACGCTCCACCAATCGTTTCATGCGGTCGAAATATTCCGGCGCCCATAGCGGCAGGTAAGCCGGATGTTTCGTACTGTCGAACCAACCTTGCAAAGAAGCGCCCATGCCGTGCGTTTCAATGTTGGCTTCATCAACCAAATACAAACCGTACTTGTCGCACAACTTGTACCAATAAACATCGTTGGGATAATGCGATGTACGCACGGCGTTGATGTTGTGTTGCTTCATCAATTGCACGTCGCGAAGCATTTGCTCTTTGTTGGGCACGTGGCCTTTCACCGGATCGTGTTCGTGGCGGTTTACACCGTGAACATACGTGGCTACGCCGTTGATCAACAACTGCGCATTTTTGATTTCAATTTTGCGGAAGCCAATCTTTGCACCGGTATGATAAACCTTTGAATCGTTGCCCGTAGAGAACGTGATGATGCAGTCGTAAAGATTTGGATATTCGGCGCTCCATTTGAGCGGATTGTTTACGGCACCGTTAAAGTGAAGCGTTTGAATGCTATCGGCTGACGACGCAACGTTTTTCGTTTGTGCGAAAATATTCTTGCCCGTTTTATCCATTACAGCAACGGTAACGCTGCCACTTTTTGTTGCGGAGTTTGCAAAGCGGCGCAAGTCAACATCGGCACTGAACAAACCGTTTTTATACTGCGCATCCAAATCCGCTTTTAAAAAGAAATCCCATACCGAAAGCTTTGGCAGGGCATACAAGAAAACATCGCGTTCAATGCCGCTGATGCGAAAGAAATCCTGGTCTTCCATGTAGCTGCCGTCGTGCCAGCGAAATACTTGCACAGCCAAAAGGTTCTCTCCTTTTTTCAGGTATTTTGTGATGCGGAATTCAGCCGGCGATTTGGAGGCTTTCGTCATGCCTACCTTTTGTCCGTTCACGTACACAAAGGCGCAACCGGTGATGGAACCAAATTGCAGCATTACTTCGCTGCCGCTCCAGGATGCAGGCACCGTAAAGGTTTTGCGGTATGTACCCACCGGGTTGTTCTCGCCGATGAAGGGCGGGTTTTTTGGATAAGGATACGTGATGTTTGTGTAGATAGGAATGCCAAAGCCTTCGCGTTCCCAGTTTGACGGAACAGGAATGCTGCTCCACTTTGCATCGTTCAAATCGGCGCGGTAAAAATCTTTAATACGGGCCGCGTATTTGTCAACGTAAACAAACTTCCACGTACCGTTGAGCGATTGATAATACGGCGACTTGCTGTAATCGTCTGTTGTAACATCGGCTTTTTTATCAAAGAGCATGAAACTGGCGTGCGGCGCTTCTTTGTTCAGTTCATAAAGCTGCGGGTTTTCCCAATCGTTGTTCTGTGATTGACACCACGCCGACGAAGCAAGGAACAAGGCAAGGGCCAGCGTCTTCCATTTATTGTTGTGAACGAATCTCATCTCAATTATTTTAAATGATTTCAAGCTCCTTTTATTTGGACAAGGTTTTAAAATTTCGGTTTCCATTCCAACACTTGCACGGGTTGCGGCGGCATGTTCGCTACGCCTTCAGCATCTACCTGCTCTACTTTTTGCACAAACAAATTCAACACGTGTTTTTCTTTCCAAAGCTCGGTGTCGTATGTCGGCTCCCACGAACCAACGGACGTTTGTGTAAGATCGAAGAGCTTGCATTTGTTTCTTTCAATCTTGTCAATTGTTGCCACGGAAACCTTGCCGCCGCGTTCTTCGTCGCGAAAGAGGAGAACGGCTTTTGCCTTCTCTCCTTTTCCTTTCACCAGAAGCTGTGGCCGGGCAACGGGTATGCGTTTGGAACCCTGGCCGCTCAAGCTGAAAGGTGTTTTTCGAAAATTCAGCGGCAATACTTTCCAGTCTTTTTTTGCACGGTAGATGATGTGGTATTGCGGAACCGTTGTACCTGCGTCTCTCCAATATGTTGCAATGAACGGCCTTCCTTCTTCATCGGTTGTCATGGATGTTTGATTAATCAACTCACTGTTTTGTGGAATGTGCACCGCGTACTCCGCCGACTTCTGCGTGATGGGCAGTGAATACTTTTCACCCGTGCTTTTTTTCCAGGTAAAGCCGCCGTCTTTTGAGCAGGCATAGCCCATGTCGTGATTGCTGGCCACGTCGGGGCTTTCGCGCCAAACCCAGGAGATGTGAATTGTTCCTTTTGCATCTACGCAGGCTTGCCAATAAGCGTTTCGCTGTCCTTCGCCGTCAATTAAATTTTGTTGAAGTTGCGTCCATTGCTTTGTGGCAAGATTGTATTTGTTGAGGACAAGGTTGCCGTTACCGGAACCGCCGTCGCGATAAAAAAACAAGAGGTCGCCGTTGGGCAGTTTGTGAAATTCGGGATAGCTGACTTTGTCTTCGGCTTTGCCTGTCATCGGCATTTTATCCGTTAAATCCAACGAACCGGGTGCAATGCTTCTGCAATAACGCAAAGGATTGTTGTGATGGTCCCAAGCCATGTGCAGAAAGCCTTCGCCGTCAATCATGATGCTGATGCAATTGTGCGCATCGGTGATGTGGCCCTGATAAACTGTCTTCTTTAAAATCCATTTTGCTTCGCCGAGTTTTCGTTTGCCAAGCACCACGTAGCGGTCTTTGTCGTAAAAAGAAATGAACTGCGTATCCTTAAAACTCACCAATGAATTTTTGCGAAAGACAACCGTGTTAACAGAATTGTTTGCCCAGCCGTTGTCAACGTTGAAAACCGTTACGTCCGAACCCGATTGCGCCACTGCAACCACGCTGCTGATCATGACCGCGATTCGAAAAAGCACTTTCACTGAAACCAATTTTTTCAACATTGACTTTCGTTTACAGATTGATTTACCAACCCGGGTTCTGAAGCATTGCCGGCATCTTGCGTATCTCTGCGTCTTGTATTGGCAACAAATACATCTCCGGGCGGAAAGTGTGTTGGCGAATGGTATTTTCAATTTGATACGTGAAGGACAAGCCTGCGCCGGTGGTTAACGAGCCGCTGCTGCCTACACGAATCGGGTGCATCACCTGGTTGAAACCCGTTGGCCCGCCGTTGTACAAGGTCATTGCAATCTTCCAGCGGCGAATGTCATTCCAGCGCTGGTCTTCGTAGGCAAGTTCAATGCGCCGTTCGTTCTGAATGAAAGCACGCATCTCGGCTTGTGTCATGTTTGACTTCATGCCGTACAAACCGTTGCTGCCCGCATCAATGCCCGCTCTTGCTCTCAACTCCTGCAACTTTGGATAAGCCAGCGCTGTTTGTCCCACCTCGTTAATTGCCTCTGCGTAGTTCAAAAGAATTTCGGCATAGCGCATCAGCGGCCAGTTGCGTGCGGGGCTTGCACCCACGCTATTCGTTACGGTGCTGTCGCACATCTTGCGAACAAAATAGCCCGTGTTGCCACCGGAAGAAAAAGCATCGCCGGTTTGACCGGTTCCTGTAAAGGTCCATACAAAATCTTGCGTGTTGGCGTTGCTTTGATATTTGGCTCCGTTAAAAATGATGGTGTAATTAAAACGCGGATCGCGGCTGATGTATGGATTGGCCGGATTGTAACCCGATGTCGGATCGGTAATGGCTTTGCCGTTCTTCATGGGGAAGGCATCCACCAAATTTTGCGTAGCCCTGGTGTAGTTTGCTCCGCCTCTTGTACCGGGCAAGTAATAACCTTCAAAGTCTTTGTTGTTGGGCCGTGTAACCACAAAAATATTTTCAGGGTTTACGCGGTTTATAAAACCAAGATAAAAGCCTGCGCCGGGTTGCGAGTTGTTTACGTAAAGCGAATAATAGCCGGAGTTAATGACTGCCAAGGCTGCGTCGGCTGCGTCTTGCCAATGTTTTACATCGTAGCTTGAATAACTAACCAGGGGAATTTGTTCTGCCGAGGCTGCGGGTATGGCGCCGCCGTTGAACAGCGGGCTTGCGGCGTACAAAAGCAGTCTTGATTTCAAACCCATAGCCGTTCCTTTTGTTACGCGGCCGTAATCAAAATCGTCGTAGCCGCCGCTTGCAAGCGGCACACCGGGAGTTGGCAACAGCTTCGCCGCTTCATCCAATTCATTAGACAGGTAAGAAACCAGGTCGGCAAATTTTTGCCGTGGCAGGTTAATGAAATCATCAATGCCGTAAACGTTATCACCCACGTTGGGCACGCCGCCGTAAATAATCAAAAGCTGCAAATAATACCAGGCACGCAGGCATTTTACTTCGCCCTTGATTCTTGCTTTCATGGCGGCCGAAAGCGGAACGGATTCCAAATGCGAAAGAAGCAAATTGCAGCGGCGGATATTTTTATAAGGTGTATTCCAGATGTCGGTTGCGGGCGGGCTTGAGCCGTAGTTGGCCGCCGAAAACGTACCCTGGTAAAACATCACGGATGGACGGGTAGCGGAACTCAAGGAATACTCACCGTCGTCAACGGATTGTTCCTGGTTGCCGTGTGTTTCCCAACGGCGCTTGTTGAACGAAAAACCAATGCCTGCAAAATCGGTGTTGCCGAACGTGCCTTCGGCGTAAATACCGTTCAAAAACTGAATGGTGCGAAGGCTGTCCGAAAACACGGCCGCTTCGTCAAGTGCCGTCGTTTTGTTTTCAAGAAAGCCGCTGTTTTTTGTGCACGATGCAAGCACCAGGCAAGCAGCAATGGCAATGACTAAATTCTTCATATAACAATGTTGTGTGCTCAAAAGATTTTGTTTTAAAACGTGGCGCTGATACCGAAATTGAAAATGCGTTGCGGCGGATAGTTGGTACGGTCCGTTCCGCTGCTGCCCGTGCTTCCCTGGTTAATTTCCGGGTCAAGCTGATAAAGTTGGCTCAGCTTTGTCCAGGTAATAAGGTTGTAGCCGTTGCTGTAAACTCTTATCTCCTTCATGTGAAGTGGCTTCATCCATCTTTGCGGCAAGGTGTAGCCAATCTCCGCTGTTTTTAACCGCACAAAATCGCCGGGCAATAAATAGAAGGTAGATGGATAGGCTCTCGAATCGCTGATGCCCGGAATAAACGTCAGCAAGGGAAACTTCGCGTTGTCGCCGAGGTCTGGCGTCCATGCCTGCTGATGAATGGCGCGGAAGTTCCCGCCAAAAGGTTGAATGGCTTCCGCCAAACCACGCACGTTAAAATTGAACGATCCTTGGAAGAATACACCGATGTTGAAGCCTTTATAACGAACGGATAAATTCAAACCAGCAGTCGTATTCGGAACGTTTGGATTGCCCTGCACTTTCGCGTCGTAACCGTCAATGATGCCGTCGCCGTTCAAGTCGGCATATTTCAAATCGCCGGGACGAACGGTGAGGCCCGCAGGCTTTGCGCTCTTGGCAATGTCGTTGCTGTCCTTGTAAAAACCAATCCAGGTGTAAACCCGTTGCGTGTTGATGGCATGGCCTGTGTACGACTGGTAATCGTATTTGTAAGAAGGTTCGTCGGCAAAGACAATTTTGTTCTTTGCATAGGAATACGTTCCCTTTACCGAATACGACCAATCTTTCCCAATCGTGCCGGCATAATTTACTTCTACTTCAATGCCCTTGTTGTTCACCTTACCAAGATTCACCGGCGGAAGGCCTTGTCCGAACACGGCCGACACCGAGCCAAAACGCGAATCGGTTTTGCCGCTTCGATCGGTGAGAATGTCATAGCGGTTGTTGTTGAAGTATTCAACGGTTGCGTTCAGCTTGTTGTTGAAAAAGCCGAGTTCAACGCCGAGGTCAAGTTTCTTTTCTTTTTCCCAGCTCACGTTTAAGTTGCCCAATGTGCCTTCGTAAATGGCCGTGCCGCTGTTGGCGCTCGGGTTGCCAAAGAAAACCTGCCCGCCCGCCGATCCGTAGGTTTGCTGGTAATAATAAGCGAAGCTTCCCAGTTTGTCGTTTCCAACCAAACCGTAAGAACCTCTCAGCTTCATGCGGCTGATGAATTTAATGTTGCGTTTAAAGAAGCCTTCTTCCGAAACGTTCCATCCAGCCGAGCCCGCGGGAAAAAAGCCGTAACGGTTTGCGGCCGAAAAACGGTCGGAGCCGTTGTAAGCGCCGTTGAATTCAACCATGTATTTCTGCCGGTAATCGTAACCCACGCGGCCGATATAACTTCTGAAATTGCTCGGAATAAAATTGTAAACGCTGTTGCTGCTGGCCCTTGTATCGGATTGTTGCAGGAACATGGCTAATCCATATACGTGATGCCCTGTAAAAGTGCGGTCGTAATTCAGCGCAGCCTGACTGGTAACCAGCCGGATGGTGCTGCCGTTGCTGGAACCGCGAATAAGACGGCGAACACGGTAAGTGTTTGTGCTGCGCGGCGTGTACGTATTGGTTGCCGGATCGTAGATGTAAGAAGGAAACTCTCCGCCCGACATGCTCACGTTCGGATTGTTGTAATTGGAGGCATACGAAAGCGTGCCCTTTATTGATAAGCCTCTTGTGATAAAATCAAGCTTTTGGTTAAGCGTTGAAAGCAAGTTCATGTTGTTTTCAAAGCGGCGTGTATAACCCAAATACGTAAGACGGCCAATGATGTTGTTCACGTCGTAAACCGTGCCGCCGGTGCCGGGGCTTTTCGCCCACTGGCTATAACCCAACGAGCCATCGGGATTGTAAAGCGGGTAAGCCCACGGCGCAAGCGTCCAAATGCTTCCGTAATCGGCAAACACATCGTTCCAGCCGTTGGGGCTTCCAACCTGCGGTGTGTTAATGGTGCTAACGTTGCCCGATAAATCAAAGCGCAGATCGGTAGTGCGTGTAACCTTTATGTCAAGGTTTGAACGGTAGTTGTATCGTTCGTTGTAATAATTGTTGTTGATGCCAAGCGGGCTGCCAAAATCTTTCACCATTCCGTCCTGGTAGAGATAACCCGCCGAAATAAAATAACGAACTTTTTCTGTTCCTCCGGTGATGTCGAAGTTGCCGCGGTATTGACGGCTGAATTTTTTGAACAGCACATTTTTCCAATTAATATCCGAGTGGCCGTAAGGATCGGTATGATCGCGAAAGGCAGCCAGGTCAGCATCTGAAAACAGCGGCGCAAGTCCGTCGTTTTTCCTTCCCTGGTTGTACAATACGGCCGCATCGTACGCATTTAAAAATTGCGGAAAAATGTCGGGTTGCTGCAAGCTTGTTTCGGCACGAAAAGAAATCTGCGGAGCGCCAATTTTGCCGCGGCGTGTGGTTACAATCACTACACCGTTTGCGCCTCTTACACCGTAAACCGCCGTAGCAGAAGCGTCTTTTAAAATGGTGATGGATTCAATCTCGTTCGGGTCGAGGCGGGCAAACTGGTCATACGAAAATTCTATGTCATCAACAATAATCAACGGCGTTGTGCTGCCCACGTTGTAAGAGCTTACACCGCGAATGTAAAACGTTGCGCCATCGGCACCCGGCTGCCCGGATGTTTGCTGCGAGAAGAAGCCGGGTAACTTTCCAGCCATTGTGTTTTGAATGCTTGCCGATGGATTTTCACGCAAGTCTGCGCCGGAAACGGTGCTGATAGCGCCGGTGGTTGTTACTTTCTTTTGACGGCCGTAACCCACAATCACAACATCGGCTAAACTGTTGGCGGCGTTCTTCAACACAACACTTACGGCATTGCCGTTGCTCACCGGCACTTCCTGCGCATCGTATCCTACGTTTGAAACAATCAGCGTGTGCGAGCCGCCTTTTAAGTTAAGCGAAAACCGTCCCGAGGCATTGGTGCTGGTGCCGTTTCCCTTCACGCCTTTTTCGGCAACCGTAGCGCCTACAATGGCGTTGCCGGTTGAATCGGACACCGTGCCGCTTACCTGCTGCGCAACGGCTTTGGTGCAGGCAAGCGTTAGCAAGGCAAACAAAAAGAATAAAAATGATTTCATCGTATAAGCTTTTACTTCGTTTTGGAATGAATTACCAGCCCTCGTTTTGAATGAGCTTTGAATTTTTTGTGATCTCGTCGTACGGAATGGGCATGTGATAAAGCCGTGCGGGAAATGCCGGCGTCATGACCAGTATGGATTGGTAAGTTGGCGTTGTGCCTGCCGTGATTCTTACACCGGTCAGCGGTGTTGACAAAACCTGATCGGCAATCTTCCAGCGGCGAATGTCCCAGAACCGGTGTTCTTCAAAAGCCAGCTCAATGCGCCGTTCGTTTTGAACGAGTGTGCGCATTTCGGTTTGCGTAATGCTTGCCTTGATGCCGTACCGGCTGTTGGTGCCCGCAGCGATGCCTGCTCTTGCACGCAGCGTTTTAATTTGCGTAACGGCACTTTCTACTTGTCCCAATTCATTCAACGCTTCAGCATAATTCAACAGGATTTCAGCGTAACGAAAGATGGGAAAATTGTGGCTTTGACTGCTGAACGCCGTGCTGCCGCCGAAGTTGCCAAGAAATTTGCTCAGGTAATAACCGGTTCTTGTTTGCACCGGCGCCACAGCCGGGTTATCGGGCTTGTCCAAACCACCGTTAAAGGTTTGCACGGCGCGGCCAAGCCAGGTATATCCGTTGTAAAAAACAGTGGCCGCCAGGCGCGGATCGCGGCCCGTATAAGGCGTGGCAGCGTTGTAGCCCGAACCGGTTTCGCTAATGCTCAAACCGTTTGCCATCGGAAAGGCATCAACAAAATTTTGCGTGGGACTTGTTAACCCCAGGCTTCTTGTATTGGACACCACGTAACCAACCGGCGACTGGCTTACTTCAAGTGATGAATTATTGGATACTTGTTTGGCAAAGATGATTTCCGAACTCATTTTGGTGGTAAACACCGAAGCGAAAGCCGTTGGCGAACCGCTTGTGACCAATTTATAATACGTGCCCAGAGCGTTGAATTCGGTAACGGCATCCACCACTTTTTGCCAGCGTGCAGCGTCGTAGGTTGGATAGCCGGTCAGGGCTTTTTTTGTTGGATCTGTTTCAATGCCGCCGCCATTAAAAAGCGGACTTGCTGCATACAACAACACGCGGCATTTCAGCGCAACGGCCGCGCCTTTCGAAGCACGTCCCCAATCGGATGTTGACACCGGGTCAGGCCGCATGCTGTCTTTCATGGCGGTGCATTCGCTTACGATGTAATCAACCGTTTGTGCAAAGCTTGCGCGGGGCAATTCAATGTTTTCGGTGGTGCTTAAAACCGTATCGCCCAGCAAAGGCACGCCGCCGTAGCGCTTCAACAATTCCCAGTAAAAAAAGGCGCGGAGAAACCGTGCTTCCGACTTGTAGTATTGCTTGGTTTGTGCGGCAATGGGTACGCGGTCAATGCTCTTTAAAAAAATATTGGCGCGGCGAATGCCGTAATAACTGTTGCCCCAGTACGCATCGGGATTATTGAGTACGGTAACGGTTCCTTTCAAAAAATTCTCCACCGATGTATTGTAACGCGAAGGCAAAGCCTCGCCGGCTGCGTCGTCTAAAAAATCACCGTCAACGCGGTTAAAGCCATCGGGGATGTAAGTGTAAATATTGTTCAGATCGTAACCCGCAACCACGCCGTTCCGGTCAAGCGAATCAAAGGTGAGGTCGGACGTGAACCAGTCCTTCGGTTGCTCCTCGTATTTGCGGCACGACGAAGCAACAATAACCACCAAACTAGTTGTGAGTATGAGGAAAAAAATCGTTGTCTTTTTCATATTGCTGCAATCTTAAAATTTAATGTTGATGCCGAAATTGAATAGCTTCTGCACAGGATAGCCGCCTGAATATGCCTCGGGATCGCGGCCGTCAAGTTCGGAGGACGCATGTGTGAAGAGGTTGTAGCCGTTGGCAAAAATGCGCACCGTTTGCAGGCGTATTTTTCCAATGACAGCCGCGGGAAATGAATAACCAATTTCGGTGTTCTTCAGCCGCAGGTAGTTACCGTTCTTCATCCAGAAAGATGAAACGGCATCGTTGTTTGAGTTGGCGCCGTAACTCAATCGCGGATAGCTTGCAGTGGTGGCAGTTGCCGGTGTCCACCGGTTTAAATTGTTGCTGTAGGCTTGGCCTGTGCCGCTGTTTTGAAAGGCCCAGTAGCTGCTTCCGCTTAAATAAACGTTGCGGTTTTGCACGCCCTGCACCAAAGCGCTAAGGTCAAATCCTTTAAAGCTTATACCGAAAGATGCACCGTAAAAAAACAAGGGCTTTGTTGTGCCGATTGCGATAACATCATACTGGTTGATAACGCCATCACCGTTCAAGTCTTTGTACTTGATGTCGCCGGGCTGGGGTTTGTAACCAACCGTTGTGGCGCTGCTGCTAATCTCCGCCTGCGACTGAAACAATCCATTGGCAACATAGCCAAAGGCCTGCCCAACCGGCTGACCTGTTTGCTTCATCCAGTCGTAAGGTTTTGCCACTTCATCTGCAAACAGCACCTTGCTGCCAACGCTCGACCCATTCAACGCCACGAAATATTGCAGTTCCTTCACCGTTTGCTGCCAGCCAAGCTTTACTTCATAGCCCGTGTAGCGGTTTTGCCCGATGTTTTCATCAGGATAATCGTTGCCAATCAGGGTGCTGTTGCGGCCACGTTGTTGCAGCAAATCGTAATACTTGTTTCTGAAATATTCTACCGTGAACGAAAGATGATTGTTGATAGCAGAACCGTTGAGGCCAAGGTTTAACTTGGCTGCTTTTTCCCACGTGATGTTCGTATTGGGAAGTGTGCCTTCGGTGATGGTGGTAACGCCGCCAGCGCCTGTGCCAAAGATGGCCGAAGGCCCGTCGTAAAAGCGAGGATAATAAACAAAGTAGCCCGCATTGTCCCAGCCAACTTTACCATAAGAACCGTATAACCGAAGGTTCGATACAAAGGATACGGTCTTCATAAAGTTCTCCTGCGAAAGGTTCCAGCCCAAGCCAACAGAAGGGAAAAAGCCACGCTTTGTATTGCCATCTGGCGGATAGCGATTAGAACCGTTGAAGTCAAACGCTCCTTCAATCAAATATTTTCCCTTAATGCTGTAAGCCGCTCGCCCCGAACCGCCGCTGACAGTATAAGGAAGATCTGAACCGTTTGTAGAATTATCGCGGTTGGCCAGCAGCAACACATTCAGTGCATCGCCGTTTTTAAAATCCTTGTCGTAGCCAAGGCTAAATTCTTCGTAATCGTTACGGCCCTGGTAGGCAATGCCGCTGCTGTTGGCCTGCGTACCGTTGGTTCCGAATTGCGTGTAAGCAGTGCCCGCCTGTTGAAAGACCGCAAAGGATTTGTTGCGCACAACGTCTTCGGCCAGGGTAGAATAGAAGGCCACTTTCGTTTTCATCCACAAACCCGGAAGAAGGTCGTCGAGCTTTCGTTGGAGATAAACATTTACCAGCACATCGCGGAAATAACGCTGGCGATAACCCGAGCCAATGGTTTGCGCCAGGATGTTGTTTTGATAAAGTTGCGTTCCGCCAAAGCTGCCGTTTGGATTCAACAAAGGATAAGCGTTTGCGGGTGTATTCAGCAAATTGGAAAGAATGGTATTGGTAGTTGCACCGGGTTCGTTTGAGTTTAAAATGCGTCCCAACAAATAAATGCCGCCGGTAAGCTTGGGTGTGATGTTCACATCAATATTGGAACGAATGACGTAACTCTTGTACGTATTATTGGTGTTGTAGCTGTTGCTGTCTACGGTTTTAAAAAAGCCGGTTTGATTGACGTGTTCCAGCGAAACAAAATAGCGGGCCGTTTGATTGCCGCCGCTGGCAGAAAGTGTGTACCGGCTAAGCAGCGAGGTATTATTGGTAATAGCATCGCGAAAGTTTACATCCGGGTAATTGTACGGGTCCGTGCCGTTCCTGTAAGCGTCAAGCGCCGTGGAAGAATAATACAGGCCCGAATTCAGGCTGTCAATACCGTCGTTTCGCAGCGCCTCGTTGTGCAGCCGTGCATAGTCGTAAGCGCCCAACGTTTTTGGAAAAGCAAGCGGCTTTTGCACGGCAGTTTGCACGGTAAAAGAAATCTGTTGCTTGGCGGCTTTACCCTTGCGGGTGGTAATTAATATGGCGCCGTGTGCCCCTCTCACGCCCAGCATGGCCGTTGCCATTGCGTCTTTTAACACCGTCACCGATTCAATTTCTTCCAGATCAAAGGCGGTAAGATTGGCCACTACGCCGTCAATCAGGATCAATGGCGACTGGCCGCGCAGCGTTAGCGAAGCGCCGTCCGAACCGGGCAGGCCGGATGACTGAAGGGTGTACAATCCAGCCAGTCGTCCGCTAAGCGCATTGCGAAAAGTAGTTACCGGTGATTTAATCAGGTCGGCGTTGTAAACTTCGTCGTGCGAAGCCGTGGTTAAATTAGCCGGCACCGACGTGTAAATGAGTTCCGCGGTCTTGGAACGCGTCAGGTCAATAACGGCCGTGTCCTTCGCCGTCTGCGCTTTTGCGCCCTGACCAATGGCTAAAAAGAGGCCGGGGAAGAACAGAAGTGTAGCAATCAATTTCATACTGAGATATTAAAGCTGGTTAGATAGCAGGAGTAATTTAGGTTCTCGTTTTCAAGCTTGTTGAAGATTTAAAAAATGGAGATGCCAAAAAGACCGAATGACAAGCGGGAGTGCATCGGTTAGAAGCGAGATTTTTTTCATGAGCAAGCGTTTCTGTTTTTAAATGAAACCGCTGTTGGCGAGAAGGCAGGCTTTGCTTTCTTACATTTAAACCCGGACGGTTTCCATCAGGCAGCCAGGCAATTTGCGGTTTACGATTTCAGCACCAAGATAGGCCGACCAGCAGCTAAGAACGTGGGGGGCATTCTCAAAATAAGGGGGGTAAATTCGGCAATTCCACTTTTTTTCAAACAGAAACCACCCTCATTCCTGTTTAACCAGGAAAGCAACGATTATTATTTGCCCGGTGTTTGTAAGTTTTTGTTTACGGTAAAATCCTTTGAAAATACAGGCTCGTATCTTTTAATATAACCGGAAGTGTTCCTTCCAAAAAGGCCGAAAACTGTTTTCGAAAATATTTTGTCCCGGCAATGCCCACCTGAAAAACGGCTTCGTTCACGTTGCCATTGATTTGAACGAACCGTTCTGCGGCACGGCGCAACCGGAGAAATTGGATAAAGTTGTTGACAAATTGTCCGGAAACACTGGCCGGCGCAAAAACCGGATTACTTCCGGATTGTCGCATTCATCACAACATAAATTCTTTTTCATTGCGGCTCTTTGCCTTGATCTGTTGAAGCAAATTTTGAAGCGTCTTCACTTTTGCCGGATATTTTTCTGCCAGATTATTTTTCTCACCAACATCATTTGAAAGATCAAACAATTGAGGTGAAGGCGAGTTTCCTGTTTCAGTTCCGGTTAGTTTCTGGAATGCCGCTCCGTGGTTTGGTTCAATGTATTTCCAATTATCTTTTACAACACCAATTATCTTTTACAACGGAAAGTGCCCGCCTTGCTGTACCAACACCGAACGTCCTTTGTTTGCTTTTCCCGTCAGTGCCTCCCAAATATTCTCACTGTCCATTGCTTCGCCGGCAGGAATCTTTTGTTGAAACAATTTAGAAAAGGACAGCAAATCCATCTGGCAAATCAAAGCATTTGAAACTTTGGGCTGGCTCGTTACCAATTTGTTTTTCGTAATTCGCCGCAATCGGATCAGCCGTATCAAGGCCAATGACACGGTGATTCTCGACAAACACGGTAGGCACACGGTCGGCCGTTGCCGGGAATCGTTAGAAAAAGTTTTTTTTCTTCGTTATAATTTCTGTTGATGATCAGTGATAAAAATCATGAGCACCTGTTTCCTTCCATTCCGTTGATCCATCTTTTTTCCACAGAAGCACAATGTGGTTTTTTTGATCCGGCTCCTTCAACAAATAAACTGTCAGGGGATGAAATCCTTTTTTCAAATACGCATCCTGCGTTAATGCCGTATTTGACACATAGCCGAAGTCTGCATCAAACAAACTTGCTTCGTGCAAGCGAACAAAAGCCTTACCCTGAACTTGAAATGAAAAATTGTATTTGCCATCCGAAGGCACTTGAATGCACGCTTCGTATAAAACCATTCCCTTTTTGTTATCGCCTTCTGTTCCGTTGATGGCATTGGTTGTTCCAGAGCTTTGCGGCTTCCTTCCTTTTCCTGAAATCACATAAGGAAAATCTCCTTCAAAAAACTCCCAGCGCAAGCCTCTGACCAACTTTTTATTTACCGTTGTTTCCGGAACAAGCGCATCATCATACGGGCGGCTGGCTTCCGAATCGGCACGTCTTAACTGCAACACTTTTGCTTTCATTTGCGTTTCTATCTTACCGAAGCCGGGCAGGGAAGACAAATTTTTTGTTTGCTTCGGGTCTTTCACCACATCATAAATTTCAAAAGCATCGCCGGCCGATTTGATGCCGTACCGAACGCCGACCAAATCGTTCATTCGAATGAGTTGCATCTGGTCTCTTTTTCTTCCTCTTCGTGATGGCTCAAACTCTTTAAAGCCTGGAGTTTTTCCTTCTTCAAAATATTCTACATAGACCAATGAATTTTCCTGTTTGCCTTTGCCGGTTAAAGATGGAAGCAGCGAAACGCCATCCGTGCGGGCAGGTGTGGGAAGGTTTGCCGCATCGGCAAAAGTTGCCAACCAGTCGGACAAAATGGACGGCGCGTTGATTGTTTTTCCCGCAGCAATGTGACCGGGCCACGATGCAATGGTGGGCATGCGAACGCCGCCTTCCCAACAATCCCTTTTAATGCCGTCAAAAGGCCCGTAACTGCTAAAAAAAGTGGGCTGATTGGGAACATAAGATGCCGGCAAATACGATTCAATGGAAGGCCCGTTGTCGGACGTAAAAACAACCAGCGTGTTGTTATCAATTTTAAGGTCTTTCAACAACTGCAACACATCGCCAACGGCATCATCAATTCTTTTTGTTGCGGTTGCATAACGTTTGTAGGTATCGGGCCAGGGAACTTCTGAAGTGGCTGAATTCTGATCGTTGTCATAGGTTGCAGCCGCATATTCAGGATACACATAGGAATCAACAGTGCCCGACGCCGTATTGATCATGTGCGCCGGTTCGTTCAACCATTGAAGCCCGCCCTTTAAACCGCCGCCTTTGGGATAGGATTGTGTTGGCAATTCCAAAACAGCGTGCGGCGCATCATAAGCCAGATACATAAAAAAAGGTTCCGCGTTGTTACTCTTTTCGTGATCAACGATCCATTTTTTTGCATAAGCTGTCCACAAGTCGGTTGTGTAACATTTGTTCAATTTGTCCCCAACGTTTGTATAATCTTCCCACACTTCTTTTTTACCGCGGTACACTCCTTCGACAGGATAATGCTCGTGCCCGTCTCTGTGACGCATGTAGCCGAAGTAATGATCAAAACCGCGTTTCAACGGATGTGCGGGCCAGTTGGGAGCCTCTTCTTTTGCTCCCTGCAATCCCCATTTGCCGACGGCAACGGTGGCATACCCCGCCTGCTTTAAAACAGTGGCAACGGTGTGATTATTTTCCAGCGCTTTGTCAAACTGGTTGTCCCGAACATGAGCGTTGCCCTGGTTTACACCCGTCAACAGCGATGCCCGCGACGGAGCGCAAACCGGCGCATTGCAATACTGTTGTGTAAACTGCGCGCCATTCTTTGCCAGTTGATCAATGTGCGGCGTCAGTTCATAAGGCTTTGAGCGGTCGCCTGAATTCTTTCTTCCGTTTTGAAAAAACACGCCAATGTCGCCGTAGCCCAAGTCATCGGTAAGAATGAAAATAATGTTGGGCTTTGAAGAAGTTTTTTGGGCACGAGCCGGAAGAACGATCGCACAAAAAATGCAAAGGCAATAAAATGGCAAAAGGGTTTTGGTCTTAAAAATCATATTGTACACTCGTTTGAAACGTTGAGAGGCGAGAGGTATAAAATAGATTGGAGCCGTTCGGTAAATCCTGCGCAACTGTTTGTTCAATTCACGTGTCGTATTGAAAACAAGCCTCAAAACGCTTTTTTATCACCAGCAACCTTCACCTGTTGCAATATTGCTTTCGCATCATTATCCCCGTATTCGTCAATCAAGCCGTTCAATTGCTTCATTAGTTCTGCCGTAAGCCTTTCATATCCTTTCTTTCCGTACACGTTGTGCATTTCACGCTTGTCTTTTTTCAGATCGTACAACTCCCAATCGTTTACCCTTTCGTAAAAACGAATGAGCTTGTACCGTTTTGTGCGAATGCCAAACTGTGGCGAAACCGAATGCTCGCCGTTCTCGTAATAGTGATAATACATTGCTTCTCTTCCCTCTGCTTTTTTGTTTTTCAACAGCGGCAGAAAGGACCGCCCTTGCATATCGCCCGGAATCTTCACACTGGCGGCGTCGAGCACCGTTGGTGCAATGTCAAGGTTCATCACAAAATTTTTGTTTGCCGTTCCCGGCTTAATCACTCCCGGATAACGCATCGCCATCGGTGTGCGAAACGATTCTTCGTACATCCACCGCTTGTCAAACCATCCGTGCTCCCCTAAAAAAAATCCTTGGTCGGAAACATAAATCACAACGGTGTTGTCCGTTAAGTTGTGCTGATCCAAATAATCCAGCGTTCGTCCAATGTTGCGATCCAACGAAGCCGCAGTGCTTAAATAATCACGCATGTAGCGTTGGAATTTCCATTCGGTAAGCGCCTTGCCGGATAAATTACGTGTTTTGAAATCTGCTGTGATCGGGCCGTAATAGGCATCAAATTTTGCCCGCTGTGCTGCGTTCATTCGCTTGATGCTGCCTTCCTTATTTTCCGCTTCTTCGCTGTCAAACATTTTCAGATCATAGCCAAGAAGCATGGTTTTGGCCACGGTCATGTCCTGTACGGCCGCGGCTTGTCTTCCGGCATAATCGTCGTAAAAATTTTTGGGTAACGGAAACGTGACGTTGTCAAATCGTCCCATGTCCGCCGTGTCGGGAATCCATGTTCTGTGCGTGGCTTTGTGACCAATGACGAGACAGAAAGGTTTTGCCGTATCTCTTTTGTTTAGCCAATCTTCCGCAAGGTTTTCAATGATGTTTGTTGCGTAGCCTTCGATTCGTTTCTTGCTGCTGTCCATCATGATGAAGTCGGGATTGTAGTACTGGCCTTGCCCCGGAAGCACTTGCCAGTATGTAAAACCCTGCGGCGCCGTTTCAAGGTGCCATTTGCCGATCCACGCGGTTTGATAGCCGCTCTTTGTCAGTTCTTTAATGAAGGTATTTTGCGAACCGTCGAAGCTTGAGTGTTCATTATCCTTAAAGCCGTTTTTGTGGCTGTATTTGCCGGTTAAAATCACGGCGCGGCTGGGCCCGCAAATTGAATTGGTGACGTAAGCCTTTTTGAACAACACACCCTCGTTCGCAATGCGGTCAATGGAAGGTGTTTGAACCATTTTATTTCCGTAAGCGCTGATGGCCTGGTAGGCATGATCGTCGGAAACAATGATGAGAATGTTGGGACGCTTTTGTGCCGCGCAAACGATTGTGGCGACGAGAAAAAAAGACGCAATTAGACATCTCAACGCTTTCATGTTTTAATTTTTAAACGTTATTGTATTCGATGTCACCCAATTGAAATAACCGCAAAACACTATTGATCTTTTTCCGACCAATAAAATGATTTTTGAGAAACAACGTAACCGTTTGGCCGCACGACCGTAACAATGCCTTTGCCCTTGTAAAGATCATCCGCTTCCACGTAGGTTTTTTCCCCGGGCTTTAAATCAGGAACTGCATAAGCCTTTGTTGACAAATAATTTTCTTCTTTATCGCTTACATACATTTTGTATCCCTTTACCGTATGCTGCGGCAAGCCCACACTTCCAAAAATAAGCACACTTAATTTCCCGTTCTTCCATTGGTTGACTGTTTGAACTTCTACCGGCGAGGAAAGTTCACGCAACACTTTCATGGAGGGTTTTGGATTGCCGTACATGTCGTACACGCCGTGAACCCTTCTTCTGTATTTGTTGTTTTCCGTTGTGCCGGGATAGTGCGTACGGTAATCGGTCAGGTCAAAATAAATAGCGCCTTCAACATAAGGCTTGCTCTCGTAAAGGCTCATGTGGTAAATTAAATCTTCCACTCTTCTTTCATCACCGCCTTTGAAATTGGGTTCGCACAAACCGAATTCCGAAATAAAAAAAGGTTTGCCCGGATAGCTTGCGTGAACGCTGTCGAGATACATTCCAATTTTGGCAACCGGGATATTCCACCAACTGCCGCCGTATTCGTTCATCATCAGGTAATCGCCGTCCGCTGCTGCATCGGGAACAAATTTTGGATTGTTGTAAAATCCTTGTGTAAGCGTATTGCTCACGTAAGCCGTGTTTCTTGAAGGGTCCAATTCTCTTGAACGTTTCAACAAATCGGCAATCAGTCTTTTCATATCGCCATCTCTTGCACGCAACTCATTTCCCACGCCCCAGGAAAAGATGCTTGGATGGTTGTATAAATTGTTGACCATCGTTTCCAATTGCCTCATGGCAATGTTTCGCACCGTATCGTTGGCCGATGTTTCGTGTCCCCATAACGGAACTTCCTGCTGCACCAAAATTCCATTGCGATCGCAGAAATCATAGAACACATCGCCTTGCTGAAAGTGCTGACGGCTGAAAATGCAGTTTACATTTTTCATCAGCTTTCCCATCGCAACAATGATTGAATCGGGTTCCGCAAAACCGTAATCCGGATTAGAACCCGCTGTCCATTCCACACCCATCAATTTTACTCTTTCGCCGTTTAAGAAGGTTTGCCCGTTTACAAACTTCACTTCGCGAAAACCGACGTTGGTTGAAATTTTATCAACGGCTTTTTTGTTCTTCAAAACCGTAACGTCAATGCGGTAGAGGTTGGGAAAATCAAAATGCCAGGGATGCAGGTTGGCGAGAGAAAAACCAACGAAGGCTTCACCGCTTTTCCATTGCGGTGTCATTGTTTTGTTGAAGACAATATCCTTTGTGTGTTGGTTTTCTTCGGTGATGACAACGTTCAATTCCAATGGGCTCTCTGCGCCAAAACCAAGTTTAATTTTTAATTGTCCTTCGTTGTTTGCAATATTTAAAACAGGCGTTGCGTGAATGTATGCTGCCGAAGGTTTATCACTTATAATCAACTTTGCCGGGCGAATGATGCCGCCGTCGTTTGGCCAATCAAACGAAGAACCAAAGGGAACTTTGTTCTTGCCGTAATCGTTGTTCACGGCAACGGTGAGAATATTGTCTTTGCCATAGTTGATTTTGTCATTCAGGTTAACGTAAAACTTGTTGAAGCCGTCGCCAGTATTTTCGGCAACTTTATTTCCATTGACGTAGATGAAAGACGTGTGATTGACAGCGTCAAACTCCATCACTACATTCTTGTTCCTCCAATTTTTCGGTACGAAAATTTTTCTTTGATACCATCCCCACCCATAATGATTTTGAACCTCCTCTTCAACGTTCCAGGTGTGCGGTAAACGAACGACGCTTGCATTAGGAAGCGTTGTAGCAAACCATCTTTCATTAAAGCCTTCCGCTTTTTTATCAACAACAAACTGCCAGGCATTATTGACATTGATTGTGTCTCTTTGCGCAAAAAGCACAGCGCAGAAAAACAGGTCAAGCGTTACCAACAAAATTTTGACTGAAGTTTGCAGGAGGACTCTTTTAAAATTCATTTTATAAACTCGTTGTTATGGCCCAAAAATTTAAAGTTGGCGATCACGTGACATGGAACTCAGAAGCGGGCCTTGTCTCGGGAACAATTATAAAAGTTCATACGGCTGACTTCCCCTACAAAGGCTACACGCATCACGCCACGAAAGATGACCCGCAGTACGAAATTAAAAGCGATAAAACCGATCACATTGCCGCACACAAAGCCTCGGCATTGAAAAAAATAAAATAATCAGTTCACCACGATTTCGTCCGCAAAAATCCACGCAGGCTTTCCTTCGCCGGAATGCCCTTTGGGCAATGCATCGAGAACCTTGGCCGTAACGCGAATAAATCTTGCTTTGCGTTCGGGAAAATCAGCAACAAAATCGTTCACGGTTGCCGCTTGCTCGTTCACCGAAACATTGTTCTGCACGGTTTTTAGTTCGGTAAAATTTTGACCGTCGTTCGACGCTTCAAATTTCACCCATTGCGGCATCATGATCCAGTCGCGGTAAGCTTGCAAACAACCCAGTGATACGCTGTGAATATTTTTCTCATCGCCAAGGTCTATTGTCGCAATCAAATCTTTTCCGCTGAAGCCGTGCCAGTACTTGCCCACGGCCGTCGTGCCCCGCACGCCGTCGGTTAACGAGTTGGGACCATCAGCCATGTAATAACGGCTGACAGGATTTGTATAGCTCACATTTTTCCCGACGGCCTTGTGCATCTCAAAAGATTGCTGCGCCGGAAGCACACTCATAATTTTTCCGTCAACAACCGTGATGGCTTTCAACGTCAACGACGAATCAATTCGAATGGGCTCGTTGTATTTGCGGCTTTGCAAGCTTGGCTGCGTGCCGTCGGTTGTGTAATACACATCGCCTTTGTAAGCTTCGGTAGAAAGCGTTATAAACAATTGCCCGCTTTGCGAAGAAGGCTTTATCTCCACTTTAAAATTGCCTTTGCTGTACGGCAATTCTTTTTGATCAAAGGCTTTGAAATGCGCTTGCAAACGTTGGTTGAAACCGTTCCAGTCCCTTGCTTCTTTCGGACTCCAAACCACTTCGCTTAAGGCCAACATGCGCGGCAACACCATGTACAAAACATGCGACGGCGTGGTGATGTATTCGGCCCAGAGATTGGCCTGCGCACCCAATATGTATTTTGCTTCGGCTTCCGTTAATTCTTTCGGCAATGGTTCGTAATCGTACACTTTTTTTAACGTGTTAAAACCACCGATGGCCAAAGGCTCCGTTGCGGGATCTCCCTGGTAATGATCGAAGTAAACCGGATTGCCCGGCGTCATCACCACGTCGTGATTCATCTTTGCCGCCGCAATGCCACCGGCTTCGCCGCGCCAACTCATTACCATTGCTTCGGGCGCCAAACCGCCTTCCAAAATTTCATCCCAGCCAATCATCTTGCGGTGTTTGCTAACGATGAATTTTTCCATTCGCTTGATAAAATAACTCTGCAATTCTTCTTCGTTCTTCAGGGCTTCGGCTTTGATTCTTGCCTGGCATTTCGGGCAAAGTTTCCACGGTGTTTTGTCAACCTCGTCGCCGCCTACGTGAATGTATTTTGATGGAAAAAGATTGATGACTTCACTGTACACATCCTGCAAAAATGTGAATACGCTGTCGTTGCCCGGACAAAGGTTGGACGATATGCCGGTATAATTGCCACCGGTCATGGGCAGTTGCGGCTGTTGTGTGCAACTTAAAAAAGGATAGGAAGCAATGGCCGCCGCGCTGTGTCCGGGCACGTCCAGTTCGGGCACAATTGTAATGTTGCGTTGTGCCGCGTAAGCCACAACGTCTTTAATTTGTTCCTGTGTGTAGTAGCCACCGTAGGTTGGCGCTTCGCCTTCTTTGGCCTGCGGCCTTTGACCCCACACGTTGTTGTTTTCATCCACACGCCAGGCGCCCACTTCGGTCAGCTTCGGGTATTTTTTTATCTCGATGCGCCAGCCCTGGTCGTCCGTTAAATGCCAGTGAAAGGTGTTGAATTTATACAGCGCCATCAGGTCAATGTATTGCTTCACCAAATCAGGCGAAAAGAAATGACGGCTTACGTCCAAATGCATTCCTCTCCACTTGAAACGGGGATAATCTTTTACGTGCATGGCCGATATTTGCAAGGCTGCGTTGGTGCGAACGGCGGGCAGGGTTTGAAACAAAGTTTGCATGGCGTACACAAGGCCCGCTTTTGTGTTGGCCGTTATCAAAACCGAAGAAGGCGTCACGTTTAATAGATAACCTTCGTTGCCGATGCCCTCTGTTTTCGCAAGCCTTAATTGGATGATCTTTTTTGCTTTGCCGTTTTGCGGCAAGCTGATTCCCGAAAGGTTTTTAATGGTTGAAGAGAAGAAACCGGCAGCGGCTTTCAAATCTTTATTGGCCGCGTTGTAAACAAGGGCTGTGTTTTTGTCCAATAAAAATTTACCCTCGTTCAACTGAAGACTTACGGGTTGCGGAATGATGCTGACTTGTTGTGCAAACAGAGTCAAAGGAAGCATGGCAAGAAATAACCATCCTGCTTTTTTCATGGCGTGCTTGTTTTATTTCAGAAAATATTGTTCACCAATTTTTGTTGCAAACATCACGGTCTCGTCGGTCACATTTTTGACGATTATTCTTCGTCCTTTCGCATCAAACACCTTCAAACCTTCCGGCAATTGAACGTAACAATCGGCGCCTGCTTTTGAAAGCATGACGGCGCTGTTTACGTTGCCGTTGCGCCAGTTAAAACTTAGCGCAAAACCGTTGGGTGCGCAAAGGCCTTTTGCACTGCCGCTGCTCCATTCTTTTGAAGAAGGCAGGGCCGGTAAAAAGCGGATAACATTATTCTTTCCATTGCTTTGCAACAACATTTCTGCAATGGCTGCTGTTGAGCCAAAGTTGCCGTCAATCTGGAACGGCGGATGCGCACAAAACAGGTTAGGATAGGTTCCCGCGCCTTTCATTTTGTACACGCTGTCTGTTGTAAAAGCCGGTTGCAACAAGCCCTTAAAAACTTTCAGCGCATGATCGCCGTCGCCGAGTCTTGCCCAAAAAGCCATCTTCCACGCTCTTGACCAACCCGTGCCTTCGTCGCCGCGGCGCAACAAAGTTTTCTTTGCGGCAGCGGTCATTTGCGGCGTATCGTTTTCGTTTATTTCATCATACGGATACAGACCGTACAAATGCGAAACGTGGCGGTGTTGCGGTTCGGCTTCACCGTAATCGCGAATCCATTCCTGCACGCCGCCGGTTGACGGGCTGATCTGATTTGGCGCCAACTGCGCTTTTATTTTTTGCAATGAATCGCGAAACGCAGCATCAACGTTTAACAGGCTTGCAGCTTCAACGGTGTTTGACAACAACTCTCTTCCAATCTGCATGTCCATCGTCGGACCCATCGTTGTTTGCCCTTTAAAACCGTCTTTGGTGATGTAAGTATTTTCAGGTGAATTAGAAGGTGCCGTAACGAACCATCCCGTTTTCGGATCGGTAATTAAAATGCTTATATAAAATTGTGCAGCGCCTTTGAGCACAGGATATATCTGCTGCAAATATTTTTTGTCAGGATTGTACAAATAATGTTGCCACAAATGTTCACAAAGCCAGGCGCCGCCTGTTAGTGTTGATCCCCATTCCGCGCCTTCACCCGGCGCCGTAAATTTCCAGGGATTGCTGATGACGTGTGCCACCCAGCCGTTCGCATTGTAATAAGCTTTGGCTGTTTTTTCTCCGGGCTTTACCAGTTGTTTTGTGAAGTTGATCAAAGGTTGATGACAGTCCGCTAAATTGGTTTTTTCCGCCGGCCAGTAATTCATTTGCACATTAATATTCAAATGATAATCACCGTTCCAGGGCGTTTGGTATTCTTCGGCCCAGAGCCCTTGCAAATTGGCGGGCAGGCCGCCTGGACGAGAACTTGAAATGAGCAGATACCTACCGAAATTAAAATAGAGTTCGGGCAGCGTTGCGTCGCTTGCACCTTTTGCACAACGCACCAAACGTTGCGCAGTGGTAAGTTCGTTGATGGAATCGTCTTGTGCTGTTGTAAATTTTATACGGCAGCGATTGAAATAAGAATCAAAATCAGCAAGGTGGTTTTCTAAAAGTTTGTCGTAAGAAAGACGGCCCGCAACGTTTGCGTATTTCATCGCCTCGGGCAAAGGTTCGGGTCCGCGTGTTTCAACATTGGGCCAGTTCAAGTCTGTTGCGGCACTGATGATGATCGTGCACTCAGAGGCGTCTTTCAGTTGCAAGCCGTTACCGGAAACATTTATTTTTCCATCAATAGAAAGAAGTTTTGCATACGCAGCGAATTTGATTCCCTTGTCACCACCGCCTCCGTCCAATTGCCCGGTAAGGGTGATGCTGTTGTTCGACGAAACGATAGAAGCGGCTTCTTTTCGGTTTAAGGCAAGATCAAATGAAAGGGACTTGCTTTTGCTTGCTGTAAGATGAATAACAATTGCTTGTTGCGGTGCGGAAACAAAAACTTCTTCTTTGTACAACACGCCGTTGCGCTTCCACGAGGTTGTAGCCAGCGCTTTGTCAATTTGCAAGATTCTTTTGTAATCCGAAACCGCACCGGTCGTGTCGTGCCAGGTGAGAAACAAGTCAGAGAGTATTTGATAACAACCAAACTTTACCTTCTTTCCGTTGCCGTTTCCCGAACCTTTGCCCGCAGCCACAAAATGTTTTTGCAACAGTTCCTGCGCTTCTTTGTTCTTCTCGTCTTTGAGCAATTGCTGAATGGGCTGAAGGTATTCGTGTGCGTCGTTCCGGTTCGGGTCTTCCACGCCACCGGACCACATTGAAATTTCGTTAAGAACAATCCGTTCTTTGTTCACACCGCCAAACACCATTGCGCCAAGGCGGCCGTTGCCCAGGGGAAGCGATTGCGTGAAATGCACGGCCGGTGCATCAAACTTTAATTGCACACCCGGTTGTGCAAGCAAACCAGCGGTTGCCGCAAATAAAAAAAAGAGAAGGATGATTTTCTTTTTTACCATCGTTTGATGACGGTGAGGATGTCGTCGTTAAAACGGTTTCTGATTGATGCAGCAACTTACATACAATGAAAGCCGAATCCTTGCGCAAACGATTGAGCAGAATTCGTTGCGTTGTTTTCTTCGTCAAAGCTTCGCAAACTCTTACGAACGAAGAACAAAACCTCAGCTTTTTCTCAAGCGGAAAACTTTTGTTTCGTGGCTTTGCACTGTTCCCTTCCAGCTTTTTGCTTTGCCGAAGTCTTTGTGCTGCCACAAGTCTCTTACCGTGTATTTGTGCTCTAAACCCAATGCCTTGAAATCAACCGAGGTTGTTTTCGGAACATCGCTGCGGTTTAAAACGGCAACGGCGTAATCACCGTTTGCAAGCGGCTTCACAAACACGTTCCAAATACTGTCTTTTATTTTTCGTTCGGCTTGTTTGCCCAAGGCATCCTGATTTATCGCGATGACTTCTTCGTTCAGCAAAATATTTTTCGTGGATTCGTTCATGTTGCGCACGTCGTTGGTGGCCACTAACGGCGCAGCCATCATGCTCCACAAACTCATTTGGCTTACGTATTCCACATCGCTGCAGCCGGTACCGCCGCCGTCTCCCGAAGGGCCTTTTTTTCCGTACAAACCCACCACCAACATGTCCGGATCATTCCAACGACCGGGTCCCGCATAAGCGCTTAATTCGGCGTTCACGTCCAGAATGTCCATGATGCCTTCGCCCCATTTTTCGGTCGTTCTTCTTTTCCATTTGTCCCGCACGTCGCCGGTAGTGCGCCACAGTTGTCCGCCGGCATTGGCGGCCCAAAGCCAGGGTTTGCGTTCGCCCCATTCGCAAATGCTGAAAACAATTTCCCGACCGCTTTTGCGCAGGGCATCGGCCATTTTTTTGTAGCGAATTTTTGCCGTCGCCGAATCCGGTGGTGCGTGGCAATAATCGTATTTCAAATAATCAATGCTCCAGGACGCGAAGGTTTTGGCGTCCTGCTCTTCGAAGCCAAGACTTGCCGTGTAACCCGCACAGGTCAGTTGCGCGGCATCGGAATAGATGCCCAGTTTTATCCCCTTCGCATGAACGTAGTCAGCAAGTGCTTTTATGCCCGACGGAAATTTTTTGGGATCGGGAATGATGTTGTTTTTGTTGTCTCTTCCGCCCTGCCAGCCGTCGTCAATCATGATGTAACGGTAACCGGCTTTTACCATGCCGGAGGCCTCCATGGCATCGGCCATTTCGCGAATGTCTTTTTCGTTGATCTTATCAGCAAAATAATTCCAGGTCATCCAGCCCATAGGCGGCGCTGGCGCAAGCTGCGCAAACGAAGGCTTGCAAACAAGAAACAATAGAAAAAAGAAAAGACGTTTTTTGTTGTTGTGAAAACGGTTCGTCATAAAGTGTAAGCCGATTTATTTTTCAGTTGGTGCGTTGTACAAAGCCAGTTCGGCAAGAAAGGGATTGAGCCTTGATGACAAGATGCGCAGGCGTAGTTTGTTTGTGGTTACGGAAGCAAAGCGCATGAGCCGTTTGTAACCAACGGTTGTTCCTTCGGTTGCTTTTTTCCATTCGTTTCCGTTCCAGTATTCCAGCACAAAGCTTTCGATGCGTTGCCCCTCGCGAATATTCTCTTGCAAAGCCAGCACGTTAACGGTCTGCGGCGCTTTAAAACTTATTTCGATTGTTGTTGTCGTGTCGGTACCGGTTGTGGTAAAATGCGTGTCGTCTTTTTCATCAACCAATGCTTTCAGGTTCTCTCCGTTTGCCGCGTACAGCGATGCGTCTTTTGCAAGGTTCACCGAAAAAATTTCATCGCGAAGGCGTTTCCATTCAAGTAAGTTCCTTGCGTCGTTTTCGTTGATCAATCCTCTTTTGTCGGGCGGAATATTGAGCAATAACACACCGTTTCTTCCTACTGAATTTAAATAAATGCCGGTGAGTTGCCGCGGCGTTTTCACCTTGCTGTCTTCGCTTTCGTGGTAAAACCAACCCGGCCGGATGGACACGTCGGTTTCGGCGGGATACCAAACCAATCCTTTTGCCTGTAATATTTTTTCGCGGCTCCCAAGGTCACTTCCGCGCATGTCACCTTGCGGTTTAAAGGCAATGCCTTTTTGCGAATTTTCAGCTACCGCTTGCGGGTCTAAATTGTTTGCCGGCACCACGCTCCACTCCTGTTCACGTCCTTGTCCTGTTTCCGTTCCCACCCAGCGCACATCGGGACCCATGATGGCAATAACAGCCTGCGGTTGCAACCGACGAATCAACTTGTACCAACGCCCAAAATCATAGACCTGTTTTTTCCCGTTTGGTCCTTCGCCGTTGGCGCCGTCAAACCATACTTCATCAACGCGGCCGTAATTCGTCAACAGTTCGGTTAATTGTTGCGCAAAAAAATCATTATACGCGTCGGTGCCGTAAACCGAAGAATTTCTATCCCAGGGCGAGAGGTAAATGCCAAAGCCAATGCCTTCTTTTTTACAGGCTTCGGCCACTTCTTTTACCGCATCGCCCTTACCGCCTTTCCAAGGACTGTTTTTTACGGAATGCTCTGTTGTTTTGGTAGGCCAAAGACAAAAGCCGTCGTGGTGTTTTGCGGTGAGAATAACTTGCTTGATGCCTGCGTCTTTTGCGGTTCGCACCCACTGCAGGGCATCCAATTGTGTTGGATTAAAGAGCTTGGGGTCTTCTTTCCCATCGCCCCACTCGCGATTGGTAAACGTGTTAATACCGAAGTGAAAAAAGCCGGTAAGTTCCAGGGCCTGCCACCGAAGTTGCCGCGGCGTAGGCACAACGTTGGCGGCTTTTCGAATGATTTCTTTTTCCGTATCGGTTGGTGCAATGAGGACGGAATTGTATTTCGCCGGATAGTTTTCGCTGATATTTTTTTGCGGCGAACAAGCTGCGAGCATCAGCAATAGAAATCCCGACGATGCGATAAACCTCTCTGTCATTTTTGTTTGCTTTGTAAAGAATCGTTCGTTCTGAACTTAGTTCAATCCACCGTGGCCGCGGTACAATTTTACAGGTCCGTCGAGTGTTAGTTTCAATACGGTCATGTACGGGTCTTTTGTTTTTTCCGGCACGTTGATGAACACAAGGCCCGGCACGGGACTCCACGAAATTTTGCCCACGATTTTCGGTTGAAGATGTTGCTGCGTGCCGAGTACCTGAACGTCTTTAACGGCGCTGCTCAAACCTTTCACCATCACGTCGCCGGTGGCGCCGCCGGGCAGAAAAAGATAAAGTGTTGACGAGTCTTTCGATAAGGTTGTGGGCCCGTAAAAATGACCTTGCGGCAAGCCGGGAATGGAGCCGAAAATGGCTTCTTCGTGCTTCTTGTTCCACTTGCCGAGTTCTTCTAAAACATGCACTTCCGGCTGCGGAATGGTGCCGTCTTCTTTCGGCCCGATGTCGAGCAAAAGATTGCCGCCATTGCTAACAACATCGGCAAAAATGGTGATGATTTCAAACGGCGTTTTCCAGGCCGTGTCTTTGGGTTGATAACCCCAACTGTTGTTGACGGTCATGCACAACTCCCACCAGTTAAACTTCGGTCGACTCACCGGAAAATTTTGTTCCGGCGTTTCGTAATCGCCGTAGCCTTGCAGGCGTCCGTTGATGATGGCCGAAGGATTTTGCCGCAAAATTTCGGTACGAACTTTTTCGCTTTGCCATTCTTCGGCGCTGTGTTCCCAATCGCCGTCGAACCACCACAAGGCCGGATGATAAGCCGTGTTGATTTCATTAATTTGCGATTGAAAGAACGTTTGAAAACGTTTCCACCTCGCAGGATCATCAGAAACTTTATAACGATTGCTGTCTTTTAAAAAGCCGGGATAGTCGGGATGGCTCCAATCAATGAGCGAAAAATAAGCGCCGCGTTTGATGCCTTGCTTGTCCAGTGCTTTGTAGAATGGCTGAAGCAAGTCTCTTTTTGCCGGTGTGTTTTTTACGACGTTTAAATGATCCTGTTTCGTGGGCCATAAAGCCATTCCGTCGTGATGCTTGGTGGTGATTACAGCGTACCGTGCGCCGCTTTCTTTTATCAGCTTCGCCCAGTCATCGGGATTGTATTTTGAAGCGGTGAATCCTTTCATCTGCTTCAGGTAATCGGGATAACTGATTTCCTTGTTGTGAAAGCTCCAACTTTCGCCAATGCCGTTTACCGAATACATGCCCCAGTGAATAAAGATGCCCAGTTTCGCATCAGCAAACCATTGCATTTTGGCCCGAATAGAATCAGCGTTGACGTTGGCCTGTGCAAACGAACTGACGCTTGCTGATAACGCAACGATGAAAAAAAAGAATCGCTTCATAAAACTCGATTGAGAAATTGAACCACAAAATTTATCGAACAAGAATTTCGTCCACGAAAATGTGTGCGTTGCCGCCCTTGCCCGGATGCCAGTCGGGTATTTTTCCGTAATTGATTGCTTTCACACGAATGAAACGTGCGGTGGTTTGCACGGGCAATCCAAATTCTTTTACGGATGGCGTGTAGTCTTTATCACTGATTTCATTTTTCACTTCGCCCAACGGCGTAAAGGTTTTTCCGTCGTTGCTCGCTTCAAAGCCGACGCTTTTCGGCATCCAAATCCAACTACCGACGTCCTGCAAAAAATGAGCGCCAACGTAAGTAATTGGCTTGCTCTGTTTCAAGTCAACGACGGCTTCAAAGTCGGTGCCCTCGTAGCTTTGCCATTCGCCGGTGCGGTAATTGGCTTCGCCAACAACGCCGTCAATCAAAGCATCAGGCCCGCCGGCCGTGTACAGCGAATTCACCTTGCTCAACACGTTCACGGTTTTGTCTTCCGGCAACTTGTAAAAATCCTGCACGATGGTTTTGCTTTGCGTTCCGGCCTTCACCGCATAAGCATAAACGGTAGATGATTGCGTGAGTTGCAGCGGCGCACTGTATTGTTGAAAAAAGGCGTTTGTGCTTTCGCCGTGCAGCGGCGTTACCGCATAATAAATGACTGCGCCGGGTTCAATGGATTTTATTTCAACAGACGTTTGACCTTTAAACTTTTTATCGTTGCCCGTGAAGTAAGGCACCGGCGTAATTAAATGCTCGTCAATTTTTGTTCGCGGCAAATCTTTATCTGCCGTGCCCCAAATCTTGTTTGGTTTTGCACCGAGGTTAAATTTCAATTCACCGCCTTGCATAATGTCCGTGTGCAGAAAATAAGATTGACTGTGCGGCTTGCCGTTGAGCGTTACCGATTGCACGTAAAAATCAGAAGGTTTGTTGCGCTTTGCGCTGATCACAAACTGCTTTCCGTTTTCCAAATGAATGGTCACTTTATCAAAGACCGGCGTGCCCAAAATGTATTGTCCGCTGCCGGGTGTTACGGAATAAAAACCCATCGAACTTAAGATGTACCAGGCGCTCATCTGCCCGCAGTCTTCGTTGCCAATTAAACCATCCGGTGCGTTCTTGTAAAACTCGCTGAAAATTTTATGGAGATAGGATTGCGTTTGCCAGGGCTGCCCCACAAAGTTGAACAAATAAGCCATGTGATGACTGGGTTCGTTTCCTTGTGCGTACTGCCCGATCAAGCCCGTTACATCGGCTTGGTCGCGGCCCGTGGTTTTGGAAACGGTGGTAAACAATTCGTTCAACTTCGCTGCAAATTTTTGTTTGCCGCCGTAAAGTTTTATCAGCCCTGCGATGTCTTGTTGCGCAGTAAAACTGTATTGCCAGGAATTGCCTTCGGTGTAAAAATGGTTGATCTCCCGCGGATCAAATGGACTGTACCACATCGCACCCAGTTTGCCGCGCATGTGGCTTGTTGACGGATCGAAAATGTTTTTGTAGTTCTGTGCTCTTTGCAAATATTGCACGTAGGTTTGTTCATCGCCGGTCCATTTTGCCATTTGTGCAATACACCAATCATCAAACGCATATTCCAGCGTTTTGGAAACGCTTTCGGGTTCTTTGTCGTTGCTGATAAAACCGTTGGACATATAAAACGGCAAGCCAAAACGATTGCTTTCCGCATAACGCCGCATGGCCGCCAATGCCTTTTTTGCATCAAAGCCGCGAATGTTTTTTTGGTAGGCGTCCACAATCACCGGCACGGAATGATAACCGATCATGCAAAAGGTTTCGTTGGCGCTGAGTTCCCACACGGGCAACATGCCGCCGTATTCGTCCTGCACTAAAAACGTGTTGATCCAATCAGCGGTTCGTTTTTGATTGATGATTGTTTGCAAGGGATGAAAAGCGCGGTGCGTATCCCAAAGAGAGAACACAGAATAGTTTGTAAACCCGTTTGCCGTGTGAATTTTATCGTCGGTGCCTCGAAATTGTCCATCCACATCGGTGTACAGATTCGGGTTGATGGAAGCGTGATAAAGCGCCGTATAAAAAACGGTCTGTTCGTCTTTCGTTCCGCCTTCTACACCTATTTTACCAAGCTCTTTGTTCCAGACGGCAGTGGCTTTTTTTAAGGTTGATTCAAAATCAAAATCTGCGTTTTCTGCTTCCAAATTCTTCAACGCTCCTTCGGCACTTACGCCGCTGATGGCAACCTGCACCAGCAAGGGTTTGCCGTCGCTCACGTCAAAAGTTGAATAGGCTTTGATGTTGCGGCCTTCCGCTTTTTGCAAAGCACCTTTTTCTTCTTCATTCAAGGCCACGGTGTATTTGCCGATAGGTTTAGAAAAACGAATCGCAAAAAACAAAGTTTGCTTGTTCGCCCAACTGCGTGATTGGCGCATGCCAATGAGTGTGTGGTCATCTTTTTTTTCCAACCAGGAATCCAACACAATGTCGTGGTGCAAAAGATCGAGCAACACATTGCCATCTTTGGTGCCAGCGGGGAAGGTGTATTTGTGCAAGCCAGTGCGCAACGTAGCCGTGAGTTCTACGTCAACGTTGTACTTGTCCAACCTCACACTGTAATAACCAGCAGATGCCTTTTCGGTTTTGTGCGAAAAGGATGATTTGTAATCCTCGCTGCTCCATTTGTATGCGCCGGTTGTGGGTTGCAATAAAACATCGCAGTAATCTTCAATACCGGTTCCGTTCAAATGCGTGTGCGAAAAACCGTAGATGGCGCTGTCGCTGTAATGATAACCGCTGCAACCGTCCCAGCCTTTCAAACGTGTATCGGGGCTCAACTGCACCATGCCGAACGGCATTGTTGCACCGGGGTACGTGTGGCCGTGACCGCCCGTGCCAATAAACGGATTGACCAGCGCAACGTAGTTCTTTTCCTGCGCTTTGCTGCTCATCACAAGCGATGCCGCAAGCAACACAAAAGCAATTTTTAAACGGTTAGCGGGAAGCATTTTTCTGATTGATTTTTCTTGTTTGTTTTTTAATTACGGCAAAGAGCCTTTAATCATTCAAGGCCTGCAACAAGTTGCGAACGGCGCCTGCATCCGTTGTTACGTACGATGCATCGTCCGCTTCACCAACAAATGCCGGATGATGAAATTCCATTTTTGATTCTGCCTTTGTGCGCAGTGACGAATGAAATTCTACAGCGCCGGTTTTTTGCGCAAGCGCCTTAATGTTGTCGGGGCGAACGCCGCTGCCGGGCATAATGATGATGCGGTCATCTGCCGCTTTTATTAATTCTGCAATCAATTCTGCACCTTCTGTCGCAAGTGGTTTTTGTCCTGAGGTTAATATGCGTTGGCAACCGATTTCAATTAGCTGTTCCAACGTTTCAAAGGGATTGCAGCAACGGTCAAAGGCACGGTGAAAAGTCACCTCCATTGGGTAAGCCAGTTCCACCAATTCAGCCGTTCGTTTTATATCAATGCTTCCGTCTTTTTGCAAGAGGCCAAGCACCACGCCGTCGCAACAGAGGCCTTTGCACAATTGCACATCATTCTTCATGATGTTGAATTCATCCTCGTTGTACAAAAAATCACCGCCGCGTGGACGAATGATGGGAAACAATTGAATGTTGACCTTTTCTCTTGCGGCTTTTATCATGCCGTAAGACGCCGTAGTGCCGCCGTCATGCGGATTGTCGCAAAGCTCAATGCGATGCGCACCGCTTTGTTGGATGACGGCGCAGCTTTCAATGTTAAAGGCAATGACTTCGACTGTGTATTTCATTTTTCATTGCGATTAAAAAAGACCTTAACCATAGGCCAATCATTTAAAATAACTCTCCGCTTCAAACACCTTTTCTATGCTGGCACTCTTCACCGAATACGTAAAGCCTTTGTGAATGGCGTAAGCGCCGAATCTTCCTTTTTTATCAAGTGCTAAAAAACCAACCTGCAAACCTTTTGCTCTTTCCACGTCACGCTTTACAATGCGCTCCACAACTTTCTTGCAGGCCGCTTCTGGCTTTGTGCCGCTGCGCATCATTTCAACAACGGCGTGCGAACCGCAGGTGCGAATCACTTCTTCACCAAGGCCCGATGACGTGGCCGCCCCCGCTTCTCCGTCCACGTACAAGCCTGCGCCAATGATGGGCGAATCACCCACGCGGCCGTGCAGTTTCCACGCTGCGCCGCTGGTTGTGCAGGCGCCGCCCATCATACCCTTTGCATCAATGGCCAACATGCCAATGGTATCGTGATTGTGCGGACCGCCGGGCAACTGCCTCGGGTCCTTCTTTTGGTTTTCAATATTGATAACCGGTGCGTACTTCGACGTCTTCAACCATTCCTTCCAGGCTTTTTCCGCTTCCGGTGTAAGAAGGTTTTCTTTTTGAAAACCGTTGGCCAGCGCAAACTGCAAAGCGCCTTCGCCCACCAGCATGATGTGCGGCGTTTTTTCCATCACCAGTTTAGCAACGGAAATGGGGTGAACAATGTGCTCTAAAAATGCTACGGAACCGCAGTTCAAATTGCCGTCCATGATGCAGGCATCAAGCGTTACTTTTCCGTCGCGGTCGGGATAGCCGCCGTAGCCCACCGAATGGTTTTCGGGATCGGCTTCGGGCACTTTTACGCCAGCTTCCACGGCATCTAAAACATTGCCGCCGCTGCTCAAAACTTTCCAGGCTTCGGCGTTTGCGGCGCGGCCAAAATCCCAGGTGGAAATAACAATGGGTTGTTCGCCTTTTTCTTCATCGCGTCGTGGCAAGGCAGCAAAGGATTTGTTGACCAGCAACGAAGCGGAGGAAAGAAGTGAGGCCTGTAAAAATTTTCTGCGGTGAAACATGCTCTCTGTTTTTGTGCGGAAATCTCCATCAAATTATTCTTTCAACCGGATTCTTTTTTTAAACATTTCCTGCCCGTTGATGAAGACTTTTAAATAAAAGCGGCCCTTCGGAAAACGACTAAGATCGTACACAAACGTGCCTTCTTTCACTTGCAAATATTTGTGTTCTTCCACCACGACGTCGCCGGGGTCGGTAACAATTTTCACCAACACATCTTCAGGGTAATTGGCCGAATAATCAAAGGTTGTTTTGTCGTTTGTGCGGGTTGGATAAAGACCAAAAGAGGTTTGTGCTGTAATTGGCTCCGCAGGCTCACCCACCGCAAAATCGTACTGCACGTACGAACCAAAATCCGCTTCAAAATTTTTAATGATCTCGCCTTTGCCGTTCAGCAATCTTGCCTTGCCGCGGCCGCCGCGGGAGTTAGCCCAAAACTCCAAACCATTGTTGGCACTATCCAGCAATTTGAATTGATAACTGCCGTTGGAAAGACGAACCGTATCGCGGTAAACGGTGTTGGCTTGCAGTGAACCAAAGCTGCGTTGACGCACGATTTTTCCTTCGCTGTTGATCAACGTGTAAGCCGTTTGCGAAGGCTGGTTGTTGGTGAGCAAATACACAACAAGAACGCTGTCGTGTTTTGGAACGGCTTCAAATGCCGACGTCAATTTGTTATCGTCGGCAAAGCCGTCTTTCTTTCCGTTGGGTTGCGAAAGTTCTGCTTCAAATTCATTTGTTCCGGCCTTGCTTTCAATTGTGCCGGGCAGCGAAATTGTGTCAACGGATGATGGTTGGAGAATACCTTTCCAACGGTAATTTTTTTTTGCAAAACCTTTTGCGCCGTAGCGCACCGATAGGCTTTTGATTGCTTCCGAACCCATGTTCCGGACAATCATTTTTGGCTGCAGGCCCGAAGGATTTTGGCGCCGGTAAGCGTCTTTTAAAGAAGGATTAATGATGTCCACCAACTGCGCATCGTTTTTCGAGGCCGCTTTTTTGTATTGAATGAGGTAAGCAGAAATCACTTCGTCGGCACTGGGATTGGTGGAAACATAAGGCTGCATGTTGATGTCAACGGTATGTTCTTTATCCGGCGCAAGTTTCAGGTCAAACACATCGGGCTGCATTAAATTTCCGGGACACCAATTTGCGCGGTCGTAAATCCAGGTGCCGGCCTGCGGGTACAAAGGATTGTCGCCGCATTCTTTCCAGATTGCCTTCGTGTTAACCAGCTTACCGTCGAAAAAAATTTGTCTCGTCTTGTTGCAAAACTCACCACAGCCGTCGGGATTGTCCATTCCGTGACCGGTTTGCACTACGCGAAGCCGTGCAAAATCCACTCCTTTGTTTGCGGTGAAGGAAACGGGTTTTAATGCGTTTTCAATGTTGTTGCTGCTGTCGCCGTAGCGGTAACTGTTGTCGTAAATTTTTTGAATGGAAACGGGCTCCGATGCGGGCTTGCCTTTGACGATTTCAAAGTCGAGTGTTACCGCCCAGCCGCGGTCGTTGTTTGGCTCCCAGCCGGTGTGGTTGTATTCAATCTCCACGCTGTCGCGAAGCAGAAGGCTAAAATCGGTAACGTCCACTTCCCAATTGAAGGTCCAGTCCTTGCCGAAGGCGCCACCGTAAGGCGTAAGCATACGGGCAATTTCATAGTCTTGCGAAAGGCCGTTCACGCCGCCTTTACGCCGCAGGGTGATATGGTCTTTGTAATCCCAATCGGCGCAACGCAGGCTGTCGGGACAACCGAAACGAACGTGCAAGATTATTTTTCGTATGGGTGTATTTGGCGAGGGGAAAATGCCCCAACGCTTGTAGGCGTTAAACCCTTTCGACGGATCGGTAACAACGGTTACACGGTTGTGTGTCACCACGTGCAGCGTGTCGGAAGCCTTTGCCCCAAATGCGCACACCGAAAAGACAAGAAAAACAAGAAACCGTTTCATCTACAAATAGGCTGTTTGAAAAAATGGCCCCCATAGAAATAGGGGCCGTTGATTTTTGATTGCTTATATGAGAATTGACTGTTTGTAACAATGTACCCGAAGGCAAGCGTAAACACCGGTTATTGCTTGTCCCACCAGATGCGGCCCTTCGTATCGGTGGCCGAAACGCCGTAGGAAGGATCTTTTGTTTTTTGTGTTTCGACGGCTGTCACGTAATTCTGTTGGTTCAGGCTGGAGGTCATTCTCAGCGCATCACGACGGACGATCTGCAGGTTCTCGCTGCCGTCCCAGAGGTTTTCCAAATAGGCAATGCTGCTCGTCCCAATCTGTCCGTTGCTGCCGGGGCGCACGTCGGTAAATTGCGGGTAACCGGTGCGCTTCCACGTAGCCCAGGCTTCGTCGGGAGTTAATAAATTATTTACCCATTCCTGTGTGTAGATGCTGGGCAGTCCCTGGTAAGGAACGGTAGTGGCAAAGGTTCCCAGTGTAACGGCGCTGGCATTGGGCACCCCCGTTGCCACGGCCATCGTTTTGTACAAATCAAAGGAAGCGGCAATGCCTGCGCGGTACCATTCTTCAGCCGATTTGCCAAGACCGTTTCCGCCTTTGGCCGCAATCTCCGCCATCATAAAGCACACATCGGGATAAGAAATCAAATAGGTTTTCATCTTGATGGTTGATCCGTCAACGTAGGTTTCGTCGTCGTGCATCAAGTCTTTGGAAGAACGGGCATCAAAACCACCAAAGCCGCCGTTCTTGATGAACAAACGCGATTGAATGGCCGATTGAAAACCAAGCGTCTGGTTGCCGTTTGTTCCCGTCAGGTTGAAGGTTTTGAAACGGTTGCCGCCTGTCGCGCCGTAGCTTGTATTTCCGGCTGATTCCGGCGTTGCGTGTTTACCCCAGTAACGCACGTTGTTTTCGGGGAGCAGCAAGTCGGCTTGCGCTTGCGCCGTGCCCAACTGCTGCACTCTTCTGTATTGCTTCGAATTGGCGCCCATGTCGTTTTCGCGAAGCATGAATTTGATGCGCGGGTCGGCAGTTGCTTTCAGGTGTTCAACAAAAGGAAAAGAAGCGTTGTAGCTAAACAGGATGACGTTGATGTCGTCCACGTTGTTGTTCCAGTCTCTTGTGTTGTTCACAGCAAACGAACCGTCGTTGGCAGCCATGATCTTTCCGCCAAAATTTGCGGCAATGTCCGTCAAGACCGACGCCAGTTGTGCCGGGTCTCTTTTCTCGTAACGCTGCGCAATCTTAATACGCAAACTGTTGGCAAATCCCAGCCATTTGCTGTAATCGCCGCCGTAAAACATATCCTGGTTACCCAACACTAACTGGTCTGCTCCTGCGGCTGCCAGTGCCGTTGCCGCGGCTTTCAGCTTTGCGTCAAAAACCTTGTACAGGTCCCAGTTGTAATCATACGCCGGCAGGGGGTATTTTTCTGGTTGAAAAGCCTGGCTGTAAGGCAGGGCGCCGTAAATATCGGCCACCCGCCAGGCGTGAAACACGTCCACCGTTTGGCAAACGGCACGCAAGCCTTTGTAGCGATCTTTATCGGCGGCGGGCATGTTGTCAATTTTCTCGATGATGCGGTTCATGTCGCGTCCCACGCTGCTGAAATAATCATCGTAATACGGGAAACCCGGAACCGGCCCTTGCGTGGGCGCCGTTGACGATTTCCAATAATATTTCGTCAGGGCGTCGGAGCTAATGCCTTCGGGCACCACGTACTGCATCCAAGTCATGGTGGTTCCGTATTTCTTTGCGGTTCTGTCACGTGAGCCCATGCCCAGGTCCTGCGTCGCACCGGTAAACAGGTACTCCGGCGCAGCATCGTTCAGGAGGTTGGGATTGGTGTTCATCTCAATCATGGTTTTCTTGCACGATTGTGAGAGTGCCGCAACCGTCAACAACCCCAAAACATATTTATTGATTTTTTTCATTGCTTTTGAATTGAAGTTTTGTTAGAGAGAAATGTTCAACGTAGCCGAATAGCTGCGGGAGAAAGGAACGCCGCCGGTGATGTACGGACGGAAGGGATCGTTGCTTTGCAACGCTTCAGGATTCTGTCCGCCGGGCAGTGTTTTGTACAAATAACCAATGTTGCGGGCCGATACGCTGATGCGGGCTCCTTTCAAAAATGTATGTCCCAAAATATTGGCCGGAAGGCGATAGCCCAAGGAAATCTCACGCAACATAACCCATGAGTTTTTGGCCGTGCTGATGTTGTTTATGCTGTTGACGTTTGTGCCCCAGCCAAAGGAGTACACGTAGTAAGCCGAAGCTTTCCAGGGTTCAACCAACCCTTTGTCGTAAGCCTCGCGGAAGGTCATGCCGCCGATATCGGTACCCGGACGAAGAGGGCTCTTTTCTCCTTGCGCAAACACCACGTTCGGAATGGCGCCATCATAACGCGTTTTGCCGTTGTACGAGTCCGTACGGGCCACGCCGCCGTGTTCCGCGTCTCTAAACTGAAGCGTGGCTTCGGGTGTGCCTTGCGCCATCGCGTAGTTGAGCGCTTCGGAATAAACCCAGCCGCCAAACCGTCCGTCAACCTGCGTAAACAAAGAGAAGTTTTTGTAGCGCAGCGTACCGGTAACACCGCCCGTAAGGGTAGGTTCTACCTTTCCGATTTTTGCGCGGCCGTCGGCGTCGGAATTGTACACGTATTCGTACAGTTGAAAATCACGTTTGTCAAGTGTGTTGGTGCTGGTGTTTCTGCCGCCAACGGTAACCAGTGGCAATCCTGTCTTTGCGTCGTGTTTGATGGAGGCCCAAGAATCGGATACAAGCACGCCAAAATCGCCGCCTTCGTAAGCGTACACGTTGGCGCCATCGTAGCCGCCGCTCAGTTCCCATTCTTTAATGTTGTTTCCAAATTCCACAATCTTGCTGCGGTTTTGCGCCATGTTTACGCTCAGGTCAAGTCCCCAGTTTTTGTTGCGGATGGGTGAGCCGCTCAACAACAATTCCCATCCTTTGTTTTGAATGTTGCCCGCATTGACAAAGACCGTGTTGTAGCCGGTTTCAGGAACACCGCCAAGTTCCAGAAGCTGGTCGAAGGTGTTGGTTTTATACCAGGCAAAATCAACGTTCAGTCGTTCGTTAAACATTCCAAAAGCAGTACCCAGTTCGATAGAGCGCTGTACTTGCGGTTTCAGGTTCAGGTTTGGTTTGATGTTGGCGCGGTATTGTGTTGCCACCCCCACCGACTGTCCGTTCTGGTTGTAGATGGTGGCCGGAACATAACCGCTTCCCGTTGCGTAAGCACCTGCAATACCCGAGTTGCCCACGTAGGCAAGCGATGCCCGTACACGTCCGGAAGAAAGCCAGGAAGGCATGCTTTTCTGCAAGTGATCGTAAAACGAATACGAAGCGTTGACGGAAGGATAGAAAACGGTGTAGTTGTTCTGCCCGCCAATTACCGCATACGGGTAAGTAAGTGTACTTAGCCAATCGTTCCGCCCCGTGATCTCAAGGTTCAGAAAGCGTTTGTAATTCAGGTTTAAGATGCCCGCCAAACCCACCGTCAGCTTTGAGGGTTTATTCAGGCTGTAAGCGTACGCACTTTGAATATTGTTGACCGAATTTCCGAGAAAGAATTGATTGGGTACGCTCAGGCCGCCGTTTGTATGAGCACTGTACGATTCGCCCAAACGGTTGCCGTAAATTTCGTTCACCAGGCGGAAGTCTGCCGTCAAATCATCGTGCATGAGTGCTTTGGTGGCATGGCCCATGAACAACAAGGTGTAGTCGGTTGAATAGCTTCCGCCAACGCCGTAATATCCACCCTTGTTGTAAGTATCGTTACCAAGGTCTTTCTCTTCGGTGGAGATTTTGTAATAATTCACATTCGCTCTTGCCGAGAAATCAAGCCAGGGCGCTACTTGCGCTTTTAACTGCGTAAACCCAATGAGTGAATTTTCGTTACGGTAAAAATTGTTTTTGTCAAAGCGGGAGAAGGCGTTCACAACCGCGGAAAGGTTTCCGTAAGCATGGGTATAGTCAGCCGTGTTGTCTGCTGCCCTGTACGTGGCGTACCAATCTTTCGTGTCAATGTTACGCGGCAGGTAATAGGTGTTAAAACCAAGGTTCTGTCCACCGCTGTAGAAGTACCGGCCCTGCGAGTAAAAATTGCGGGCGCCGGTATTGGCATAAGCCAAACCAAACTCCGTTGAAAACACTTTGTTCAACTGCCCGTTCATTTTAAAATCAAAGGCGTTGCGGCGCAGGTCGTTGTGCGGCAACATGCCTTTCGTATAGTTATTGGAGTAAGAAAAACGGTAGCCGAATTTATCGGAGCCGCCACTCAGCGCTATGTTGTTGTTCACGTACTTGCCGTTCTGGTAAAAAATCTTCCAGTTATCGGGCTGGGGTGAATACGGAACTTTTTTGTCGTAATTGGAAACGGCCGGGTGCAGGCTGCCGTCCATTCTTGGCCCCCAGCTTCCCATGGTTTGAATCATGGTTCCGTCCGGACGGAAATTGCCTTCGGCTGCCGACCAGCTTCCCTGACCGTAAAGGTTTTGGAAAGCCATTGGTGCCTGGTAAATATCCTGCGTTTGGTAAGTAGAGTTGAATTCAATGCCCAAACCTTGTCCGGCTCGTCCTTTTTTGGTAACGATAACAATGGCGCCGTTGATGCCGCGTGAACCATATAAGGTTGTAGCCGCCGCGCCTTTCAACACGGTAATGGATTCATAATCGTCGGGGTTGAGGTTTTTCAGTTGCGAACCACCGTCCGGATTGTCCGCATCAAAAACGTTGTTTTCCATAACGGTTCCATCCACCACAAAAATGGGCTGGTTGGAATTTTGCCCAGGCTTGCCCAACACTTTGGCGCCGCGGATTTGAATGAAGGGAGAAGTTTGTACGCCGCCGGCCGACATGACGTTGATGTTTACACCCGCAACTTTTCCCTGCAGGGCCGTAATGGGGTTGACGGTATTGGTGCGTGTCAGTTCATCGCCTTTTACGGTGGTAACCGCATAACCCAGGCGTTTGTTTTGTTTGCTCACACCGAGCGCCGTCACTACAACTTCGTTCAGGCTGCCGGCTTTGCTTTCCAGCGTAACGTTTAACGCATTGTTTTGCCCAACGGCCACTTCCTTGGCGTTGAAATTAACCGAGGTAAATTCCAGTACGGCGTTGGCGCCGTTTACATTAACGATGAAGTTTCCGTTGTCATCGGTAGCGCCGGAAATGTTGGTGCCTTTGATGTGGTAAGTAGCGCCGGCAACGGGATTGCCTTTTTCATCCTTTACCGTACCCGTTACTTTTTTTTGTTGTGCTGACACAAGGCCTACACAAAAACTCAGCAACAGGCAAAGCAAGAACCGCGAGGTCACTTTTTTCATTGCAGTGTGATTTTAAATTTTAAGATGTATTGAGGTTGGTTTTTAAGCAAGCAAATGATCAACTGAAGATTTATCAGGGAGGGTATTTAACGAATCAAAGTTTTCCATGACGAGAGCCGCAGCGCCAATGATCTCCGCCTGGTGTCCAAGGACGGAAACCTGCACCGTTGTGTTCTCGGCAATCTTGGGAATGCAGTGCTCGTTAATGGCCTGTTGAATAGGCGCCAGCCATAATTTTCCGGCGCCGGAACCGCGGCCGCTGAGCACCACAAGCTCGGGATTTAGCAAATGAATGAGAATGGCCACGCCGCGGCCAATGTTGTAACCAATTTCTGAAAAAAGCTCCACGGCAAACTTGTCGCCTTTTACTGCGGCCTCAATGATGGCATTGGCCGTCTCTTCCGGGTGTTCAAAAGACAGGTTTTTAAGGCCTGTAAGCTTCCCTGCATTAATGCCCTGCCTGGCCTTTTCAACAATCACCAAAAGTGACGTTTCCGTTTCGAGGCAACCGCTTTTGCCGCAACTGCACATTTTGTTGTTGGTGAAAAGCGGAATGTGGCTAAACTCACCGGCAAAGCCGTTGAAGCCCCGAAACAATTTTCCGTTGAGGATCATTCCGAGACCAACGCCCCAACTTATGTTAATGACCATCGCGGTTTCTTTGTTCCTGGCGGCGCCAAGCCGCAGTTCGGCCAGCGCAATCAGGCTGGAGTCGTTGTCAATTACAACCGGCAAATCGAGTCCGGCTTCCAAAAAGCTAACAATGTCTCCCTCGTTCGATTTCAAAAAAGAGTGGTTCACTCCTTTTTTTACGTCCACGAAGCCGGGCATGCCAATGCCCACACCCGCAATTTTTTCTTTGGGAACACCGGCATTGGCGATAAAGTTTTGAAGGTGTTCTTTTAATTCTTTGAGCGAATTGGGATTGTTGGGAAGCGTCAGTTCAATCTTCTCTACATCGCCAACAATTTGGTTGTGCATGTTCACCACCGCCATGCGGCAAATCAATTGATCCATCGCCACTGATACCACGTACATCAGGTCGGGACGGAGCGAATAGGTTGCCGGCCGGCGCCCACCGGTTGAAGAAGCATAGCCGGTTTCAACAACGCTGCCTTCCTCGATCAACTCGTTCAAAACCTTTGCCGCCACAGGAAGGCTTTTGTCCGTTAAAACGCTGATGTCGGCACAGGAAAGCGGGCTACCAAAGTAAAGTTGCTTGATGATGTTTCGTTTATAAGCAGCTTTTTTCGCCATGCAGTAGTTGTTAAAAACAAATGAATAAACCGTGAAATTTTCGACAAGATATCAAACTTTCATTAAAATTTTAAAAAGTTTTTTCTTTTTTTATTAAGATGTGTTGATTTCTAAATTTTCTCAAGAGTTCAATCAGACGATTGGGTATTTGCACAGGTTGTAGCAATAGTGCAGGACAAGAAATAGTAAAGCGGAATGCTTTATCGAAGGTTATCGGATTTGCCAAAGCTTTCTGTTACGCACCGGTTTCACCAGCGAGAGTTTTATCCAACAGAAGAATCTACCTCTTCTACTTCAGCGGCACAATCCAGTAACTGTATTGCTGGTTTTTATACGGAATGCGATACTGTTCCAGTGGCCACGAGCCCCAACTATCCATTCCCTGCAAGCCGGTTTGCTGCAGGTCAACGTGCAGGTAAATTGTATCACGTTTGGTCAGCTCACCGGAGTGGTATTGCTTTTTGTCGGCTTCGGGGTCAAGGTCATCAAGACTGTAAGGCAGTGCCGAAACATTCAATAAACTACCTGCAAAAACGATCTTAAACCCTTTGCCTTTTTTATCAGTGAATGCAGCCCACCGCACGTCGCTTTTATTGCCGCTTTCCTGCGGACGAGCATAGGAAAAATATTGTTCGTCAATGGTTTGTTTGTAGAGTCCCACCAGCGACGCCGATTTTCGGTCCCAGTAATTTTCCCAGGGGCCGCGGCCGTACCATTGGATGTTGCCGTATAACTTCACTGCCTGCAGATCAGTTCCCATGCGCATCAGCAAGGGATATTTTCCTTTAATGGCCAAAAGGCTTACGTCAACCTTGACCGTGCCATCACCGAACAGCGTAAATGTTTGCTTTGTTTCCGCATCGCCATTCAAAAGGCTTTTACGGAAAACAAGTTCACAGGTCCCGTCTTCTTTTTGCGATGCTTTTGCTTCCAATATTTTTCCTTGCTCATAAGCATTGCGCCACATGCGCAGCGATTTGTTGAAGCCGGCGCCAATGTCGTTATCGGTTGGCGCACGCCAGAAAGAAGGTTGCGGGCCTTTAACCAGAAGGGTTTTTCCGTTGATTGCATAACGTGTCATCGTTCCCGATGCCGCGTCGAAAACGGCCGTAAAATTTTTACCGCTGATGACGTATTGATTGTTGGCGTTCGACAATTTCAAGCCGTTTCCTTTACTGGCTGCAAACAACGCGTTCGATAGTTGTTCGCTTAAAGCAAACTGCTCGTAAGCAATCTCGTAGCCTTTCTCTAAAAAAGGCTCGGCCTCTTTTAGCGTGTAACGAACATTAATAAAATATTCTTTTCCGGCTTTGTGTTTTGTTTTCACCGGCAGCAAAAGCGTTGCGTTCTGTTGCGGTGCAAGACGCAGGTTTTTCTCCTCTCCTTTCTCTATCAATCTTCCGTCTTCTATTACTTCCCAATTCAATTGTACGTTGCTTAAATCTTTAAAGAAATAACCGTTGCTGATGGTGAGTTCGTTGCCGGCCAGTTTTGATTTGATGTGTTGGTAAACTTTTTTTACTTCCACCGCCATTGGCGTTAACCGGCGGTAAGCGGTTACCACACCTTTCACACAAAAATTGTTGTCGCTGATGTTTTGCGGAACCGGACCTTCCAGCGGAAAATCGCCGCCGTAAGCCATGATGCGCCTTCCGTTCTTCACGGTGTCAATGGCCTGGTCTATCCACTCCCAGATAAAGCCGCCCTGCAGATTGGGCGAGCTTTCAATCACGTCCCAGTACTCTTTAAAATTTCCCAAACTGTTTCCCATGATGTGTGCGTATTCGCTCATGACGAGAAGCCGTTCGGGCTTGCTGCCGGCGTAACGTTTCAGCCAGGCCGGGCTGGGATATTGCGGCACAATCATGTCGGTATTGTAATCCCATTCGGCCCTTTCGTACTGAACCGGCCGGATGTCTTGCTTTTTCAGCCAATCGTAAGCTTCGTAAAAGCTGGAGCCGTTACCGGCTTCGTTGCCAAGCGACCAGGTAACAACTGCTGGGTGATTTTTGTCGCGTTCGTACATGCGTTCAATGCGCTGCAAATGTGCGTTGCACCATTCGGGTTTGTTGGCCAGCGTCACGCCAAGGTTGTACCCAACGCCGTGCGATTCGATGTTGGCTTCGTCCACCACATACAAGCCGTATTCGTCGCAGAGTTCCATCCAATAAGGGTCGGGCGGGTAATGCGAATGGCGCACGGCGTTTACGTTCAGCTTCTTCATCATCTCCATGTCTTTGCGCATGTCTTCTTTTGTAAGCGTATGACCTTGCTGCGGATCGTGCTCGTGCCGGTTTACGCCTTTTAAAAACACACGCTTTCCGTTCACCAAAAAATTGTTGTCTTTTATTTCGATGGAGCGAAAGCCCACACGTGTTGGAATCACTTCCAGCACGTCGCCGTTCTTGTCTTTCAGTGTGAGGTAAAGCGTGTAGAGATAAGGAACCTCCGCCGACCAGGTGTGAACGTTGGGCAGTTTAGCAGAGAAAGACAAAGCCGCTTTGTAATTGCCCAAAACATTTTGCAGGCCTTCGCTTTCCTTTTGCAAAACGGTTTTGCCGCTTTCGTCTTTTAATTCGATGGCAACGGAAAAGGTATCGGGTTTGCTGTGATAGGCGTTTTTATCAATCCGGTAGTTGTTTACTTCTGCCTGAACGGTGAGTAACCCGTTTGCGTAATTGTCGGTCAGCGTACTGCTGATTTTAAAATCGCGAACGTCAAGCTTTGGCGTTGAATACAAATACACGTCGCGTTCGATGCCCGAAAGCCGCCACATGTCCTGGCATTCGAGATAGCTGCCGTCGCTCCAGCGGTACACTTGCAGCGCAACGAGGTTTTCACCCGGGTTCACGTATTTGGTGATGTCGAACTCCGCCGCCAGTTTGCTGTCTTCGCTGTAACCTACTTTTTGTCCGTTCACCCAAATAAAGAAGGCAGATTTTACGGCGCCGAGATGAATGAAAACCTGTCTTCCGTCCCAGTCTTTCGGCAGCGTAAATTTCTTGCGGTAAGAACCCACGGGGTTGTTGTCCACGGGAATGTCAAACGGCGGGTTGAGTTGTGCGCCGCGTTTGGCGTGGCCTGCAAATTCATATGGCTGGTTTACGTAAATGGGCAAGCCGTAACCATTCAGTTCCCAGTTTGCGGGAACGCTAAAATCCTTCCACGAAGCGTCGTTGAAATCCTTTTTGTAAAAATCCTGCGGCCTTTGTCTCGGGTCTTGCACCCAGTTGAATTTCCAGGTTCCGTTCAACGATAAAAAATACGCAGACTTTTCCTTTTCGCGGTCTTCGGCAAGCCTGGTGTTTTCAAACGCAAACGCACTGGCCCGCATGGGCATGCGGTTAACGGAAACAATTTCCGGCGTTTGCAATTCGGTAGGCAGATCTTGTGCGTGCAAGAAATGAACGCAGGCAACTGCGCAAAAAAGCGGGAACATCTTCTTCATGAATTAGAAAGATTGAACGGGTACATCGCCGGCAAGATGAGAAATGCTTTTGTTCAACACTTCCTGCTTTGCTAACAGCCGCTCAAGGAGCGTCAACTGGTTTTTTGCCCGGATATAATTATGTCCTTCGTAGGCCGCACCGTAATACACGTCGTTGTTCAGGTGATCGGTCAGAAAGCGCAGCGCCTGCATGTAAATCATAAAAGTGCCGGCGTAAAAAAAGCCTTGCTTCTCTTCGTTTGTCAGTTCGTCTTTCATCTCGGCGTAATAACCTTCCACCACGGCTTTGTAAACCTCTTCGCGTACGTCAATTTTTTCAAAATCACTTTCTTCTTCACTCACCGGCGAAAGGTAAGTGCGCATCATGTCGCCCACGTCGGAAATGAAATAACCCGGCATCACCGTGTCCAGGTCAATCACGCAAAGGCCTTTGTCCTTTTCGTCGAACAAGACGTTGCTGATCTTGGTGTCGTGGTGCGTGACCCGCAGTTTGAAAGAGGGATTGAGTAGTATGTTGTCGTACACCGTTACAATGTCCGCGTGGCTTTTCAAAGCGTTGATGAGTGACGCCGATTCTGAGATCCGTTGCCGGTTGCCTTTTTGAAGCGAAGCCAAAAACTGGCCGTAGCGCAAGCGCAGGTCGTGAAAATGCGGAAGGGTGATGTGCAGCTTGCCCACGTCGAAGCCAGAAAGCAGCCGCGTGAACTTTCCAAACTGCCGGGCAGCTTCGAAGGCCTGCTGGGGACTGCCGGCAACGTCCTTTGAGTGCGAACCGCTAACAAAAGGAAAGAGGCGGTAGTAAGCGCCGTCTACGCAAAGCAGCTCTTCGCCGGTGGCGGCGGCAATGGACCTTGTAAAAAGGTAAGCGGGATGATGTTTCGCCAGGTAGTTTCCGATTTCTTCAAGGTTGGTGGCAATGTGCTGCGGCTGCTGAAAAACGTTTTGGTTCACCCGTTGCAAAACGTATTGTTCATTGCCTGCCGTTACTTTCCAGGTACGGTTAATCAGCCCGTTGCCAAGCGGCTCGACGGTATCTGGCGTTAAACCATACGCTGCTAAAATTTTTTCAACCATCTTTTGGCGTTCCTCTTTAATATTCATCGTTAAGGGCAAACACAGGCTTGCGGTACATCCATTGTCCCGAGGTAAAATCAGGAAATTCTACGGTCTGGTGCCCTAACTCAATGGACTGCTCGCTCAACGGTGTAATAACGCTCCACGCAGCCGCATCGTAAACATCCATGGGCGTAGGCTGTTTGCGTTTGATGCTTTCCACGAAGGAATGAATCACAAAAAAGTCCATGCCGCCGTGTCCCGCGCCGGCAGTTTCCTTGCTCCAACGTTGCCACAAGGGATGATCGTATTTGTCAAACCAGGTTTGCGCATTGTCCCACTGATCGTTCTTCGCCGATTTTTCCTGTATGTAAATGCTTTTGTTTACATCCATCCACAAACCTTCCGTACCCTGTACCCGAAAGCCGAGCGAATAAGGCCGCGGAAGATTGGTGTCGTGCTGCAATAAAATGGTTTCGCCGTTGGCACAGTTAAGCTGCGTGGTCACAATATCGCCCAGGGCAAAACGCACCTTGGCGTTGGGATGATTTTCGCCGCCGACTTTTACAATGTGATTGTGCAGGCCTCTTGACTTTGTAGAGAAGGAGCAAAGCGAAAGAAAACGGTTGCCGCGGTTAACGTTGATGTAATGCGCAACGGGCCCGATGCCGTGCGTTGGGTACAGGTCGCCGTTGCGATGCACCGAATGATTGGTGCGCCAGTGCGCTTCGGAATAACCCTTCTCGCCAAACTCCACGCCGTGGCCGTAGGTGTGCACGCCGTCGTTAAACTTCACTTCGCGCAAGTCGTGCTGGTAGCCTCCCTGCAGATGAATGAGTTCGCCGAACAAACCTTGCCGCACCATGTTGAGCACCGCCATCACGTCTCTGCGATAGCAAACGTTTTCCAACATCATCACATTGGCGTTGTACCTCTCGGCAGCTTTCACCACGTCCCAATGATCCTGCAACGTAATGCCGAGAATTACCTCGGTAGCCACGTATTTCAAACCGGCTTCCAGCGCACCCATCACCATCGGCTTGTGCCACTCCCACGGCGTGGCTATTACAACGCCGTCGAGCTTTTCCTTTTCCAGCATCTTCTTCCAGGCATCCACGTCGCCGGTATAAACCTTCGGCATCTTTTTGCCGCTCTTTGTAATGAGTTCTTTGGTGCCGTTGAGTGCCCGCTCTTCTACCTCGCAAATGGCCACAAGGTCCACGTCGTCCCGTCGTAAAAGAAGATCGACGTGACCGCTGCCGCGTGCCCCTGTGCCAATGACAGCAATCTTCACTTTGGCATCGGCCTCGGTTCTGGCAAACAAGTTTGCCGAAGGCAACACAGCAAGACCTGCGGCGGTCAGTCCCGTGTTTTTGATAAATTCTTTTCTGTTCATACGCGTGATTGAATTTTAAAAATAGGCGCTTGTACAAGAGAAAAGCCGCGCAACCGTTTGCACATCTTCCTTCATCAAACGTCGCATGAAAACAACTTTTCCCTTGCAGAAACTCGTGCGGAAGGCAAGAACAAGAATGCAAAGAACCAAAGCGGAGCGGCTCAATATACGGCCGCCTGGTGCAGCACAAGAGTGGCCGGAATTTCTTCTTTGTGCACGGCCTCGTTTTCGTGCGCATCGGTAGCTTTTCCGTTCAACAACCGGATCATGATCTCCATGGCTTTTTCGCCCTGACCGTAAGGATATTGCTCAACGGAAACCAATGGCGGATGCGCCGTGTAATTGGTGATGGGAAGGTTGGCGTAACTGGCAAAAACAATCTCTTTGTTGACCAGGATATTTTGCTGCGCGGCGTATTGTACCGCGTCCATGTGCACGTATTCGTTAAACGTAATGATGGCCTGTGGCCGGTTTTTTTGCGAGAGCAAACTTTTCATAGCGGCATACGTTCCTTCTTTCGACAAGTCTGTTTTCTCCACCAGTTGCATGTCCACTTTCAACTTTCTTCGCGAATGCCCTTCGATGTAGCCATTCAGCCGTTCTTTGCTGGCGCTTAGTTTATCGGGACCGTTTATCAGAGCTATGCGCTTGTAACCGCGGCTGAGCAGCCAGTTGATCATTTCTACCGTTCCTTTATACAAATTGCAAAAGACTTTATTGGCTTTTTCAAACGGCGGCACGCGGTCGAAGTAAACGACGGGAATGTTGTATTTCTCCAACTGCCGCAGGTGCTCGTATTGATTGGTTTCTTTTGAGAGAGAGATTAGCAAGCCGTCAACGCGTTGTTTGCGCATGGCATTCACTACGGACTTTTCCCGCTCCACGTCGTCGTAACTCTGCCCGAACAGAATGGTGTAATTGGATTCCATGGCAGCTGCTTCGATGCCGCTGATGGCCTGCGAGAAAAACTCTTCCCGAATGAAAGGCAGCACAACGCCCACGACAAAAGACTTTTGCTGCTTAAAAGAAATGGCCTTTGCATTGGGTTCGTATCCGAGTTCTTTGGCCAATTGCTGTACTTGCGTTTTGGTGCGCAGACCAATCCGCGGATGATCGCTTAAGGCCCGCGAGACGGTGGATACCGAAACGTTCAGTCGCTTCGCAATTTCTTTAATCGTCGGCAGTTTGTTGTCCATAATGCAAGCTTTGAGATTTATTGCGGCTGTCAGCTATCAGAAGTCAGCTATCGGCAATTGAAAAAGATTCTAATCAAAACCGACGAGGAAGCGAATTGCCGTTTATAACAAAACAGATAGCCGATAGCTGGCTTCTGATTTCCCTCATTTCTTCTTTACGTCCTTTACGCAACGGAATCCGGTATGTTCTAAACCCGTGTCGGGTGTGCTTTTCATGCGTCGTGCCACACGGTAGCCGCTGCAATACGCGTCGTTGCAAAGAAAAGAGCCACCGCGGAGCGAACGTTTTTGCGCCTGCGGCTCATCGGGGTCGTAGCTTTTTTCAGGCCCTTTCGGGTTGACGGTCGTTTTACCTGCCAATGATTTATAGTAATTGTAATCGTACCAATCACTACACCACTCCCACACGTTGCCCGCCATGTCATACAGCCCATAACCATTGGGAGAAAAGCTTTTCACCGGCGCAGCCGTTACATAGCCGTCTTTCTTTTCGTTGAAATAGGGAAACTTTCCTTCCCAGCTATTTGCCTTTGGTTTTCCTGAATTCACGTGTTCGTTTCCCCAGGGATATATATTGTTTGTTAATCCGCCTCTTGCGGCAAACTCCCATTCGGCCTCGGTCGGCAAGCGTTTGCCCGCCCATTTGCAATAGGCTGTTGCATCGTCCCAGCTTACCTGTACAACGGGTAAATTTTCTTTGCCCTTGACGTTGCTTTGCGGCCCTTCCGGATGCTTCCAATCCGCGCCTTTTGTCCAGCGCCACCACTGCGAATAATCATTCAAATCAACCGGTCCGCTGCTTTGATGAAAAACAAGCGAGGCCGCCTGCAAAACACTATCGGGTGGTTTCGGTGTGCCGGGCGGAAGTGTTTTTTTTAATTCGTCCCAATCGGGTTTGCGTTCGGCAGTAGTGATATAGCCGGTGGCGTCTACAAACTTTTTAAACTGCGCATTAGTGACTTCAGTCGCATCCATATAAAAAGAGGAGACGGTAACGGTATGTTTGGGATATTCATCCGGGGAAGCCTGGTTATTGTCACCGCCCATTTCAAAGGTTCCGGCGGGAATGAGTACCATTCCGCTATGCGAGGTGTCATTGGAAGCCGAAACGTTTTGCATCGCACTATCATTGCTGCCAAAGCGGGAAGGCACCCGCATACAGGAATGAGCGGACGAATCGGTTGATTGCGCCGGTTTTACCTGCGCCGATTGGCAGGAAGAAAAAAAGATGGCGAGGCCGTACGATAAACCAAAGAAAATCCGATTCATAAAAACCTTTTAACGTCCGTGCAGGTAAATTCATTTCATCACGGACAATCATTCAAACAGCAAGGTTCCGAAAAATTCCGGCAAATGAAAGTTTGGGCTTTCGCTTTCAATATTTGACCAGGCAAGGTAATGCGGTTGCGGAAGCGCATCGCCGCATTTGTAAAAATTGGCGCCGCCCTGTTTTCCATGCAGCGACGATAAAGAATGAAAGGCGAAGGCTTCAAAGGGAAGAACAACCGTCAACGTCCAATTAATGGCACCATTCTCTTTTTGAAGAACCGTGTGGCAACGCAAGTTTTGCAGGACGTGCTCCGACAGCAATTCGCGGTTGTTTCTATCGGGTCCGAAACCTGCCAGCACAGTGCCGATGCAGTTGAATTCAAAATTGTAATAAGCTTTGTCGTTATCGAAGCGAATAAAAAATTCCACGCAACTGTCTTCGTACACCGGGCCGTTAATTTTTCCCGTTGCTGCCCTAACGATGCTTTCTTTTACCACATATTGCAGGTAGAGATTTTTGTCGCCGTAGGCAATCGAAAACGCTACGTCAGCGCTGGCTGTGTAGCCCGGCCAGGGTGCAAACGACAACGGGTGTTTTTCCGCATTGCGCAAAATATTTGCGATTGCATTCAGGTCGTCGCTTTCATTAATCACTCGCTGAAAACCGACTCGCAATTGTTTCTGATTCGTTGTGAACTCCTTCATCATTTGTAAAAGGTGGTCCGGCAAATTACAACAATCGCCTTCGTTTAACGGGCCGTCGTTAGAAAAGAAAAGGCCGCTGTGGAAACAACAGCCCGGGTTTTTATGCTGCTACATGAGAATTAAAAATCTGAACATCCGGGAGCGTCCCGGAACTTCCATCCAGTGAGGCTTGCGGTGCAGCTCTGCGGCGGCGGTGGTGAGAAAACCTTCTGCCGCTGAAACCCAAACTTAGACGAATACCGAGTAGAAGGCTTGTGCAAACGATTGTGCAAATTGCAAATTGTGCAAACGATTGTTCACTGCCCACACGGTGCTCTTCGTTATTTTCAGCACCGCAAATTGCGCTTTATGAACAAGACTCCCACCAACCGTTACGCCATCGTTATCATCGGTATTTTGTTTTTTGTCTTTGGCTTCGTTACCTGGCTGAACGGAACGCTGATTCCGTTTTTGAAAATCGCCTGTCAATTGGATAATGACGTGCAAGCTTTTTTTGTAACGTTTGCTTTTTACATGGCTTATTTTTTCCTGGCCATTCCTTCTTCGTTTCTGCTGAAGAAAACCGGTTTTAAAAACGGCATGGCCTGGGGACTTTGCGTGATGGCAATCGGTTCGCTGGTCTTTGTTCCGGCGGCCAACGCAAGAAGCTTTTCTTTGTTTTTAACGGGATTGTTTATTCAAGGCGCAGGCCTTGCGCTGTTGCAAACCGCCAGCAATCCGTACATCAGCATCGTAGGCCCCATTGAAAGTGCGGCCAAGCGAATCAGCATCATGGGCATCTGCAACAAAGTGGCCGGCATTTTAAGCCCGCTGATTTTGGGAACACTTGTCTTGAAGAACAGCAACCAACTCACGGAGAAACTTTCGACCGTTAGCGATGCCGCAACAAAAAACGCATTGCTCAATGAAATGGCTGGCCGCGTCATCCTTCCTTACCTCGTAATGGCCGCTGTGCTTTTGTTGCTGGCATTGATGATTCGGAAATCGTCGCTGCCCGAAATTGACATGGAAGGAGAAGACGAAAGCAAGGCTGCGTTAAACACACAAAAGCAAAGTGTGTTTCAGTATCCACACTTGCTGCTCGGCGTGCTTTGCCTTTTTTTGTACGTTGGCGTAGAAGTAATGGCCGGTGATGCCATTGGCACGTACGGCAAAGAATTGGGCATGCCGTTAACGCAAACGCGTTACTTTACTTCCTTCACCTTGCTTGCTATGTTGTTGGGTTACATCATCGGCATTTTCACCATTCCAAAATACGTTTCGCAACAAAAGGCATTGTCAATTTCGGCCGTTTCGGGAATTGTCTTTGCCACCGGCGCATTCTTAAGCCAGGGCTATCTTGCCATTACGTTCATTGCTTTGTTGGGATTGTCCAATGCACTGATGTGGCCCGCTATTTTTCCGCTTGCCATTAATGGCCTGGGGCGTTTTACCAAGATCGGTTCGGCCTTGCTGGTGATGGGCATTGCCGGCGGTGCGTTGATGCCTTTACTTTACACAAGTCTAAAAGACAAGGCGCACATTTCCAACCATACGTCCTTTTTTGTTTGCGTGCTGCCCTCCTACGTTTACATTCTTTACTATGCGCTGCGCGGACACAAAGCGGGAATAAAATCACCGCAAAAGCAGAAACTTCAATTGGAAGCCGTTTAGAAAAATCATCGTCCTGCTTTTAGTTTCGCATACGACAAAGAAGTCAACGCAAAACTGCCGGTTGATTGCAGGTTGACGTGCGAATAATCTTCATCGGGAAAAAAGATTTCCGTCATCACGGTAAGGCCGTTATCGGCAAACAGTTCTACCGACGCAACGTCAATGACCAGCGTGAGGTTTAATTCATCTTTCGTTGACAACCGCCGCGCAAGATGTTTTGCCGCAAAACTTTTTTCAAACGAAACCTTGCCCGAGGCTGTGCGGTCAATGTAATATTGATTCGATACCTTGTCGTAGCCAATCACCACTTTCTGTCCTTTGTCGTTTAAAAGTGTGATGGAAAAGCTTTCCGCTTTTGCTGCGTTCAGGTCCAGTCGCGCCGCGCCGCTCAGTTTCATGTTCGCAATGCGCTTGTCGTTTGCATCAACGTTTTGAAACACCAGCGGCTTCTCCGCAATTGCGGACAATTCATCAACCGGCTTTGAGGCAAGGAAATATTTGTCGCCAACTTTTTCAAGGCGAATATCACGGGGTATCGTCATGGCGCTGCGCCAGGTTTTTGTTGGCACTACCTGCGCATATTGCCAGTTGCTCATCCACCCCAAAAAGATCTTGCGATCACCGGTGTTCGACCAGGTAACGCCGGCGTATTCATCCGGGCCGTAGTCTGCCCACCTTGTATCGGTCTGATAAGGCTTGAACGCATGGCCGTCAAAGCTTCCGACAAAATATTGCGTGGCCGAACCGCCGTTTGGTCCGCCGGGATTAAGGTTCACCAGCAGTACCCAATGCTTTTTTCCTTCATAATTCAAAGGAAAAAGATCGGGGCATTCCCACACGCCGCCGTGCGCACCAACGTTAGCACCAAACTCGCTTTCCTTCGTCCAGCTTTTTAAATCAGGTGATGAATAAAACGTGATGCGGTCTTTTGTGGCAAGCGTCATGATCCACTTCTTTACATCATCGTTCCAACTCACTTTGGGGTCGCGAAAATCTTTGATACCGGGATTTTTTAGAACGGGGTTACCGGCATATTTCGTCCATGTTTTGCCGGCGTCAAAACTGAAAGCAATGCTTTGATTTTGAAAATCCGTTTTTCCTTGCTTCTCTCCTTTTGGATCGTGCTGCGTGAAGACGGCTACAAGCGGCGCTTTGCCGTCTTTTCCAAAACCCGATGTGTTGGCCGCATCCACCACGGCACTGCCGGAAAAAATATAACCAAGGCTGTCGGGATACAAGGCAACGGGCTGATGCTCCCAATGAAGCAAATCTTTGCTTGTTGCGTGGCCCCAGTGCATCGGGCCCCACACGGTGCTGTCGGGATAATACTGGTAAAACAAATGATAAGTTCCGTTCAGATAAACCATGCCGTTCGGGTCGTTCATCCAGGCTTTTTGCGGTGTGAAATGAATCAACGGACGGTACTGTTCACGCTCAACGGCGGAACGCTCTGCACCCTTCCTTGCATCACCGCAAGCAAGAAGCAAAATCATCAACGTAAAAGACAAACAATCTTTCATTCTGATTGCAATAAAAAACATCGAACATTTCATTCAGCCTTCTCATTCCTTTACCAGCCGCCTTTCCAAATCTTCCAACGACACACCTTTTGTCTCGGGCACTTTTGTCAGCACCCAAACCAATTGCAAGGCCATCATAAAGGCAAAGAAGGCGAAGATGGGCCAGGGATTGTTTTTGAAAATGCCGTTGTCTCTGTCCAAAAACACCGGCGTAATCAAGGTGATGATGGCTGCAAAAACCCAATGCACGCTGGCGCCAAAAGATTGTCCCATTGCCCGCACTTTGTTCGGAAAAATTTCGGAGATAAAAACCCAAATTACCGCGCCTTGACCAATGGCGTGTGCGGCAATGAACAACAGCAAAAACGTCATCAACAACGCGGCGCTTGCGTGCGAAGCAAAGCACCAGGCCACGGCTGCAAGACTGGCAATGTAGCCAAGCGAACCAATGAGCAGCAAGGTTTTTCGCCCGAGTTTATCAATGAGGTACAAACCCACAAACGTGAAAAGGAGATTTGTTCCGCCGATGGCAATGGAATTGAACAACGAGTCTTTTGCCGCAAGGCCCGCACGTTCTAAAATTTCCGGTGCGTAATAAAGAATAAAGTTGATGCCCGACCATTGGTTGAAGAAGGCAACCATAAAAGCCAGCCACATAATGGTGCGGTATTTTGGGCTCAGAAGCGAAGGCGTGTTTCTGTTGTTTGTTCCGTTCAAAACAGAACCGTCGTCCCCGGCTGTTTCGTGCCGATAGCTTTTAATGATGGACGCTACCTCTTCGTCAACGTTGACGATACCGAGCTTCGCTAAAATTTGTTTCGACGTGTTTACGTCGTTGCGGTTGGTGATGAGCCAGCGCGGACTTTCGGGAACGCCAACCACCATCACCGAGTAAACGAGCGAAGGCACAGCCAATGCGCCAAGCATCCAGCGCCAGTCGTTGGCGCCGCCAACGCCCTGCAAAAAATAATTGGAAAGAAAGGCGATTAAAATTCCAAACACAATGTTGAACTGGTATAAGGCCACAAGCTTTCCGCGGTTGGCCGGTGTGGAAATTTCGGAAATATAAGTGGGTGCGGCAACGGAAGAAACACCGATGCCCAATCCGCCAACAAAGCGAAAGAAAGAAAAGATGTAAGGACCGGGCGCCAGTGCCGTTCCCACCGCCGAAAGGCTGAACAAAATGCCGATCCATACGAGCACTTTTTTACGCCCCCATTTTTGCGTGGGAAGTCCGCCAAAGATGGCGCCGATGACCGTGCCCCACAAAGCCATGGACATGATAAAAAAACCGTGAAACCACGGCGAAGTGTGCCAAAGGTTTTTGATGGGCAGATTGGCGCCGGAAATTACCACCGTATCAAAGCCAAAAATAAACCCGGCCAGGGCTGCTGTAAGCGAAATGCGCAGTACATAGCCCGATGTTTTTGCCGGTGGTGTATTTTGCAAAATTTGTTGTGCCGGTTTATCCGTTTCAATGAACATGTTGGTTGGTTTAAGAAGAATCAAATAGCGGCTTCGCGTTTAACGCTTTTATTTCACCCAAAAATTAGCGCAAAGTTTTGAGCTTTGCCGCTAAATCTTTCGGCAGATGATTCTCATAACGTCCGCATACGCCGCGGTCTTTACAGACACTAAAAAAATTGCATGACGAAGAGAGATTACGATGCTATAGTAGTCGGCTCGGGACCAAACGGTTTGGCTGCCGCAATAACGCTTCAACGGGCAGGCTTGTCCGTGTTGTTGGTAGAAGCGAAAGAAACCGTTGGCGGCGGCCTGCGTTCAGCCCAACTGACTTTGCCGGGTTTTGTTCACGATGTTTGTTCTGCCATTCATCCCTTAGCCGTTGCTTCGCCTTTTTTCAAGACTTTGCCACTGGTCGAACATGGATTGAAATTTATTCTTCCGGGCCTTGCCGCTGCCCATCCGTTTGATGATGGCGATGCAGCCGCTTTGTATTCCTCTGTTGAACAAACAGCACAATCGTTTGGTGATGATGAACACACTTATACCTCACTCATGAAGCGGTTGGTGAAAGACTGGCCGCACATTGCAGCAGATGTATTAAGTCCGCCGCGCATTCCCAGGCATCCCCTTGAAATGGCCTTCTTTGGTTTGAAAGCATTGATGCCGGCAGCGCATTTGGCAAAACGGTTTCACACAAAAAAAGCAAAAGGACTGTGGGCGGGAATGGCAGCACATTCAATGCAACCCTTGTCAAACCTTGCGACGTCAGCCATTGGATTGGTCTTGATGCTTGCAGGGCACACAGACGGCTGGCCCATTCCAAAGGGCGGATCAAGCGCCATTGCCAATGCACTGGCTTCCTATTTTCAATCCATCGGTGGCCGCATCGAAACGAATTTTCATGTGCGTTCGCTTCAGCAGTTGCCTTCTGCTCGTGCTGTCTTATTTGATGTAACGCCAAAGCAATTGTTGCAAATTGCCGGACATGAATTTTCAAGCTTTTATCAATGGCAGTTGAAACGTTACCGCTACGGAATGGGCGTGTTTAAAATTGATTGGGCGTTGGATGATGCCATTCCGTTTACCGCAACGGAATGCCGTAAAGCAGGCACGGTTCATTTGGGAAATACATGGGAAGAAACAGTAGCGGCTGAGCAAGCAACCGCAAACGGAAAACATCCCCAAAAGCCTTTTGTTTTGCTGGCGCAACAAAGTCTATTCGATGCGTCTCGAGCACCGAAAGGCAAGCACACTGCCTGGGCTTATTGCCACGTACCCAACGGTTCAACCGTTGACATGACGGAAGCAATAGAGAAACAGATAGAACGCTTTGCACCCGGTTTTCGCGAACGAATATTAGCAAAGCATGTGATGAATACAAAACAGATGGAGACTTACAATTCAAATTACATTGGCGGCGATATCAACGGCGGCGCCTTTGATATTGACCAATTGTTTACACGGCCCGCTTTGCGGTTATCACCCTACAAAACTTCGGCAAAAGGAATTTATCTCTGTTCTTCTTCCACACCGCCCGGTGGCGGCGTACACGGCATGTGTGGCTACCACGCCGCAAAGCGGGCATTGAAAGATGTTTTCCAGTTGAAAGCAGAAGCGTTGCATTAAAAACAAAAATTGACAAAGACTCTTTCGCGTCTCAAACACATCACCTTATCCATCCGCCGCCTTTTAAATAATCAATAAGGATTTGATCATCGGCCGACATAGCCGGAAGCCAGATGCTGATGCGTTCACGGTTCCACCAAAGGCCTTGTGCATTGCCGGGTTTTGCAAACCAATAACGATAAAGCACGGCACGGACATACTTTGGTGGTTTGCCCGGAAAAGGATTGCCCGCAAAAAGGCTTAACACACCCGCATCGTTTTGAAGAAGTTTCCAAAGAAGAAAGGTCGTCCACGGGTATTGTTCCGGCGACGACATCGAAGCAAACCACATTTGCCAATCGAGCCTTAACTGGTAAGGCGCTATTTGCGGCGGTTGCTTGTCAAGCAATACGGGTAAACCTTTGTAGAGATAAGGCTTCCAGGCCGCTTTGTCTGTTGAATCGTTGTCTGTTGTTCCTTCAAACACCACATTCAAACGCTCTTTGCCCACGCTACCAAAAGCGCCGTAGGTATTTACTAAATCCAAAGGATCGAAGGACGTGTTCATGATTTGTTTTGGCGAAAGCATATTGACAACTGGCGCTACGCTCAAAAACAAAACAACGATGACCACTACTTGCGCGGTCGTTCGCATTGGGCGGGATTCTTTTGCATTGGCCGCGGCAAAACTTGCTTTGCGAACAATCCATTTTGGAAGAATCCGTGACCAAAAGCCATCATCAAAACAAGCGAGTGCGGGAATGGCGGTGAGCCAATTTAAAAAAGAAAGGTTGCCGCTGAGGATTAAGTTTACCTGGAACAAAACAACGATGACGCCTGCAATGTGCCGGGCAAGCCGTGGCCCGAAAACAAAAAGCGGTGCCGCTATCTCGGCCAGCCAATTGAACCACACGCCAATTTTTAAAGCAGCATGCGGAAGAAAATGAAACCAGCGGCTCAACGGGCCAGGAATGGGTTGTGTTTCGAAATGGTAATAAAGCGCCGTCGCGTTGCGCCATATTTCGTCGCCGCGGAGTTTGATCAATCCCGCACCAAACATGATGCGAAAGACGAGCCAACGATACAAAATAAGGATCAGAAATGGCGGTGCGCATTTTGGGAACGGACGCATGTCAAGCATGGGACAAAGAAAGATAGATAGAAAGCCGGTTTCGGTGAGTTGAATCTCCCAACCGTAGCCGTACCAGTCTTGTCCCACGTGAACAAAAGACATGTACAGGAACCAAAGCACGACCATTACCGGAACGTTGGCAAAGCCTGCAACAACTATACAAGAAAGAAGAAAGCCCAACCAGGCAACAATTAAGAGTGCTGCGTCGGAATGCCAAAACCAAAAAAGCGAAGGCAGCCGAAAAAAGCCAGCGCTGTCCGAGCCCAAAGCATTGCCGATTTGCTTTAAATACAAGCCAACGGGCAAGAGCCCGTTAGCGCCAATTAAAGGGATAATTTGATTAATGACGACAAGAAAAGCAACTGCATACACGAACCCCAGCAAGCGAAGAATAACAAAACGGGTAAGCCAGTAGGTTGGCTTGGCGGGCACTGCTTCAAAACCCTCGCCGTTTGTATTTTCCGCTTTCATTTTTTTGCGTCGAAGAGAAAATTTTACCGTTTGTCCACAACCAGCTTTGCAATAGTTGCCCAACTTTTGCAAATCCTTTTTGTTGTTGCCCGTCTTCGTCACCGAAGCCAGTTCCAGCGTTTGGCCCAATCCAGCAGGACATCGCTGCGCCATTTCAGGACGGTTTTACCGCCTTGCCATATATCGTCGTACAATTCGGGGTTTGGCCTGTCCGTGTACCAGTTTGCACCCAATTTATAGTTGGTTTTGCGAGGCTTTCCCGGCCAACTATTATCAACTACAAAGGCTCCGTTTTGTTCCTCAAATCCCCTGATACTTGATGTGACCTTGTAGGTTAAGGTTTCTGTACGTTTTGGCGAGTATCTTACAACATAATTACCATCTCCAAGATAAAAACCATCCCACTTCTGTTCGCCTATTTCAGACTTCACCGCCATTGTAAGGCACGCCGAATCAGGGGGTATTTTCACAACAGGGCCTTTAAACCGAAATTCAACAATGGAAAAGACAGTCACCGTATCATGAAGTGATGCATTGCGGTTAAAAATCAATCGCGGACTTTGCCAGAACTTCACGTAACTGCCGCCCCAGCTTTCTCTCGCCGGATCATTGGGATTGCCGTCCATCATGTAAAGCAACGACGGCGTGTCGCCCATCTTCAGGTTGCCTTTGTAGCGGTTATTTTTATACTCTTTCCCCAAGTAGCCGGCTTCCTTAATGTAGTTCTTGTAATAATTTTTATTGCTTAAACTATCGGGGACGTTGTCGGAAAAAAATCCGTAATAGGACGCATTGGATTCAATAAACCAAAGGCTCGGGAAGTTTTCGGCAATGTAAGCGTAACTGTTGGCGCTCCACTTTTTATTGGGTCCGCCGATCCAAAAGACTTTTATTTTCTTTTGAATCCGGGGCTTGTCGTGCAAGGCTTGCGCCAAATCGTCGAGTCCGCCCCAAACCAAAATCCACAACGGCCTCTCGCTTTGTTTCAGCGCACATTTAACAATCCAGTCCGACCCTTCTGTTGCCGTAGAATAGCCCTTGAACGGCGCAGCGCCGTGTCGTCCCTGTTTGACCACCGAACGCAAATAGGCAGGCGTTGCAAATCCCTGTTTGTGTGCTTTCAGTTTGGGCAGGTCATTTTCGTAAAGGTCTATGGTGCGCAGTATTTCTTCTTTGTTTCCCTCTCCATAAGACGGCGAGGAAACCAACCCTTCAATGTCAAAGCGTTCGTTGTACATGAGCAAGTGTATCATTGATTGATTGTCATCAGGGTCGGTGCCGCCAATGTCGGTGCTCACCAGAATACGTGGCTTCACGGGCACGGGCTTCTGCGCTGTTAATGTAAGCGAACTACACAGAGTACAGAAGAGAAAAATCAGTTTATTCACGATACTTAATTGGGTTTTTATACAAAGTGAGAATGCGACAAAAGAAACACAGAGTTGACCCTGTGTTTCTAATTCACCGACTGCTTTTTGAGAGACAATTACTTTACAGATTGTATTGAATGATTGAATGACTTTATTGCTTTGGTAGTCCGTAACCATTGGAAACTTTTCCATTCGACTTGCTGATTGTCTCCGATGGAATCGGCCAATAATACCTGGGCGGATCGCCGGCCGATGTTATTCCGGAAAGAATGTTTCTATCATAGCTGGCAGCGTTATTTACAATATCAACACCCCAATTGGTTTTGACGTACCCTTGACTTTGTAACGTTGTTGCTTCTGCACTCGTTGGATTGATATAGCGGAACAAACCCTGGATGGCTACGTTGTGATTGGTGCCGTTTACTTTTGGACCGTTTGCAATTTTACTATAATCGTATTGCCCTCTCCATCCAGGATAAAGGGCGGGATTGGTAGAATCAGAAACATCATACGTTAACGGGTTGGTGAGATTAACCAGCTTTGTCCACACATAAGCAGGAATCACGTTGCCGTTGGAAAAGGCGTGATATCCCTGCGTCTTGATGTCGTTAATCATGGTTGTCATTTCCTGGCGCACGGCTACTGCCTTTTCAGAAAATTTACCGGAGCGGATCAAATCCCAACGGCGTGTTCCTTCCCCAGCCAGTTCGAGCTTGCGCTCCTGCAACACAGCGTCTTTTAATGCATCACCCGACAGTGCACCTATATCGTGACTTGCATTGCCAAAAGCCCTTTCGCGAATTTGATTCACCAAAGCCACCGCGTCGCTTTCTCCCAATTCAGCTTTCACTTCGGCCAGCATTAAGATAACATCAGCCATTCTCAAAACCGGCCAGTTCATACCCGAATTTCTTTGCGACGCAACGTATGGTGGACTCATGCGGTTCTCGTCCCATTTGTTTGTTGAAATGCCGCCGGTTGATTTATTTCCGGGCACAAACGAGAGCATCTTTTCATTTCCGTCTCCGTTGCTGCCCGTAACGGTTACGCTGGGATCTCTTCGTTTATCGCCTTTCTCGTATTCGCCGTAATAAAAAGTTGGAATGATGCGAAGCGCACCGAAGGTTTTGGCAGGAGCCGCGTTGGTACTACCGCCATCAGATGGCCGGCCAAAAGCATAAGGGTATTCGCTCGTGGTGACTTGTTGCCCGCCTTGAATATTGCCCACTTCAAACAATGACTCGGGACTCACTTGCAAATCGGCGAAATATTGGAAATGCCGTTGAAAAGGATTGTTTGCGTAAGACCTTCCATCCGATGTGATTAACGTAGACGATCCTTTGTTATCAATTGCCGCCTGCAGGTACTGCTTGGCAATCTTGTAATAGTTTAGATAGTCGGTACGCCGCGCATAAACACAGCTAAATTGTTCGGACCCTTTTTTAGTAAACTGTACATTTCCGTACAAACCTGCTATATCGGTTCGAATGGTTTGATAACCGCCGGAAAAAAGCGCTATCTCTCCAATCAAGGCATCACAAAAAGTTCTTGAAAACCGTTCGGCCGTTATTCCGCCTTGACCTAATTTATACATAAGTGGCTCTACACCTTTCAAAGAAGCGATTAGGTTATCGTAAATCTCGAACCGTGAGTTTAAAGAATAATCTGTCACGTATTCGTTTTCATAACCGTAAGGCACATCGCCAAAGTGCTTAACCAAATTGAAATAGCAAAACGCTTTCATGGTGATGGCTTCACCATACAACTGCGTCCATGCCGTAGCGCTACCTGACGCAGCATCGGTTTTGTAAACGTCTTTTTGAGAAATCAGATTCGCTATTTTATCCGCACGGGCAAGCGTTGTGTAAAGGGCATTGAACCCGCCCGACACGGCATTGATGGGCAAGAGATCAGACCGCAAAATGGCGTTCATGTTGTTGCTGGAAGCTTCTTCCGGATACATTTCCGCATCCGAGCCAACGGGGTCGTTCCACCGGTACGTTCCCATGATGCAGTTTTGGCGATAATTGGCATAACACCAGGAAAGTGTTTTGAACGTTTCCGAAGGTGTGGAAGTAACAAATTGATCATCCACATTGGACGGCGAGGTTACCGTCAGAAAATCTTTTTTGCATTGCGTAAACGTGATACACAACGCAATTGCTGCTATATAATTTATGAACCGTTTCATAACCGTGTTTTTAATTGTTAGAAGCTAACGTTTAGACCGACAACATAAGAGCGAGGACGCGGGTACGTTCCAAAATCAAAGCCCGTGGTTGGATAGGTTGCGTTGTTGTGCGACGGATCGGTATTTACTTCAGGATCAAGTCCTGAATATTTGGTGATCGTGAATACATTGTAAACGCTACCGTATATACGAAGGTTTGAAATTTTTACTTTCGCCAGTATAGACTTTGGTAACGTATATCCCAAATTCAACGTGTTCAGGCGCAGATAAGAGCCGTCTTCAATACCCAAAGTTGATGTAACGCCTACCTCATTATAAGCGAGAGGCAAGGTAGCATTCGCGTTGGCAGCGTTTAATTGATCCGGTGTCGTTAGCCTTACCAATTGTCCGTTGACAACGTCGTAAATTTTATAAGCGTCCTTCATAATGGCCAATTTGTTTTCATAAACGCCTGCCTCTTTTGGACCATATAGAGTAGCCAGTTTATTCGCGTTGTAAATCTGGTTGCCTACACTCCAGTTGAAGTAAAGTCCGAAGTCAATGTTTTTAAACGATGCACCAAGATTGAAACCACCCGTATGCTTTGGGTTCATGTTACCAATCACCGAAACATCATTTTCGTCTATTTTACCATCGCCGTTCAAATCTTTAAACTTCGGAAGTCCTGGATAAGCATACTGCGTAGAAGGTTTATCGGTGGCACCTATCCCGTGCACAACGCCGATGAAATTGCCAAGATCAGACACACCTTTTTTTAACGTGTACAAACCGTTGTTGTAGTCAAAATCAGCCGGCGTATAAAGACCATCGTAAGTTAATCCCCGAACCAATCCAACAGGCTTGCCTTCGAGCAAAACATAATCTGACGCCGGATACGATTGGCTGCCTGACCAACTTGCTGAGTAAAGCCCTGTCACGTTGGGCGCAAGTTTGTCAACGTTGCTTTTGTTGAAATTAATATTGCCGCCTGCGGTTATTTTCCAATCCTTGTTTTCGAAAATGGTTCCGGAAAGCGAAAGCTCTACGCCTTTGTTGCTTGTTTGTCCAATGTTGGAATAAATCAAAGGGTATCCGCTGACGGGTGGGTTGCTCGTCAACATCAACAGATCTTTCGTTGTGTTCCAGTAAACGTCAACGGTTCCCGACAATCGGAATTTAAACAAGGTAAAATCAGTTCCTACGTTTCGTGTGATTGTCGTTTCCCATTTCAGGTTTGGATTGGCCAATGTTTGAGAAGCCAGGTCATAAGCAGACTGACGCTGGTGGTTGATCGCATATTGGAATCGTTGATCTGATACGGAGCCCCACAATTGTGTCCACGAACTGGAAGGGATACGATCGTTACCCACTGCACCATAAGAGGCGCGGAGCTTTAAATCATTTAACCATTTGACATCTTTCAGGAAAGACTCTTCAGACATTCTCCACGCAATTGCACCGGCCGGAAAATAGCCCCACTGGTGCGCAGGTGTGAACCTTGATGAACCATCTGCACGGAATGTGGCTGTAAGCAGGTACCGGTCGAGGAAAGAATAGTTTGCTCTGCCGAAATACGAAAGAAGACGATCCGGCGTACTGACAGAGGAAGAAAATGTGGCCGAACCATTCGTTTGATCGTACTGGTTGATCTGCGCAAAGGCGGTTTCTTCGGTAAAGTTTGCAGGAAAATGATTTGCTTGTATGGCAATGCCGGTTCCACCCGAATTGGCAACTTCTTGTCCTGCCAAAAGATTGAGATGGTGATTCGTGCCAACACTCAAAGCATAGTTCAATGTATTCGTCCAACGCAATCCCCACGCATCATTCTTGCGGTAATCAACCGCTCCCGCATAAAGCTTCGTGTTGGTGGCATCGTCAAGGTAGTTGTTGTACGTTGCTCCCGACCAATGTTTCTGTTGTGACCACGACCGGCTTAAAAAGAAATCGGTATGATAGGTTACGTCTTTAATGATTTTCCAGTCCAGCGACGCAATTCCGCGCATTGATTGACTTAAGGAAAGCGGATCGTAATCACTGATGCGGGCAACAGGACTGTGCGTGTCCCACATCACGTTTGTCCCGTACTGTTGAATGTTTCCTGTTCGAAGCGCATTCAAGTCACCCAAAATATGCGCGGTAGAAATTGGACGGAATTCATACGCCGTCGAGAGCAAAGAGCCGAACCCGTTTGTGGTTCCTTCGTCGCCTTTGTTCTGAATATCCGTGTAACGCGTATCCAGGTTGAACGTAAGATTGTCGAAGAGCTTTTGGCTTAGTTTAAAAGCTACGTTTCCGCGTTTAAAAAAGGAATTGATCTTCATTCCCTGTTCATCCGAATAGCTTGTCGAAAACAGAATTTTTGTTTTATCTGTTCCTCCCGTTATCGTCAGGTCGTGATTGGAAGAAGTAGAGCTATGATAGACTTGTTTTTGAATATCATCCGAGGCAAGGTTCCGGTAACTTTCAATGCCACCGGTATTGATTGTTGTAAAAGCGCCAATACCATACAACTGTTCAAACGGTGTCCGATAAGCCGTTCCGTTTGCAGCGGCATTAGCCCATACGTACTTCAAGTAATCGTAGGGACTAAGCGCTTTTAAATATTTCGCCGGCGTATTGAATTTTACATAGCCGTTATACGTGATCGTTGTTTTGCCTGCCTGCGCACCTTTTGTTGTTACAAGAACAACGCCGTTCGCTCCACGGGCACCGTAAATAGCCGTAGAGGAAGCGTCTTTCAGTACGTCAATACTTTTTACCTGATCCGGCGGGACGTCACTCAATGAACCGGGAACGCCATCAATCAAGATTAGCGGCTGATTGCTTTGCGATATCGAGCCACCGCCTCGCACACGAATCGAAACATCGGCACCCGGGCGACCGTCCTGCGATACGACGTTTACGCCTGCCAGTTTTCCTTGCATGGCTTGCGCAATGTTGGGCACCGGAGTCGCCGCGATGGATTTTCCATTGACCGAAGCGACGGCGCCGGTCAAGTCTTTTCTTCTTGTTGTTCCGTATCCTACTACAACCACTTCATCCAATTTGGACGTGCTTTCTTTCAGCGTATAGTTGATATTGGTTTGGTTTTGCACCGGCACCTCGTGTGTCTCGTAACCCGCATAAGAAAACTGGAGCACGTCGCTGCTTCTTGCACTGATGGTGTACTCACCGGCCGCATTGGTTTGGGTTCCTTTGCCGGCACCTTTCACCGTTACGTTTACACCGGCAAGAGGGGTGTTGGTTCTGCCATCGGTAATGACACCTTTTATAGTGTTTTGTGCAAACAAAGTTGTGGGTAGAATGATGAGCATTGCCATTAACAAGGTAACTCCCGTTCGTCTGAAGTATTTTAGAGGTAATCTGCTGCCGGTCATTGATTGTATGGCAGAATCACAGCAAGGCGAGAAAGGTGCCTGATGCCTAGGCCTTTTCATCATAACATTGTGTTTTAAAAAATTTATTTAATACAGCAATCAACGGGGTAATGGAAGAAATCTGCAATGCCGTTTGAATAAACAAACAATCGCAATCGAGCCTTCGTAAAATAGTCGAAGCGGTGATGATTAATTCGTCTCGTCATCCGGAATTCATCCGGCGAACGAACTCTTTTTGCAATGAAAAATTACAGCATTGGAACCGTTTGCAATACCATTTTCTATGCAAACGATTGCGTTACCATAGCGGCTTTTCACCCAATCTCTACCGGATAGTTTTGATGAGGATAAAAAGATTTGCATTGCCAATAATTTAAGTCCTTGCTTAAATAACCAAGATTGTTTTCATCGCTTATTAGCATACTTCAACAAGTTCAGTAGCAACTGTTGACCAATAATATTTGCTTTGTTTTGCTGCGAGGCATTGAAGGTGTTCATCGCTGCGTTCTCGCCTTCGCCTTCTGCTTTTTTGCCAACACTTGCATCACGCAAGCAGGAAAAAATATCAAGGGTGCAGAGAATGATTTTTCCTCTCCCGTGCGGCACAATGCTTAGCGCCGAATACACTTCTGGCTTGTGATCGGCCACGCAAGCCACGACGGTTTCACCGTTGAAAAGACACAATCCTAAACGGTTTTTGTTATAAGTGGCGAAGCACTGGTATTCCCAATTAAAGACTTGCGCTTGCGGAAGGCCGTTAAACAATTCGTGTTGCTTGGAGAAAAAGTTACCACCGTACCAGGTTGTGCCCATCACTTTGCTGCCTCTGTAATCGATGACTTCTTTTCTTCCCAAGTGATCAGCCCAGGCCTCGACGTTGTTGTTTAACACGATCAGCGTGTTGCCATCGTTCACCCATTCCAAGATGTCGGTCACCAGTGGATTGCCCGTTTGCTGCGGTAAAGCAGCGCCTACAAGCAAATACTTCCCTTCGGGCCTGCCAGAACGATACGACTTGGGTGTGATGCCGAGCGTTTTTAAATACGCTGCGTACACACCGGTTGAATCGGCGATCATGCCGTCACTTGTGATGTTTGAAGCATCCAAACGAATAGCATAAAGTTTATCGTCACCTTTTGCAACGGTCTCGCCGTCGCGTTGCAATTCCGCTGTAACGGTTGTGTAACCTTCGGTCTTTGCAACGAGCGACAATCCCGATGAAAGGGCTTCTCCATAGACCGCGCCGCCTGTGAGTTTTACGGGAATGACTTTCTCTAGCAACAGCTTACCACTTTCATCTTTTGCCTTTACCAGTAAAGAATAATCGCCGTGCAAATCTTTTTGATTCACCACGAAAAAATCAACCGTTGCGGTATCGCCAACGGCCATCACTTTGCGGTTCATCTTTACTGATACATAGAGAGGACTGTTGTATCGTGCAATCAATTCAGGATTGCCTTTGAGGTTACGGTAATTGTCAACGATACCTGAATGATTTTCCAGCTTCATGCTTTCCCAACCGTTGATGGCATAACCATCAATGATGTTGTTGATGTGTACGTTTTCAATCACTCTTCCTTGATAATAATAAGCCACATTACCCATGGCTTTCGTTAAGCTATCAACGTTTGGAAAGGCTTTCAAAAAACCGGGATGTGTTTTTAGAAACGTGTCGTATGCATCGAACCATTTCAAGAAATTGTCACTCTCCCAACCAATGTCTTTGCCGGTTTTTAAAATTTCATCGCGTATCAATTGCAAACGCGGCGGCGTGCCGATAGCGCCTTCTTCGCCGTAGTAAATGATCTCGTCTTTGTGGTCAAAATACTTGGCGTAATCGATAGGGCTTTTGTAAAGAGCGTCGTGATACGTGCCCGGTCCGCCGGCGTGGTGCTGATCGAACCAACCGTAATCAAGAAACGTAAAATCATACTGAAGCAAATGCAATTTGAACCGCGGATCGTGCCCCAATTTAATATCGCCGTTCGAGGAGTTGTAAGTCATGATTCGCGTCGGATCAAGATGATGACCCGCAAGCATCTCGGCACTGTCTTGCGCTTGCGGTTGTGCGCCGCGTTCGTTGTGCATGTTGTAGATGACAAGCGACGGATGATTGCGGTCTCGCTTTATCATGCGAAACAGTTTTTCGTTTCTAGTCGCGAAATAAAAATCCGCCTGCATTTTTCCCAAAGGATCTGTTGCGTTGAAACGATCGGCCGGATATTGATTGCCGCCGGGTTCTTCAAAATACAGAAGACCCAATTCATCGGCATAATCCAATACAGCCTGCTGACCGATGGTGCGGTGAAAGTTTAGCATGTTCATGCCCAATTTCTTTGCGTCCAGAATTTGTTTCTTCGCTAGCTCGTCGGATGGCGCAATGCCGTTCACCGGCCAAAAGCCCCAAGAAATAGATGTGATAAGAACAATGCGTTTACCGTTCAGATAAAACTGCTTGTCACCGGCTATATCTCTTACTTCAAACCATCGAAAGCCGAAGCGCTGCGTGTAATCGTCTTTCGTTTTATCAGCACCTTTCCATTGCACATTCAATACATAAAGATTGGGCGAATCAACGCTCCACAACTTTGCATGGTCAACCGATATGGTAAATGTTTTTGAAGAAGTACCATTTGCAAGCGAAGAAACGGGATAGCTCTTTTCATACACAACTTTACCGGACGTTTTTGCTTCTTTCACCTGCAAGACGAAAGTCCCGTTTACGTTCGTCTGAGTTTCATTCTTTGTTGTTACGTCTACATTAATTTCATTCACATTCGGTTTGTTCTTCACAAACACATCGTCTATATAAACCTTGTCCGTTGCTATCAATTTTACTTTCCCGGTGATGCCGCCAAAACCGTGAGTGGGATTGGTGCGGTAATCGCCCCAGAGAAAATTTTGCGAGTCGCGCCAATCAAAATTCCCATTGGGATCGGTGATGCGAACAACGATTTCATTTGGTGCGCCGTAGTTCACATAATCTGTTACATCAACGTCAAACGGTGTGCTGTTTACGAGGTCATACCCAGCAAGTTTTTGATTGACGTAAACCTCGGCACGAAAACGAACTGCGTTAAAGTGCAAGGTGATGCGCTTGCCTTTTTGTGTTGCCGGAACAGCGACATTTGTTGTCCACCACGACACGCCTAAATAATTTCCCGCCACCCCAAAAGAATTGCCGTTGCGTCCCCAGTAATATTCTTCAACCGTTGCCGGCAAGTGAACGGTTTTACCGACAGCTTTCTTCAAGGCATTCCACCCACCCGTTGGAAGATTCAGCGGTAAAGTTTTTACATCAACCGGTGGCGCATAAAGTTTGTCGTGCTGCCACTCTGCTGCCGTGTCCAGCCAAAGCTTCCAGTTGTTGTTCGAAAGATCAACAACCGTACGTCCACTCTGCGCGGTTGTTCGATTTGCAAAAAAGAAAAGCAGCATTATCAACGCGAAACCGCGAAGCCTTTTTATCAATTGCATATAGTTACTTGTAGAACATTGTTGTGACTGGTGGGTAAAAATCAGATTCTCTCTTTCTAGACAAAAAAAGCGTTGTCAAACACGACCGTTTTAATTTTGTCCCTTAGTGTCGGGTTGAAATAAGATTCCAACCGACAAAATATTTGTGACGGTATATTCTTTCGCTTCATCCGCCGTTAATTGATGCGACCATGGTACGCGGTTCGCAGTTGAAGAGCCTTCGCCGTGATTACCAAACTCCGCATAAAAAGCGGTTTGTTCATTTTCCTTTTTGTCCCAATTGTGCCAGCCTTTTGGGTTTACCAAATTGCCAAGATTGCAATCAATAAAAACAACTTTCGCGTACGGCCGCCACGGCCGTCCCAAAAAATAAGAACCCGCGGGAGCACCGCCCGTTAAGTTGCAGTGACGAAAAACATAACCGTATTTTTTGTCTTGCAGGGTTGATGCCGCCGTGAAAAATCCGCTGCTTTTGCCGTAAAGCGTGCAGCTATCAAACAGGCAGGTTGACGAGCCAAAAATAAAATCAACCGTTCCTTCAATATAGCACTTGAAATAGTATTGACGACTGTCCGTGCCGTGTGTATACAGCGTGTCCTGAAACCCAAGGAAGCGGCAATTGATAAACTTTGCCCGGTCGCCGGTAACGCGTACTGCAACGGCTTGCCCAACAGGACCCGATGAATTTTCGAAGGTTATATTCTCTGCACTGAAGTCAGAACCAAAAATGAAAAAGCTGGCAGAACCCGATGTGCCAATGTCCTTGCCGGCGCTGTCTTTTTTGGAAGCGTAATCATCGTACGTGAGAATCGTTTTCTCTACGCTTTCACCGATGAAATGAACGTTTGTTTTTGATTCGGGCAAACGCAGCTTCTCTTTGTAAACACCGTTCCTGATAAAGATGATTGTTTCAAACTTGCTGAAATCCTTTACGGCGTCAATGGCTTGCTGAACGGTTCTATAATTGCCACTACCGTCCTGCGCAACAACAAGTTTTTGCGCCTGTCCAAAAACCGTTTGCGTCAAAAACCATACGCATAAAAAAAGAGATAGGGTGTATTTCATATTGACTTTTCGTTCTATTTAAATAGCGATGCAAGCTATTTGGCAGTGACCATCGTTGCGTTGGCGCCGTGGTTAAATTCAACCATGTTCGGATTGTTTGAAGACGCTGTGTTGGTCACAACAATGTTTCCGCTTTTCTCGCCGTTCACACTTAGCAAGCGCTCTGGGTTGGCTGTGTATCGAATACCGTTCAATTCAAGATGATTGCTGTTCTCCACGTAAATAACCGGCTTTGTTGTTTGGCTAAACAACTGCACGTTGTTCAAGTGAATGCCGTCTGCTTCAATGATCTCCGCACCTTTTGCGGTCTTCAATACCAAGTTGTCCAGGTAAATATTTTTAACACTCATCTCCGGCAAACCGCGGATAAACAAACCGCGTTCCGCACCGTTGCAAACAACGTTGCTGATATAAAAATTTTGAAACTGCGGTGTGGCTTCCGTGACTGTCGGAACAACAATCTTTTCATTCGCCGCAGGCGGCTTCATAAAATAATACATGTCGAAAAACACTGCGTCGTGCACAATGTCTTTCATGCGAATGTTTTTCACGTAAATATTTTCAACAACGCCTCCCCTGCCCCTTGCCGTTTTAAAACGAAGGCCAATGTCCGTACCCATAAACGAACAATCATACACAAAAACGTTTCGTGCACCGCCGCTCATTTCCGAACCAATTACAAAGCCGCCGTGTGCTTTGTAAACGAGGTTGTTTCGGATGATAACGTTCTCCGTTGGTTTGCCGCGTTTCCTACCTTCTTCATCACGACCCGATTTTATACAAATGCCGTCGTCACCGCAATCGAAGGTGCTGCCTTCAATCAAAACGTTCTTGCAACTCTCTACGTCAATGCCGTCGCCGTTTTGCGCATAATCGGGATTTTTTACCTGCACGGCCCGAACGGTTAAGTCTTCGCACAGCAAAGGATGCAAACACCAGGCTGGTGAGTTTTGAAATGTCACTCCTTCGAGTAAAACTTTTTTGCAATTGGCTAGAACAAGAAGATTCGGTCGTAGATAGTCTTTGATGTCGTCGAAGTCTTTTAAGGTTTGTCCCGGCTGAAGCGTTGCGTTTCGTTTTTGTTCGAAGGCCAATTTTGTTTTGGCCGATGGAAACCAAGTTCTTCCATCGCTGCTCACCAATCCACCCGAAGCCACTTTTCGTTTCCATTCGGCTTCGGTTAAACGATCTCTTCCAACCATGCGCCATGCATCGCCGTTGCCGTCAATCACGCCGCGGCCGGAGATGGCAATGTTCTCCAGGTTTGTTCCTCCAATCGGCGATTGGTTTCTTGCCGAACGCGAGCCTTCGAAATTGCCCTCGATTAATTTGTATTGGTTGAAATCAGTCGTAAACAGGAGCACCGCATCGCGAACCACGTGAAGATTGACGTTGCTCTTCATTTCAATTGGCCCCGTTAACCACAAGCCACCCGGAACCAAAACAACGCCGCCGCCTCTTGCGCTGCAATCATCAATGGCTTTGCTGATGCTCGTGGTGTTCAAGGTCAATCCATCGGCCACCGCACCGTAGCGAAGAACGTTGAACGTGTCCTTTTTAAAAACGGGTTCGGTGATTGTGGGAAGATTCGTCCAGGAAAACTTGGCTGCTGTTGATTGCGCTGTTGCAGATATCATTGCAACAGAAGACACAATGCAAGCGATAAAATTTTTTATCATGATTCTTGATTGAATAAACGGTTGCTCACTACTTGCCGACGGTTTGCGGAATAAAGCCCATCTCAATCAGCCACGCTTCGCACAACGTTGTCCATTGCTCGGTTGAGCCGGATTGTTGCGAAGCGCAATGGCATGACCGCCCTGTGGAAACACGTGCAGGCTGCACGACACTTTGTGTTCAAGCATGGATTTGTAAAACAACAGGCTGTTCATCGGCGGCACCGCGTTGTCGTTAAACGCACCGGCCATAAAAGCGGGCGGCGTTGTGGCCGTAACAAGGTTTTGCGTTGAGTACCGATCAATTAACTCCTGCGATGGCTTTTCTCCCAGTAAATTCTTGCGGCTGCCCGCATGGGCATAGGTTCCTAAGTCAATTACCGGCGAAACAAGGATCATGAAATTTGGATGAAACGAAACGTTGTTTAGCGAATCACCGATGGCCGAATAATCTTTGTCAACCGTGCCGACAAGACTTGCCAAATGCCCACCCGCAGACGAACCCTGTACGCCGATTTTATCTCCCTTTAGTCCCCACTTGCCCGCACCTGCACGAATGATCTTTATGGCCCGTTGTGCATCTTGCAAGGGACCAATTTCTCTTTGTTTCAAATCAGGCGAATTGGGCAGCCGGTAGTTCAAAACAAACGCACTGATGCCCATCGTGTTAAACCATTTTGCCAGCTGCGTTCCGCTGATGACGTAAGCCAACCGTTCGTAACCGCCGCCCGGACAAATCACCACCGCTGCGCCTTTGTTTTCACTGGCTGACGGAAAGAAAGCATACATGCCCGGTGTGCCCACGCGATAGATGCGTTCGGCCGCAATGCTGTCTTTTAAATTCATGCCTTTTGTGTTCGGCATTTTGCCTTTCGGGTACAACGGAATGAACTCCGCATATTTCTCCGGCGAGGTTTGCGCCCCCTGTGCAAAGGCGGCAAGTTGGAAACACAAGACGAATGCAACACCCAGATATTTCAAATACAAATAAGGACTGTTCAATGGAAAAGTTTAGCTATTTACGAATCATTATCTCGCAGCTCCTGCCTCTGTTTTTACTGGCGCAAAATTGAACGAGAGCACTTGTCCCGGCGTGGTCGGAACGTCGTATTCATATACCCTCAGCAAATTCACCGGTTGTAATTTTGCTTTTGCTGATACCAATGGTTTCTTCACTTCTGCAATTGCATAAAACGGATTTGCATTCACGCCTTTTGCTTTCATCAATTTGTTAGCATCAGGCTTCAATTCTTCATACACTCTTATTCTGCAATTACCGCCATTTTTTGACATAATCTTCAACGTTGTAACCTGCTTGTTCTTCCAACTCATGTCTATCACAAAACCACCGCGTGCAACCAAACCTTTCACGCTTCCACTTGCCCAAACATCCGGCAAGGCAGGCAACAAATGAATAGCGCCGTCGTGCGATTGCAACAACATTTCCGCAATGCCCGATGTGCAACCAAAGTTGCCGTCAATCTGAAAAGGCGGGTGCGCATCAAACAAGTTTGGATACGTGCCGCCGTTTTGCCCCGATGTTTCTTGCGGTGCAGGCGAGAGCTGATCGGAAATTAATTTGTACGCATGATTGCCGTCGAGCAGTCTTGCCCACCAGTTTACTTTCCAGCCCATGCTCCAGCCGGTTGATTTATCACCGCGATTAATCAATGATGTTCTCGCCGCGTCAAACAATTCTGGATTTTGATAAGGCGAAATTTGATTGCTCGGAAAGAGTCCGTACAAATGCGAAATATGCCGGTGCGTACTTTTCGGATTATCCCAATCCTGCAACCACTCCTGCAATTGTCCGTACTGACCAATTTGCATCGGCGGCAGCTTTGCCAATTTCGTTTTCAACGTATCGGCAAACAGTTTGTCGGTATTCAAGATTGTTGCGGCTTTGATGGCGTTGGAGAAAACGTCAAATACCAATTGGTTGTCCATTGTTGTGCCGGCACTTATACCAACACCGCTTTGATAGGTATTCTCCGGCGACATGGACGGTGCCACAACCAACCATTTGTGTGTTGGTTCTTCCTGCAACACATCGTCGTAAAAGGTTGCAATGCCTTTTAAAACCGGATAAACGTCTTTTAGAAATTCTTTGTCGCCGGTAAAGAGATAATGATACCACAAATGTTGTGTGAGCCACGCACCGCCCATCGGCCACATGCCGTAAAAGCCACCGTCAACCGGCCCGGTAATGCGCCACAAGTCCGTATTGTGGTGCGCATTCCAACCGCGGGCATGATACATTTTTGAAGCGCTTTCTTTACCCGTTACCGACAGGTCTTTTATCATGTCGAACAAAGGCTGGTGCAGTTCGGAAAGATTAGTAACCTCTGCCGGCCAATAGTTCATTTCGGTGTTGATGTTGATGGTGTATTTGCTGTCCCACGGCGGATTTAATTTGTCGTTCCATTTGCCTTGCAGATTTGTTGGTTGCGTACCCGGTTGCGAACCAGATATCATCAAGTAACGACCAAATTGAAAGTAGAGCGAAACGAGTTGCGGATCGGGTGTCGAATTGAATTCAGCAATGCGAACGTTGGTTGGCTTCTTTGTTTGTTCGTTGCTGCCAAGATCGAGTGAAACACGATTGAAATAAGATTGATAACTTTTGCTGTGCGCTTCTTTTGCGGCCTCATAATTTTTGGTCATGGCTTTTGCAAGAAAGCCAGCCGCTTTTGCCGACGGGTTGCCGCTAATGTCCTTGTACGATTTTACGTTGGTGCCAATGCTGACGTAGATTGTTGCCGCATCGGCACTGGTAATAACAAGACTTGTATCAGTTGCCGTTACTTTTCCGCCCTCAATTTTCGGTTGAACCTGCGCTTCAAATTTTACTCTTCCTTTTTTGTTGTCAACGTCGCTTGTTATGCCGGTTAAAATAAGTTGATTGCTATTTGTTTTTACACCGTTGATTTTATGCGGACTATTTGCCGATAATGTACACGTAATGCTTTTCGGCTTGTCGGCTGTTAATCGAATAATGATAACGCCATCGGATAGCGATGCAAACATTTCGCGTTTGAACGCAACACCGTTTGCTGTATAAGTTACCGATGCAACCGCATTTTGAATATCTAAATCACGATAGTAATTCGTCGCCGTTTCTCCTCCTGGAAAATGAATCAACAAATTGCCTACGGGCTGGTATTGCATGCCGTAGTTGTTGTTCTTTGGTGCGCTGCGCGGAAAGGTTCGGTTGGAGAGGTCTTGCGCTTCTTTGTACGCTCCTTCAAATAATAATTTTCTGATCGCCTGAATGCTATCGAAAGTACCTTCGAAAATGTTGTTACCGGGTTCACCGGCCCATACAGTTTCTTCGTTCACTTGCAATCGTTCGGTTCCAACTGTTCCAAACACCATCGCGGCCAGGCGTCCGTTGCCGATAGGCAGGGCTTCGTTCCAGTTGGCGGCGGGCTTGTCGTACCAAAGCTTTAAATTTTGATTTGGCTGTGCCTGCAAGTCGCCTACAAAAACTAAAACGGCCGCAACCAAATACAGCAGCTTCCTGTATTTTCTATTGTCCATCCATTTTTTTTAAAACGCTAACTAAAGTAAGATTGACGAAAAAATCTTTGGTAGTTCCTCCTGAGAACAGGAGGAACGGACACAAAGATTTATTTGCTTGTATATGAAAGAAAAATCTGATTGTTTAATAACCTGCGTTCTGTGAAAGGTTCGGGTTTACATCACGCTGCGTTTGCGGAATCGGCATTAGCTCAGTCTTGCCGGCCGTAAAGCCCATGGCAAAGGAATTTGCAAAGGTTAGCTGACCGCTTCCACCCAACCACCAGTTCACTCTTGTTTGGCCGGTTGGCGCATTGGCCGTTGAACTGGGTTTATAAAACGAATTCAGGAAGGGATTGAACGCATCCACATCAGACTTCGCGGGCTTCGTAACAAAATACAAGTACGTTGGTAATTGCGTCGCATCTCTTGCATACAGCGGACCGTCTTCCATGTAACTGTAAAGCGCAAAAGGCGGATGCGAAGTTGCGGTTGCGTTGGCCCAGGCCGTTAGTCTTGCCCTTGTTTCGGTGATGGCCGTACCCAATAAATTCCAGCGAAGCAAGTCATATTTGCGAATGCCTTCGTCGCCAAATTCGAGCATTCTTTCTTTCACCAGAAATTTAAAGAACGCATCTTTTGTGGTTGGAATCACCGGCGGTGTTTCCTTGTAAGCGCCACCGTGGCCTCGCAAATTTATTTGGCTTACAGCGCTGATGGCAGCAGCGGTTGGTCCGTTGTTCAATTCATTCTCTGTTTCGGCATACCACAACAACACATCGGCAAAACGAATGAGCGGCCAGCTCAATTCCATGTTCTGCAAACTGTTGTTTGTTGCTGGCCGGCTTGACGTTGAGGAATTGCCTGCGCTGAACACAAAGCCTGGATTGCTCACCCATTCCTTGCGAAACTTCCCGTCGTAAATAGCGTTCATCGCGTGACCGGTTTTAATGGTATCAAACGTCACCTCGTACGGCACGCAAGTCACGTCTCTGCGAACGTCGGTTGAATCGAACATGTAAAAGTAGTTGGGCAAAATGTTCACGCCGCCACCGCCAACACCGTTCACTCTTGTGCCGGTTTGAATGCCCAATTTGCTATCGGAGTTTGTGCCGAATGCCATTGACGCCACCATCATAAATTCACCGGCGGGATCGTTGGTGTTGTGCGCCAGCAAATAATCTTTGAAAAGACTTTTGTACGAAGGCAACAAAGAATGCTGGTTCGGATTGGCAATGATCTCGGCGCATTCGTCGTGCGCAATTTTATAGAAGTCCAAATAGTTTGACGGCCGAACCATTTGACCGCCGGTTACAGGCAATTTATAACCGCCTCTTGCCAACGCAATCTTTGCCCGCAGTGCTTTGGCCGTTCCTTTTGTAAAGCGTTGGTCAACGGGATCCCCAATGTTTCCAACTTCTGTTCGCCACGGCATGAGCGTTTGTGCCAAAGCCAGGTCACTGATCAAATGGTCGTAAATCGAATCAACGCTTGTTCGTGTTTTGTACAAATTTGTTTCGTTTTGCGAAGGTCCCCACTGCGCAGGCACGTCACCAAAATTGCGGCACAACTCATAATAAAATTGCGCACGAAGCACCAGGGCTTCACCGTACATGCGTTTTAATTGCGCTTGCTGCACAGAGCCGTTGGCGGAATACAATTCCATCTTTGGAATGTTGTAAATGCACAAATTGGCCCGCTCAATACCCTGGTACATTTGATTGAACGGATTGGTGATTTGCAGGTTACTCGGAATGCCAAGGTATTTCGCCAAGAGTTGTCCTTCATCGGTTGTTGGCGGGTTTGTTCCCTTTTGCATTTCATCGCTGTCGTACGGCCAATAACCGCTGATGCGGATGCCGTAGCCGTAATCGCCCAACAAGGAATTATACGCACCCAGCAAAGCTTTGCGGGCATTGGGAATGTTGTTGAAAACGTATTCGGTATCGAAGGAAGAAATGGCTTCCGGCGCAAGAAATTTTTTACACGATACAAAAGCGGCACTGGCCAGCACGACAAAAGCTGTCGTCATCGTGAGTTTAACAATCGTCTTTTTCATTTTATAAACGAGTTGGGTAGATGAAGAATTAAAAAGTAACGTTTACACCGGCCACGTAGGTTCTGGCTCTTGGATAAGCCGCATAATCAACGCCGGGTGTTGTGGGATCTGAACGTCTTGTGCTTGCATCCGGATCGTAACCTGTGTAACCGGTGATGGTAGCCAGGTTATTGACCGTCGCATAAATACGGAAGCTAGATATCTTGATTTTTGAAATCAAAGACTTCGGCAAATTGTAACCAAGGGTTACGTTGCTGATGCGGATGTAAGAACCTTTTTCCACCGCATAGCTCTGCGAATAAAAGCCGTTAACGCTTGTAGACGGGAACCAAATTTTTGCGTTGCTGTTTACACCCGCCATTGTCGTTGAATCCACACCCAAAATGTATTGCGTACCAGAAATGGTCACGACTTTCTGAATGGAGTTCCCGTTGTTGTCAATCATTTGCCAGCGGTCGTTGTCAAGCTTCAGCATGTTCACTTGCGAACCATAAGCACTGCCGTATTCAAGTTTGTTGGCGTTGAACACATCGTTACCGTAAACAAAGTTGGCAAACACACTCAAATCAAATCCTTTGTACGTAAGCGTTTGGCCAAAGCCACCGTAAAACTTCGGTTGTGCGTGACCAATGATCGTGCGGTCGTTGTCCGGATCGATCTTTCCGTCACCGTTCAAATCTTTAAACTTCGGCGAGCCGGGTTGCAAGGGATTTGCCAAAATGCTTGCAGCATTCACCACGCCTTTTTTTAACATGTACTGCGTATTGTACTGCGGATAGTTTGCGTTGGAGAAAGGCGAAGCCGTGAAGTCATTCATCGTGTAAAAACCATCGTTCACGTAACCGTACATCGCCCCCACTTCTTCGCCTACACGCAGTACGTAATCTGCGGGAAAATTGCTGCCGCTGAACCAGCCCGAGTTGCGCAGGATTTGCGTGTTTGGACCGAGAGACGTAATGCGGTTTTTGTTGAAAGAGATGTTGAAGTTGGCAGAATAACTAAAATCTTTTTTGCTGACGATGATTCCGGACAGTTGCAATTCAACGCCGCGGTTTTGCGTGGCACCAATGTTTTGAAACTGCGTTGTGTATCCCGTAGATGAAGGAATGGTTTGGTTCAGCAACAAATCTTTTGACTTGTTGGAATAAGCGTCAACCGTTGCTGTTAACCGTCCTTTGAAAAGTGTAACATCAAGACCGAGGTTTTGGGCAACCTGGCTTTCCCATTTCAAATTTTCATTGCCAAGGTTTGACGGCGTAAACACACCCACCAACGCACCGTTCAGGCCATAACCGACGTTCGAAGGCGCTGTGTATTGCGTGCGGTAAGAGAACGGGGTTATACGGTTGTTGCCCGACGTTCCGTAAGAAAAGCGAAGCTTCAAATCACTGATAGATTTGCTGGAGAAAAATTTCTCACGGCTTATTCTCCACGCCAATGCACCCGATGGAAAATAGCCCCAGGTATTCTTCTGGCTGAAGATGGAAGTACCGTCAGCACGGAAGGTGAACTTGGCAAGGTAGCGTTGATCGTAGTTGTAGTCAACCGTTGAAAAGAAAGAGGCCAGCGCCGTTGGTACCTGCGTAGAACTTGCCACAGGCTGCGGATAAGCGGCCGTAGAGGCAGCAGCCAATTGCAGGTTGTTGAACGCTTTATCTGCGGTTATGCCAATCGGGAAATAGCGAATGTCTTGTATCGAAGCACTGTTTGTTGTCTTCTGTATCTCCTGTCCTACCAAAACCGTCAAACTGTTTTTGCTCCTAAACAACGAAGTGTTGCTGTACGTAAGAACGTTGGAATTGGTGATTTGAACTGATTCTGTATTGTTCAACAAGATCAGCGGTTGCTTATTGTTGGATTTCGCGTTATTGGTTAACGTGTCATCAAAAGATTGGTTGCGTGTGCGGGTAATGTTGTACGCTGCGGTAGAACGAAAAGAAAGATTGTTTAAAATGTTGAATTGAAAATAGCCGTTCAAGTTTAGTTGCGTGCTGTACCGCCGCCGCGTTTCGGCATTGGCCAGCAAAATGGGATTGAGTACGTTGAAACCATTGCCTGCGTTATTCAAATCCAGGACAGGATCGTACGCATCTTCTTCTTCACCCGGAAGAATCAAGGGCTTGTAGCGAGTATATTGACGAAGCCTGTTTGATCCGGCGCCGCCGACATCAGACGTACCGGCACCGCGTACCAGTTGATCGGTATAACGTGTGTTGAAACCAAAGCGGAATCGATCGCTGGCCTTATGGTCTAACCGAAAGTTCAGGTTCTTGCGCTCAAGATCAGAATTAATCAGAATTCCCTGTTGCTTGTTTGCCGTCAGGCTCAAGTTGTACGTCGTGCTGGCATTGCCGCCTGATACGCTGACGTTGTGCGAAGATTGGAGAGCATTGGCACCCATAGTTCGATCCTGCCAATCATAGGTTGGATAGTTCTTGAATGAATTCACCGAATCCCATTTCAAGTTTGAACCAACGTATCGCGTGATGGAACTATCGGCAAGCCATTGGGCACGCTCCCATTGGTAGCGCACAAATTCGTAAGCGTTCATCATTGGGATTTCCTGCGCCAGCTTTTGCACGCCAACAAAACCGTTGTAGGCAACAACGGTTTTGCCGTTCGTATTCCGTCCGCCTTTGGTGGTGATTACCACAACCCCGTTAGCGCCTCTCGATCCGTAGATCGCCGTTGATGCGGCATCTTTTAAAACGTTTATAGATTCAATATCCTGGGGATTGAGAAGGGAAAGAGCATTGTCCGTAGGCACACCGTCTACAACGTACAAGGGTTCGGAGGTTTGCGTGATGGAGCCCCGGCCGCGAACGTTGATGATAGCGTCAGCCCCCGGTGCGCCTTCCGACATCGTAATTTGAACCCCGGCCAGCCTGCCTTGTAAAACTTCGGCTGTGTTGTTTAGCGGCACGTCCTTAATGTCTTTCGACCCGAGCGTTGAAGCGGAGGCAAGAAGGTCACGACGACGAACGGCCTGGTAGCCGATGACCACAACTTCGTTCATAGCGTTTGAAGCTGTGTTCAGGGTAACGTTTACCGTACTTCTTTGCCCTACCGAAACTTCGTTCGCGCTGTACCCAACCGAACTAAAAACCAGCACCGCACCCTTATCGGGAACGGCAATGCTGTACCCTCCGTTGTTGCCGGTAACCGTTGTTGTTTTGGTTCCTTTTAAAGTAACCGAAACGCCACTGATGGGCTGACTTGCACTGTCGGAGACCACGCGTCCGGAAACGGTTCGCGTCTGACCAAATGTCGTTGCGACACAAAGAAATGATAGCAGGATTAAGCAGAGCTTTCTTTTCATATAGAAGCTTTAGGATTTGACTTTCGTGAAAAAGTGAATGGTTCTACAAGGCGGATACAATGGAATGCGAAGGGGCAGGATAAGCAACAATCAACTTCCGATTATCGTGTCATTTTCTCCAATGGATGATTCCGATAATGCTTCAGACGAAGACGAACCAAACCTATTTAGCCAAAGAAGAAATGAGGTTCAATTATTAACCGAAACGGTTCAAATTTTGGTTAGCCAAAAAATCGTCTATTGAAAACCAATGCTCTATGTTTTAACTCAATTTTTTTGCGGTGGTCGAACAGAATGTGGGAATATCTAATTGGAAATGAATATTTCTTCCCGCGAGGAAACAAGAGCATCGTTTTAAAACCAAACGATGCGTTGCGAAAGGTTTAAGCAAGCATCGAAGGAAAAGTTCATCGCCGCGTCATTGGCGGTGAAATGAAAATTTTACAACTTCTAAACTCGAAGCGGAGCATTGGCAATTTTGGAAAACAAAAACTTAGCGAGTGCCAGCCTGGCACTCTTCTGAACGATTATAGGGCTTTTGATTTCCCGTAATCGGAAGGCGATACGTGGTATTTTTCTTTGAAGCAGGTGCTGAAATATTTCGGGCTGCTGAAGCCAACCGCGTAGGCCACTTCAGAAACATTGGCCCCGCCGCCTTCCAATAATTGCTTCGCCCGTTGCAAACGCATGTCGCGGACAAATTCTACCGGTGCAAGGTTGGTTAGGCTTTTGAACTTTTTATAAAAAGTCGTCCGGCTCATCGCCATTGATTCGGCAACGGTTTCGATATTGAAGTCAACGTCGGCCATCCCTTCTTCCACAACTTTGATGGCGTCTTTTAGGAAAGCCTCGTCTTTTGAAGTGATCAAAACAGGGCCGGGGCTTAAGGAAACAGGCTGCTTTTTTTGGACCAGGCCCTCGAAAAGTTTCCTTCGCTGGCGAAGAAGGTTGTTGATGGAAGCGAAAAGGAATTCGCTATTAAATGGCTTTGTGATGTAATAATCGGCACCGTAGTTCAAACCTTCGATCTGGCTTTCGATGGAATATTTTGCCGACAGCAGCACCACGGGAATATGACTGGTGCTTACGTCGTTCTTCAGTTTATCCAGCATTTGAATGCCGTCCATCTTTGACATCATGATATCGCTCACGATAAGATCAGGAAGCAGCGCCAATGCCTTTTGCAAACCTTCTTCGCCGTCCTGCGCCGTTTCCACGCGGTAGAACTCACCGAGTTGTCCTTTTATAAAAGAACGGAGTTCGTCGTTGTCTTCGACCAAAAGAACCAGCGGCGATTGCTCGTCTCTCGGCGATGTTGGATAATGACCCTGCGGCAGGATTTGTTGTTCAATGGGCGTTTCGTGCGCCGGCGCTGCTTTCGGTGCATCAACGAATGAAACCTCGTTCGACCTGTAATGTTCAGAACCGGATTTCAACTTAACCGTGACGGTCAAACCGCCATCCGTATTGTTCTCTGCCCAAATTTTTCCACCATGCAGATGAACGAATTCTTGCGAAAGTGCCAGGCCAATGCCGGTGCCTTTGGCTTCCCTGACGTTTGAGTTTTCCCCTTCGTGAAAAAGCTCGAAGATGTCTTTCAAATTTTCCTTCGGCACACCCGGCCCCTCGTCGCAAACGGAAATGGAAAAGCTTTGCTCTTCCGAATCGGATTGAATGTTGATTCGAATCGCTTTTCCTTCGGGTGTAAATTTTACGGCATTGCCCAAAAGATTGTAAACAACAACGTCAAGCTTTTCTGCATCCACCCATGCAAACAATTCTTTCTGGCCCGCTGATACTTCCAACTTGATTCGTTTGCCCCGGGCTGCCTCTGTAAAATGATCGGTGACCTTTTTTACGAAACTGACGATCTCAACCCTTGAAATGCGAAGCGTTGCTTTATCACTTTGAACCTTTCGCAAGTCAAGCAATTGGTTGATGAAGCGCACCATGCGGGCTGCGTTCTTTCGGGCAACGTCAACGTACGATGCACCTTCGGAAGAAAGCTTTTCTTTTCTTGCCAGTTGTTCAAGCGGATTGACAATAAGTGTAAGCGGCGTTCTTAATTCATGCGAGGCGTTGGTAAAGAAATTCAGTTTGAGTGCTGCTAGCTTTTGTTCAACAACAATTTTGTTGCGCAACCGGATCATGGCAACCGCATAGCGCCAAATGAAATAGGCCAGCACGATGACAAGAATCGCATACAAAACATAAGCCCACAATGTTTTCCACCAGGGCGGAAGAATGGTAATGGACAACCGCTTGTAAGGATGATTCGAATATAAATCTGTACTGAGGCTTTTCACTTCAAACACGTAATGTCCCGGCGGAAGATTGGTGTACGTTGCTCTTCTAAGTTGACGGTCGTTGTGCCACAACGTATCAAAGCCCACAAGACGATAAGCAAACTCCTGCCGGTTGCCGGCGCGGTGATCAAGAATGGCGTAGTCAATGCTGATGATGTTCTGGTTGTATTTTAATTGCAGTTCGGAAGCATAGTTGATGCCGTTTGTCAGGATCGTTTGATTTAGCCCAGGTCCTGCATCTTCGTTGTTGATTTGCAAATGCGTGAAGGCAATATTGGCCGCAATGCGAGTGCCGTTAATGCGTTCGGGATCAAAGGCGAGATAACCTTTTGTCGTACCAAATATCAATTGCCCGTTTGACAACCTGGGACAAGCTGCTGATTCGGAAAAACCAACCTTCGGCAAGCCATCGTACGAATCATAGTTGCGAAACGTTTTTGCCTCCGGATTGAATTTCGACAAACCGTTTTCAGTCGCAATCCACAAGTTGCCGCTTTTGTCTTCGGCACAGCTCAATGCGTAATCATTGGGCAGCCCATCCTTCGTTGTATAGGTCTCAAACTTTAGTGATTGAAAAGGCGAAGAACCAACGGCTAAATCAAAACCACCACCCGATGTTGCCAGCCACATTCTGTTCTTCGAATCACGGAAAACATATTGAACGTTGTTGTTGCCAAGGCTCTGAACATCGCCCGGTATTTTGCTGTAGGTTGCAAAGCGGTATGCAGAGGAATTATTTTCATCTGCGCTCATGATCAACAAGCCATCCGTTGTTCCAATCCAGATGTTTCCTGCTCCATCGGTTGTCATGTTCCTGATCTTGCGAAAAGTATTTTTCGGATAATCCTTAAATGCGTCGCCTGAATGAACGAATCTTGATGAATCACCTTCGCTCTGCACAAGAAAAAGTCCTTCGTCGAATGTTCCAATCCATATTCGTCCGACGCGGTCTTCCAACAACGAATAAATTTCATTGCCCGTTAACGAATTGACGTTGTTCTTATTTGCCTCATAATGCGTGAGGCGGTATTTTGTTTCTTCCTTATTCAAAGGCGTGGCTTTAAAAAGACCAGCCCCTTTTGTGCCAATCCAAACGTTTCCGCGACTGTCCTGCAGAATCGAATACACAAGCCCCAGGCCTTTTTGCGGTTCGTTTTCAAAAAGACCTGAAATCTTTTTCCCGTTTTGATACACGAAAAACCGTCCGCTTCTTGTTCCAAGCCAAAGACGGGCCTTGTTGTCCGAAAAAATGCCCCGGATCTCGTTATCTAAAATTGAAACTTCCGGATCGACGAGTAGTTGCTGCTGAAAGTTATCGCCTTGGAAAATAATTTTTACCAACTCGCGTCCGTTTACGCGAAGCCAGAGAATGCCGGCCTGATCGTAGTAAATATTATACACGATTTCGGGCAAGCGAAATGCGGCAAGATCGGCCGTGTTGACGGTGAAGCTCATTGCAGCCGTCACAGGATTGTAATAACCAAAACCGCCGCCCCGCATGTTTACCCAAACTTTTCCGCTGTTGTCTTCAAAAACCTTAAAGCGATTTCCAATGGAATTGTATGGGTCTTCAACCTTTTGCGAAAAACTCTGGAAAGTGCGTTTGACAGGATCAAAGCGGATAACGCCTAATTTATCGGGCTCTATCCACAGGGTTCCGGAATTGTCTTCATAAATAGAATGCAGGGCCTCTGCGGATTGATAACCTGTTACAATGAATGATTGGTCGTTCGGATTAAACGCAACTATTTCTCCAACGGACGTTGACGCATAAACAAGCGGTGTTTTCTTCGATCGCTGCAAACCATTAATCGTTCCGCCCGAAATTCTTCGTTCGGAAAATGTTTTTGTTTTCTTGTCATAGACGACAAGATTACCTTCCGCCGTACCGAAATACAGTTGGTCTTTGCCCTCATCGAAGACACTGAAATTATTCTTTACGGTTGTGTTCAATTCCAAGTTGCAACGCTTGTACTCGCCCTTAGCCGAAGGAACCAAGCAACACAAACCTTCCGGCGTACCAATCCAAATTTGGCGTGCACCATCTTCGTGGAAGAAATTAATTCGTTCAGAAGGCAGGTTGTAATCGCTCGACAGCCCTTTTTTGTAGCAAGAGAAAACGCCATTCGACAACGCGTTTTGGTTTACACAAAAAATTCCGTCCCTCACAGATTGAAGCCAAACCAAACCATCACCGACAAGCAGAATTTTTGTAAAGGCAACTCTTTGACCGTTCTTGCCGCTAATAAATTTTGACAAAGGCAGGAACTCTTCGGTTCGTTTGTCAAAGCGATAAACTTCTTTATCGTAGGCCTGAATCCAAAGAGAGTTGTTGCTGCCTTCAACGATTTGGTCAATACGGTCGTGGCCCAATTGAGAACGATCACCCGGTGATGATTTATAGGATATGAAACGATGCCCATCGAATCGGTTAATGCCATCCCACGTCCCAAACCACATGAAGCCTTCTCGGTCTTTTAACATGCAGGTCACGGCCTGGTGAGAAAGTCCCTGCTCGGTGGAGTAGTATTCAATTTTGCATTTAGGCTGACCAAATACATTTGATGTCAACAATAAATACAAAACCAGAACCGTAAACACCCGTTTGCAAACATCACCCATCTCTTAAATAATTAGCACCAGAAAATTGTTTTCGATTTTAGCGCCTGTCCCCATTAATTACAAGGTAGTGGAACGTACGCTTGGTTCTACATGATAATCTCCATCCCGGCTGGCATTTTACTTATTGAGCAAGCACTTTTGCTAAAGTAAAATAAATGCAGTCAAAACTTTTGTGTACCTACTGGTGCCGGATGGAAGTTGCTTAAATGAAAAGATGATTATGGAAGAGCACGCAAAAGCCTTTGATAAATAATTTATGCTAAGCTCTGCCTAACTATCAAACAATGAATTTTACTGCAAACAGAAAAAAGAGGGTTATATAGCTAGGTTGAAAAATTTTTAACAGCGTGTTGACCCCGATAAAAAAATGCCTTGTAAGTCAATAGCTTACAAGGCATTATCTTTTAAATTTGCGGACTGGACGGGACTCGTTGCAACTCCGCAATCAGTTGAGAAAGAATTACTTCTTATTTTCCTCGATTTTTTACTCGATTAACTTGAATGAACCGCATTTCTTAGACGCAGCTTTACACAAATTGAACTGTCTTTACAAATTTAGCTTGGGAATAGGTACGTCCAGTAAAAATTGGGTCGTCACAACCAAGTTCATCATTTGCCCAAAATGGGCTTGATGATGATTAGTAAATAGTATAAGCCAGTCATAATATTCGGAAACAAAGCAAGAATGTGGAAGAGCATATCATCCTGTACAGCCTGCATCAGGGTTGCTCCCCTTCCCACTAAAAATTTCCGAAACAACATTGCCTCTCTTTCCCTCACCAAAACCTAACCTCGTACAACGTAGGTTTGCTTGCTCGATTATCACGTAAAGAACATCCTGATTTGATTGCAGTCTCGGGCACTGTTGTTATCGCCAAAAATAAAAAACTGCTTGTTATTTTTGGGGTGCAAGTTGCAATACTCTTTGTTGGCCTTTTCAAACGGGACCACACGGTCGAAGTAAACAAGTGGTGGTTGCACTTTTCGTTGGCGTACGACAATCGGAAACCAAGAATCGGAACAACAGTTTGTGAGTGCAGCATAAAAACCATCCGTACGACACCCTGCATTTAACCGGATGAATACCGGTTAGATCGCAAACATCAGTTCGCACCATTATCGTTTTATGGTTACGTGGTGCGGTAACTTTTTTACCGTGTAGGAGCAGCACGCTGCAAACGTTCTGGCTGAAAAACCTGCAGCCAAACTTACTCATGGTTTTATGCACGACTTACACCCAAAGTAACGAGTGTGAAGTAGAACTTAGAGCCCACTGTTTTTGAAACCAATTGGTTTCACGTCTGCGCCGACAAGGGTCGTGCTTTTTCGAACCGCATCGGGAACTTTCCTACTTCTTTTCGTCTCCTCATGTTTAGTTTTCAGGAACTTGCGGTTAACATGCAAAAACGTCTGTAACAATTGAACAAGTTATCGGGTGTAGACTTTGTACTCAAAAGGTGTGACTACCGTTCAATTTGCAATTCACTGCCCGCAACAATTTTTTCGCTAAGTTTTTGTTCTACTGCATAAATCGCGTTTACCGTTTTCACAAGAGAATCGGGAGTAACCGAAATGCTATCGATGTGTTGTTCAACAAGGAATTGCGCAAAGTCAGGATAATCAGAAGGCCCTTGTCCGCAGATCCCCACTTTTACATTGGCTTCTTTCGCGACTTTAATCAACAGGCTAATCAACCTTTTCACGGCCGGATTTCGTTCGTCGTAGAGGTGCGAAACGAGAGAAGAATCCCTGTCCAATCCAAGTGTCAATTGTGTGAGGTCATTTGAACCAATAGAGAAACCGTCAATGTATGGCGCAAACTCTTCGGCCATCAAAATGTTGGACGGCACTTCGGCCATCAAATAAATTTCAAGGCCATTCTTTCCCCTTTCTAACCCAAATTCCTTCATCGTTTCCTGCACCTTGATCAACTCTTCCACAGTCCTGCAAAACGGAACCATCATCACTACGTTCATAAGTCCCATTTCTTGCCGCACTTTTTGAATGGCTTTGCATTCCAGGCCAAACGCTTCCTTGTATGCGGGCGCATAATAACGCGAAGCGCCGCGCCAACCGATCATTGGGTTTTCTTCAACGGGTTCGAAATGTTTGCCGCCAAGCAGGTTGAAATATTCGTTGCTTTTGAAATCGGAGAAACGAACAATCACTTTATTTGGGTAAAATGCCGCCGCAATTTTTGCAACCCCGTAAGAAAGTTTTTTGATAAAATAATCTTCTTCATTATCGAATCCACGGATGATTTTTTTTATGTTTTGCGAAAGCTCCGCATCATTCAAAGATTGATGGCGCAACAGCGCCAAAGGGTGAACCTGTATGTAGTTGTTGATGATGAACTCTTCCCGGGCCAGTCCCACGCCGTGATTTGGCAAATGCGAGAACTGAAACGCCATGTTGGGCGAACCCACGTTGAGCATGATCGGAGTGTTGACGCGTGGCAGGTCGTCAAGATCGAATTCTGTTTTGGTATAGTTGATGGCACCGTCATAAATGTATCCGGTGTCGCCTTCGGCGCAGGAAGCCGTTACCAATTGCCCTTCCGTTAACAGCGCTGTCGCATTGCCGCAACCCACAATTGCGGGCACACCCATTTCTCTGGCCACGATGGCTGCGTGACAGGTGCGGCCGCCTTTGTTGGTGATGATGGCCGATGCTTTTTTCATGATGGGTTCCCAATCCGGATCGGTCATGTCCGTCACCAAAACGTCACCTTCGTGAAACTGGTGGCCTTCGGCCACGCGGGTGTCCAGCGAGTACAAGATCGTTACATTTCCCGACGCAATTTTATCTCCGACCGCAATTCCTTTTGCTAAAAGTTTTGCCGCTTTCTCCGCATCATTGATGTGGTATTCGGTCACCTTGCGGTCACGCTTTTGCGAGTGAATAGTTTCTGGGCGGGCCTGCACTACAAACAACTGTTGCGTTTTTCCATCCACGGCCCACTCCACGTCCATCGGACACCAGTGTCCTTTTTTTCGACCGTAATAATTTTCGATGACAACAACCCAACTCGCCAACTTTAAAACCATTGCATCGTCCAAACAAAATTTCTCGTGCATGTGTTTTTCCGTAGAGATCACTCTCACCTTTTCGTCAGGGTCATCCCCATACACCATCATCACGTTTTTGTTGCCTAATTTTTTTTCGATAATCGGCGTCCAATCGTTTTTTAATGTGGGTTTAAACACAATGAATTCATCCGGTGACACAGCCCCCTGCACGATCATTTCACCCAGACCGTACGAACCATTGATGACAACTACATCTTTAAAACCGCTTTCGGTATCCAATGAAAATGCAACGCCGGAACTGGCCAAGTCAGAGCGAACCATTTTTTGCACGCAAACCGACAGTCCTATTTCGAAATGATCGTAACCAAATGTTTCGCGGTAAGAGATGGCGCGATCGGTGAAAAGTGAAGCAAAACAGTTGCGCACCGCATCGATAAGCGCACCGGGCCCGCGAACGTTAAGATAGGTTTCCTGCTGTCCCGCAAAAGAAGCATCCGGCAAATCTTCTGCGGTCGCTGAAGAACGAACTGCTACATCTGTATCAGGCAATTGATAAAACGCAGACAGCTTTAGATAAGCTTGTATGATTTCTTCGCCCAATGCTTTGGGAAATCTTGTGTTACGAATTAGCTGCCGAATTTTCTTTCCGCCTTTGCGCAAGGAGTCGATGTTGCTAAAATCAATTTCCTTGATGAACTGTTTGATGGATGGGCCTATTTCACTTTCTTCTAAAAAATACCGGTAAGCGTTAACAGTAATTACAAACCCATCTGGAATGTTGATGCCGAGATGGGTTAGGTGTTGAATCATTTCGCCCAGCGATGCATTTTTACCGCCAACTGACTCAATGTCTTCGAGGCCAACTTTGTTAAGGGGAACGATAAAATTAGTGATTGTCATGGTTTCAGTTTTATGATTTAAGAACTTCAGAACGCATAAGTCCAACGACGAACACGCTCAAACACGCTTGGTAATCACGAAATAAAGTTGGCTAACACGGAAATTGAACATTTTTGCTACCGATCAAATGAATGACCAGAATGATATCTGGTTACGACAACACCAGCCGCCTGTTGGTCTTTTCAAATAGAAGCGTCGAGGAATCAATCACAACAGACGAGATTGTCGATGCTCAAATACGAAAATCTATAATTGCAAAACGAATAACGAATGGTTAGCACGACACAAGGTAGAACGTCTATTTTACGGTCACTTGTTTTATGTACCAACAACACTTATCACTTTGCAAAACTCTTTCAAAGTGCCGACAACTTTTTTGTCGATTCACGTTGTATTTACGCACTGATGCGCCGGTCTCTTGCTGTAATTTCCCATTCGCCTTCTATCCTACCCTTATTACTCGTAACGGCCAATTTGTAAAGCGCAACGGTCGGGCAAATGTGATACGGCAACGCATACAACACATCACCAATTTTGAAGGAATGACCTTCCTTTACTGCAAGCACCATGTGTTCCTCGCTGTGCGAAACGGCTTGAAGTTCGGGAGCGTTCAAAAAAAAGACACGTTTTACCAAAGCATTTTCAGACGCAACGGATTTGTGCCCGAGGTCAATGCAAATTTTATCCTTTGCCGGCAACGAAATAATTCTTGTGACAAGGAGTGCAGCCGGAACAAAAGCTTGTTCGGGAATGGTTTCGCGGTAGCTCCAATCCCAAAAGATAAAGGTTCCCGGACTTACCTCCGTGTTCCTTCGCATCGAATGAATCTTGATCGTCGGCGAGCCTCCCGCAATCAACAAAGGAAAGCCATAGCCCTTTCTTTCAAGTTCTGCCCGCAATGCTTCAACCGGTTCAAAACAACGTTCACATATTTCGCGTCGCTCTTCTTTATCCACCTCATTGATGTGTCCATCGTAAGCATGCAAACCTTTTAACCGAATGCGGGGCAGCTTGGCAATTTTTTCAAATAAAGTCAAAGCTTCGTCGGGTGCAGTGCCGGTCCTGTTCATACCAACGTTGAGATCAAGAAATACAGAAAGAGTGATGCGGTTTTTTTTAGCTGTATCGGAAAAAAGCGAAGCAGATAAAAGGTTGTCGACCAGGCAAGAGAATTCTGTTTCTGGAAACAATTGCTGAAGTTGAAGGAACCGCTGCAACTTAACTTCCGTTGGCTGATAAGCCAGCAAAACATCCTTTGCACCGCACAGCCCGAGCAGTTCCGCTTCGGCGATGGTGGCACATTTAAATTTAGTGATGCCCGCTTTCATCATCAACATCACCGGCTCTTTTGCTTTGCAGGTTTTTATGTGCGGACGAAGCAAAGAAGCATCACCAACCGCATTTACCAAGGTTTGAATGTTTTGCTCCACCCGTTCAGGATAAACCACCAGCGAAGGCGAATCTAATTTGCTGACGTTTTCGATTTCGTACCAATTATTGATCCGCTTCATTTTAAAAAAAATAAGAAAGGATTTTTTTGACGACTTTTCTGAATGATGAACAAAAGGAGAGAAGCCTAGTGCTTTAACGGAACTGTAAGCAATTCCTGAATTAACGCCAATTGCATCTTTCTTAAAATCTCTTCTGCATCTGTTGCCAGTTTACTTGTGCGGCTGCGCCAGGTTTCGTAACCACCTACAGCAAACTCGTGGGCCGGCGGCACATACCCCTGATTGCCGTTTGCTAAACCAATTGTAAAATACTTTGTGCCCGCATGCGCCTTCAACCACAAACCTGTTTCTGCAAATATCTCCCCTCCCATGCCTCCGATAACACCGTTGCCCATTTTTATTGCGTGCAACGGAAATTGAAGACTATCGGGCAGTTCGTTCAACAATACTTGTTCGCGAGCATAAAGACTGCGAAGACCGGCATCGTCAATCTCTAAGTTTTCATAATTGCTTTGTCGAACAATTTCTTTTGCTGCTTCCAATTCTTGCGGCGATGGTTTGCGTAACGCTACTTCAACTTCGTCGTATTGAACGGCGATTGATGAATCTTCCTGCCATTGCGCTTCTTTTAAAGCAACGGAAACTTTCTGCGCAATCTCACTACCAATTAAGCTACTCTTTTGAAAATGTCCGGTTGGATAATGTGTGGGTTCAGCAAATTCCCAAATGTTTCCATCGCCGCTGGTGCCGTTGCTCATGATGCCAACGAAATCATCACTTGCGCCTAATTTTTCCTGCAAGGTTTTTGCAAAGTAGCCGAAATAATCGGCGGAGATGGTGCCGTTCTCCCAATCGCCAACGTAATGCAAAGAATAATTCGCCAACACGCTGATCCAGCCTTCGTCTTCACCTTTCACGGCAAGAAAACTTACCTGTGGGTCTGTCGTTGCACGTGGGCGGTCGATGAATTCACCAGAACCAATTGGATTGGTTTTGACTTCATCAACTCCACCACTAACGGGATTCTGCGGTGTGTAACCAGGCTGCATGTAATAACGCCGGCAGCGAACGTGCTGCGGCACATCAACACTCCCGAAAGCTGTTTTTGCCGGGCGCAATCTCTTCTGCGCTTCAACAATCGCTTGCACAACCAAGCCGGGTAATTTTTTGGTGTAGAGCAAATCGGCTGCAGACAAATACACCGATGCAACGGAACCAGCGGCATGTGTGTGCGTTGAAGACACCAAAATATTTTCAACAGGAATTCCGACTTGAGCTGAAGCCTCCTTACGAATTGCATCAACCAGTTCTTTCGGCATCACGCAGATGTCCACTACCACAAACGCAACGGTTGTTTTTTCGTCTTTCACTACCAGAGCTTTTGCGTAAAGCGGGTCATGGATGTAGGTGGCAAAATGCGTAACAAAGTCGCCGTTGATAAACGTACCAAGCGGCGGCGTAATGTCCGTTTTTCCAGCACCCGCCAATAAGTGATGAGAAACTTTTTTATAAGTCGAACTGCGCATGTTTAAATCATCTTTATCATTCATTCTTAGCTCCAAGCCTTTCGCAAAAACCGTAACCAGTTTTTCGAAAAGATATTTTCAATGTCGTCTTTCTTATAGCCCCTGTTCGCTAAAAGCTCTTCGTATTTCTGAAGGTCAGCAATCGAATTCAAATTCCAGGGAGATTGTTCAGTGCCGAAGATTCCATCCAAATCACTACCGATTGCAACGTGCAAGCTGTTGCCGGCAAGCTGACAAATATGATCCCAATGGTCAATCAAATTTTCCAGTCGAATGTTCAATTGCCAGGGGTCGGAAACGGTATCAATAAAACGAACGTCCATGGCCCAGCAATCAAGCATCCCGCCAATCACAGCGCCTCGCTCAATTAACCGTTTTATTTGTTCGTCGTTCAATTGTCGCTGGTTCGGAACAATCTTGCGAACGTTGTGATGGCTTGCCCAAACCGGACCACTGTAACGGTCAAGCACCTGGTCAAAACCATCGTCAGTTAAGTGCGTTACATCTACAATCAGGTTTAGCTTTTCAATCTCTTTCAATAATTCAAAGCCAAGAGGCGTAAGCCCACCTTCCATCTTCGTTCCCGGCGCATAACGGCCCGGACCAAAATGCGAAAGACCAATGGCCCGAAGCCCATGAGCATAAGCCTTGTGCAAATACGAAATATCAACCAACGAATCGGCGCCTTCCAAACTCAGAATATAGCCAATCGGTTTCTTTTCATCGGGCTTTTTCTCATCTTCCCACAAAGCCAAGTGACTTTCCAATTGTTCAGCATTTGTGATTTGCACCATCTCGCCCAGCGCTTCCATTTCACAATACCAGGCAAGTTGCGCTTGCGTCATAGCCCATGCCTGCTGCGGCGAACTCCAACCGGCCAAGGCACTGCCCGGTGGCGTGTAACGGGCCAGTTGTGTAGCCACTACTAGACCGACTTTTCCTTTGCGCAACTCTGGCAAACACACCGTTCCTTTTCCTCGGTCGGGCTTATCCTTCATGTGCATTTCACGCTGCCTGATTTCCGTCAAGGGTTGCCGAAGGTCACGGTTCCATTCAATGGCGTTCATGGCAAGATCAAGATGGGCATCAAAAATGAAAAGCTTCTTCATGTGTGACTAAGCATGTGTACCGTTGTGCTGGTAATTGAACGGGTATTTGTCAATGATTTCTTCGATACGGAAACTGAACTCACGAAAGGTTTCCTGCCACTGTGCCTTTTCCTCCGGTGTGTAGTTGTAAAGGCCTTTGCCGTTTTCCATACCGTTGCCTCCTTCGCTCAAAATATCAACAAAGAATTGGGGAAGCCTTTTCTCCCGTGAAAGGTCGGGGTTCAAATCCTTCATCACCATCCCGTAAGCGTAGGTGCCCATTAAATCCATGTAACGGCAATTGCCCGCAAAAGGCAAGTAATAACCAGCATCGTTACGGCAAGCACGGTCAATGTCTTCAACGGAGGCATATCCGTTTTCAACGAGGTAAAATGCTTCGCGAACCATGGCGCTTAACATGCGACTGCGTACGCCAAAGTTTTCAACAACGTAAGCATCCTTCTTCCACGTTTTTGCCAACACTTTTATTTTGTCGAGAACTGTTTCAGCCGTTTGATTGTTTCGTATGATCTCTAAAAAGCGGGTTGTATGCGCAGGCTCGGTCCAATTTAGTCCAATGATTCTTTCCGGGTGCAAACAGCTTTGCTGAATTGCTTCAAGACTGATGCTCTCCGTATTTATCGCGATGATAGCATCAGCAGGTAAACATCTTGCCAGGTCCGTTATAACCTGCTGTTTCTTCGAAACATCTTCTTCGGTTATTACAACGGCTAACCTGTAGTTGTTTACAGACGCTAAGGACGACAAGAACTTGAGGCGTTCAAGTGATACTGCCTTGTTCCGCTTCTTCATTTCTGCTAGCTGCTCGAGCAACGTTGTTTTTGCTTTTCGAACATCGCTCGTACAGAAATGAACAACTTCATTTGCCTTTAGTAAACACAAAGCAATGCTCTCCGCAAGACTTCCATCTCCAAGCAGCAAAACCGGTTTTGTATCTGAATTGTTTTCTATCATGAAGAAGAAAGACTTAAATGTTTTTCAAAACAATGCGAGCCGTGTTAATAGCCTGCTCAACATCCTTCGCGGTGTGTGCAGCGCTGATGTACCACAAGCCACGGCCAATGATGCGAACGCCTTCGTCGTGCATGCCGGCAATAAAGCGGCCCAACTTTGCCTTGTCGTAGGAAAGCGTATCTCGGTAATCTTTCACCGCTTCTAAATTTGTAAAGCCCGTATGAAACATCGGACCGGGCCCTTGAATCAATAAATTCTGATTCGCCTCAAAGGCTATTTGCTTTAAGCCGTTCATTAGTTTTTGCCCCAGGTTGAACATCCGATCATACGGCTTTTCTTTTTCTAAGACTTCAATGGTTGCAAGAGCCGCTGCCACTGTTGCGTTGCTTGAGTTCATGGTGCCGGCTTGTATTACCGTTCCGTCTTCCAACAGATTTAGCCATTCTCTTTTTCCGGCAATCACACTCAAAGGATAACCACTGGCGATGGCTTTGGCAAAAATGGAAAGGTCGGGTGTAATGCCGAAGTGTTGTTGTGCGCCGCCGAGTGACAAACGAAAGCCCGTAATGACTTCATCAAGAATGAGCGTGATACCGTATTGGTCGCAAAGTTTTCGAAGGCCCTGCAAGAAACCTTTGTTTGGCACAATGCAACCGTTGTTGCACATCACTGGCTCGGTGATGATGGCGGCAATTTCATCGTGATGTTTGGCAAGTGTTTCTTTAAGCAATTGAAGGTCGTTCCAAGGCAGAACAATAAATTCATCTCTTGAGCCTTGCGGCAAACCCTGTGTCCATGGAAACACATTGGGAGATTCTCTGCTGCCAAGGTCTTCGGGTGATTTTGCCGAAAGTCCCCAACACACATTGTCCAACCAGCCGTGGTAATGACCTTCAAAACGCAGGAACTTTTGCCGGCCCGTTTTTGCGCGGGCAATGCGAAAAGCCGTGTGTACCGCTTCGGAACCATCCAGGCAAAAACGCATGAGTTCAGCCGACGGAATGAGTTGACTGATTTTTTCTGCCAACTCAATTTCACGCAAATGTTGTCCAGCAAAAAGTTGCCCGTTCTCCGAATATTCGTTCACGCAATTCAACACATGCGGATGCGAATGACCGAGGATCAAAGGCCCCTGGCTCAACGTAAAATCAAGGTATTCGTTTCCGTCCGCATCATACACGCGACTTCCTTTACCGTGCGTGTAAAACAAAGCATGGGGATAATTGTATTTTCTGAATTCAGAAGACACACCGCCGGCCAAAACTTTCTTGGCTCTCTCCAGCAGTTCTCCTGATTTTTTATAACGATTTTCGCTCATCAAAAAAGTATTGAAGTTTCCAAAGAATGATTACAAGAACTGCTTTAACTATTTTACGCTGATTGCTTTACTGGCTCTTTTCTGCTAGACGGATAAAGCGCAGCCAGGCGGAAAATTTCTTTGTTGAAAACGGCGAAGGCTTCTTCCCATTCTTTCGCTTCTTCTGATGAATAAGGATACAAGCCTTTTAAATTTTGCGTGCCTCTTGCATTGTCGTCAACCATTTGCTGCATCACGTGCGGCACACGGCTTTCGTTGGAAAGTGTTGGCAAAATGTTTTTCAAAATCGTTGCCCAATCCGCCAACCCACAATAATCCATTCTGCGAAAAACGCCCATGAAGGTCATCCAAGAACCGGCGTCGTAGCGAAAAGCTTTGTCGGCATCTTCCATGCTGATTCGACCGGCTTCCACCAAGTGCATGATCTCACGGTACACCGCATACATCAAACGATTGGTAATGAAACCGCGAATGTCTTTGCGCAACAGCGTGGGTTCTTTACCCCAACGATGTGCCAGTTCAAACACCCATTCCGCATAGCTCATGCAGGTTTTATCGCCGCAGGTAATTTCCATGAAGCGAGTGGCATAAGCAGGTTCGGCCCAGTGGATGCCAAGAAAGCGCTCAGGATTCGGCACAAGACTTTGCAACGTTGTAATGGCAATGGCGGATGTGTTGGAAGCAATCACCGCATCGGATTGTACAACCACTGCAATTTTATTGTAAACAGCGGCTTTGATGCGAAGATCTTCAATCACGCATTCGAACACAAGGACGCAATTCACAAGCGTGTTGTAGTCTTCTGTAATCGCAAGATTTTTTTCGTATGGATAAGGGTGTTCATCTAAAAGCCTCGCTTCACGACACTCCTCCAGATGACCAAGAATGCGGCCTCGTACTTGCTGCATATCGGCAGAGATGGGCGCAACCGCTTTCACTTTATGCCCCGCCATTAGCAGCGACACAACAATGCTGCTACCCATGAGTCCAAGGCCCACAACGCCGACTTCAATAGCTTCCGGATTTGTGCTACGGTTCATGTTATCGGAGAAGTTTTACAATGCAATCAATTTCTACTTTCAAGCCTTCCGCTAGTACCGATTGCACCGTTGTCCGTGCCGGACGTATGCCGCTAAAAAACGTTGCGTACACCTTGTTGTAGCGATCAAATTCGTTGATGTCGGCAAGGTGTACCGTGCACTTTACCACATCGTTCATTGTAGCGCCGGCTGCTTCTAAAATGGCTTTGATGTTTTGCAAGGTGCGTTCCGTTTCTTCTTCTATTGTTCCCAATATAAATTTTGACGTTGCGAAATCAACCGACGCTTGCCCGCTAACAAAAAGAAGATCGCCTACGACAACTCCATCCGAATAAGCGCCTGTTTCAAATTGGGGGTTTCGCTGGGGATGATTTATTTTCCTTTTTTCCATTCCGCTGTAAATATTTAAGGGAGAAATTTTTTGAGAGGTGTGTATCAAAAGTAGCAGCCGCGCTTCTCTAAGCCTATTACTTTTCTATTCAATTGTAATACTATCTTACGGTGCTTTCAGCGCCGTTTCTTTAATTTGATTAAAATTACACCTGACAAAACTCCTTTTATGAAAGCCATTGAACAACGACTGCCACAGGAATTTGATAAGTCATTCATTGTCTTTCGGGAAACAGGCCAATATTTTCCTTGTCCCTGGCATTATCATCCCGAATTTGAATTGGTGCTTATAACCAGCAGCACCGGAAGGCGAATGGTGGGTGACCATATTGGTTATTTTGAAAAAGATGATCTTGTGTTTATGGGTCCCAAACTGCCTCATGTTTGGATGAACGATTCGGAATACATTAACGGCGAAGCGGATTGTTTTGCAGACGGCATCGTGATCCAGTTTGTCGAAAACTTTTTGGGCGATAAATTTTTGAACATACCTGAAATGGCGGGCCTAAAGAAGATGCTGGAACTGTCAGGCCGCGGTATGGTTATTAAAGGCCAAACCAAAGAGAAAATTAATTCATTAATGAAGGAAATGGTAAATATGAATGGTCTTCAACGACTGTCAGCACTGTTTACCATCTTTGATTATTTGGCTACTACTACGGAATACGAATTACTGGCCAGTCCGGGTTATGTGCAGAAAACAACGGTGCAATGCTCCGACCGTTTTAATAAAGTAACGGAGTACATCATGCGGAATTTTGACAGCGACATTACGCTCCCGGAGGTTGCATCCGTATCGAACATGGCCATCACGACGTTTTGCAACTTTTTTAAAGAACATTACCGCGTAACTTTTATCGAATATTTGAATACCGTACGCGTTGGCTATGCCTGCAAACTGCTGGCGGAAAAAAATAAAAACGTGGTTGAAGCAGCCTATGAAAGCGGGTATAAAAACCTCGCAAATTTCAACCGGCAATTCAAAAAGATAAAGAACATGACACCAACCGAATACCGCCGAACGGTAAACATGGAGTAAAAGTCATTTTTGGAAAATAGTATCAGCTTCTCAGACATTAATAGTAAGGTCAAGTAACTGATCAGTGTACATTCGTTGCGTTTCCAAATCATTCTTCGAACCGGCAAACGCTACCGATTATGCAAGCTATCAGAATTGCTCCTTCTCCCCTCACCCACATCGGCTGGGGCGCACTGGAAAAATTAGATGATGAAATAGAACGCTTCGGCAACCGCATGTTGGTGGTGGCTGATCCTGTATTAAAAAACATCGGCCTTCTTGACAAGCTCACATCACGTTTGGCCAAACAGGATTTTCACGTTGACGTCTACACGGATGTGATTCCCGAACCCTTGGTGGAAACAGGCGAAAAGTTAGTGCAACATGCACGTTCCGGCAATTATGATTTGGTAATTGGAATTGGCGGCGGCAGTGCATTGGACCTGGCAAAACTGGCCGCTGTCTTCGTCAAAAACGAAGGCGAGGTAAAAGACTATCTTAACCTTTCCGGTACACGAAAATTAGCAGACAAAGGACTTCCCAAAATACTAATTCCGACCACATCGGGCACCGGTGCTGAAGTAACGAATATCTCGGTGTTGGCGCTCCAAAATACAAAGGATGTGATCACACACGATTATCTCCTTGCCGATGTTGCCGTTGTGGATCCCGAATTAACGGTGACCGTTCCGCCGAGAGTAACGGCAGCTACAGGTGCTGATGCGTTAACACATGCCATCGAAGCCTTTCTTTCTGTCAACGCAAATTCTTATTCAGACGGCCATGCTTTGCAAGCGATAAAGCTCATTGGCGCATCACTAAAAAAAGCCGTAGCCAACGGCAGCGACAGGGAAGCAAGAACAGCCATGTCGTATGGCAGTTATCTTGCCGGGCTATCATTTTTCAATGCAGGTGTGGGTGCCATTCATGCCTTGGCTTACCCATTGGGCGGACAGTTTCACCTAGCTCACGGCGAATCCAATGCAGTGCTTATTCCCTACGTGTTGGGCTATATACGAAAAACCTGTTCGTCGCGACTGGCACTTATCCTGCCGGCACTCACCGGACAACATCACGAGTTGCCGGAAGAAGAAGCATCGGTAAAATGCATTGAAGTGCTGGCTACACTGATGAAAGATATTGGCATACCGCAAACACTCGGTGGCTACCAAATTCCGCCCGAAGCAGCAAAGGCATTGGCGCAAGATGGGATTAAGCAAAAACGCCTGCTTGCACGGTGTCCTATGCCTTTAACCGAAGAGCAGATTTTTGATATTTATAGCGCTGCGTTCGCCGGAACCATTAGAACGGCATGATCGTTTTGATATTCTTATAAACATCTTTTCATGAGCATACAATCCATCAACCCCATTAACGGGGAAACGGTAAAAACCTATAAAGAAGATTCAACGGAACAAATACGGCAAAAGATTGAAGCGGCTCAGGTAGCCTGGCAAGACTGGCGACGCACCTCGTTTGAAGAACGAAGAACGTTGTTGGCAAAAGCAGGGACAGTATTGCGTGAACGAAAAAATGAACTGGCCGAACTGATGGCAATCGAGATGGGCAAACCGTTAAAAGACGGTGTTTCAGAGATTGACAAATGCGCCTCGGTTTGCGATTACTATGCCGCTAACGGTGAAGGTTTTTTGAAGGATGAAGAGATAAAAACAGAAGCGTCAAATAGCTTCGTCAGTTTTCAGCCGTTAGGTGTTGTATTGGCCATCATGCCCTGGAATTTTCCGTTCTGGCAAACCTTCCGCTTTTTAGCGCCGGGATTAACGGCAGGGAACTGCGGCTTGCTTAAACATGCCTCCAACGTGCCGGGTTGTGCGTTGGTGATTGAAGAAATTTTATTACAGGCAGGTTTTCCAAAAGGCGTATTTCAAACCCTAATGATTGGCAGCAAAGCTGTGAAGGAAGTTATTGCGCACCCCCATATAAAAGCTGTTACGCTTACCGGCAGCACCAACGCAGGCATACAGGTAGCGCAACAAGCAGCTTCGCTCCTAAAAAAGACGGTACTGGAATTGGGTGGCAGCGACCCATACATCATCCTGGAAGATGCCGATCTGGAAGCCGCAGCCGAAACCTGTGCGCTCAGCCGTTTAATCAACAACGGGCAAAGCTGCATTGCTGCCAAACGATTTATCGTGGTGAAAAGCGTGGAAGAAAAGTTCACGGCGTTGTTTAAAGAGCGAATGGCGGCCCGCATCACCGGCGATCCTTTTGATGCAAAAACAGACCTCGGCCCGATGGCACGCATTGATCTCCGGGATGAATTGCACAAACAGGTTTTGGAAAATGTAAAGGCCGGCGCCAAATTAATCCTGGGTGGCACACTTCCTGCCGACAGCGAAAACGATGCGTTTTATACGCCAACAATTTTAACCGGCATGAAAAAAGGAATGCCGGCTTACACCGAAGAAATCTTTGGACCGGTTGCTTCTATCATTTCTGCAAACGACGTTGCCGAAGCGGTACAAATAGCCAATGATACGCCGTTCGGATTGGGTGCCGCCGTGTTCACGGCCGATATTTCGCTGGGTGAGAAAATTGCCCGCGAAGAATTGCAGGCCGGCTCCTGCTTTGTGAACACCAATGTGCGAAGCGATCCGCGGCTGCCTTTTGGCGGCATCAATCAATCAGGGTATGGACGTGAACTTGGCTTGTTTGGCATCCACGAGTTTGTAAACGTCAAAACAGTTTTGGTAAAGTAGATTGATTCAGTCAGCTCAAGAGACTAACTTGACTTTCTTTAAACTCACTACCCTTCTAATTCGGCAAAAAGGGCGGCATCAAAAAAAGACAAGGCTTTAAATGCCTGATCAAGATGCTGTGTTGTGCGGCCGCCAACAAGCACCGTCGAAACATCTTGGTGAAGTGCCCAGGCCAAGGCCAAATGAACCGGCGTGTAGCCTGTACGTGCGGCCACTGAGCGAAGACGTTCGAGTCTTTTGAAAGCTGCATCCTGAAAGTAAATGTTTTGATGCCCAGGCACGAGGTCAAACCGGCTGCCCGACTGAACATCTTGGCCGTATTTGCCAGTGAGAAATCCCGCTCCCAAAGGACTATAAGTTACTATCTCAATATTATTCTCAACACAAACCCGCCGAAAAGCATCATCAATATCACTAACAGCAAGGTTGTGATTGTTTTGTACGAACTGGAAGGTTGAATAAGAATACTGTTCTTGCAGTTGCAATAAATTTTCAAGTTGTTTAGCAGAAAAATTACTAGCGCCTAAAGCCTTTACTTTTCCTGCACGAAGCAAATTGTCCAGTGCTGATAAACATTCTGGCGTTTCACAGCTTTCATCCCAGCGGTGCAGGTACAAGATGTCAATCGCATCAACACCCAGACGTTTCAAACTGTTTTCTACAGAAGTGGCTATGTTCAAGAGATCAAAGGGAGGCAAAATTTTGGTCGCGATAACCAACCCGGATCGTTGTCTTGTTTTAAGCCAGTGTCCTATTATTTCTTCCGATGCGCCATTGCCATAAGCCGCCGCTGTGTCAAACATTTTAATCCCTTTGCCCAAAGCATGATCCATCATTTTGAAAGAAGCCGCTTTATCAATCTCTCTTCCAAAGGTCACACAACCTAAGCCGATAGCAGCCTTTGTCTTCATTCCTTTTGTTTCTTTATTTTTTTACAAGACTTCTTCTTCATCTTTAAAATTCGATCAAGAGGCTACTTAATTCCAACAACTTTATTGTCTGCACCGGTGTCAAACATTTTCGAAAAATTCAGGCAGTAGCTTTTTGCATGCATCCCTTACTAAAATGATTTCCTTTCTGCTTACCGCTTGATACGGCCATCGCAAACGCGGGCCACTGTCCGCCCAACCGGCAAGGCAGGAAAGCAGTTTGTCAATGGCCGGATCGGCATAAGCATTTTCAGTCATCAGCGGCACAATTACTTGCTGAATAAATTGTTGAATGCGGCCTTCCAACTCCAATGCTTTTGGCATATCGTCGGCCATGCTTTCGTACCATTGTTGCGCAATAAGCGGATGAATACACGCCACATTAGAATAAGCGCCGTGTGCACCGCGACTGATGCCCGTTGCCATGCGGCTGCCCGGAATAAAAACAGAGAAGTCAGAAATGCCGTTCATTTCAGCGTACCACTGTTCGTCGCCGCCGGCTGTTTTGCAACCCACAACCGGGATCCCTTCCGTTTTTATTTTGCGATACTCTTCCGGCAGCAATTTACGTTTGGCATGTGGGGGATTATAAATAACCAAACCTACGTCACCGGCTTCTCTTGCCATGCGTTCTAAAAACCGAAGCATTTCCGTAAACGAAGGCGGAAACCAATCAGGTAATATGACCTGTATTGCACCGGGCTTTAACTGCACGGCCCTGCGCAAACGCTCGAGAGAAATCTTTGGGCTCATGTGGTTGCAACCAATCTGAAATGGCTGGCCGGCAGCATTGCATTTCTCGGCCAGCAATCCGTTTACCGCATCAAATTCATCTTCGGTTTGATTGTAAAATTCCGCAGCCGTTCCGTTAGAGTAAATGCCGTTTGGACGCATTGAGATGAGCCGGTCTATTTGGTCGGAAAGTTTTGTGTAGTTGATGCTTTCATCTTCTTCAATAGGCAGAAAAATCGTTGCCCAGTTGCCAATGATCTCAGTACTTTTTAACGGCTTCATACAGTCAGGCAATACATTGCAATTTTAGTGGAAAGGTTTTTCCTGCTTTCCATTGGCACACGTAAATATTTTTGTCATCGTCTATACACACATCATGCGGATGAATAAAAATTTTCTCTTCCTGGTGTTGTGGCAACAAGCTTCCATTTACATACTCGGGGGCAGAGCCGCCTGGCGTTGACACAACTTTATTTTCTTTATCAAGAACGGTAATGTAACCCGAGCCAAAGGCGGTATTTGAACCCGAACGAAAAACAGCCGCATACAAATAATCGTCTTTGATTACGGGCCGGCATACAAAAGACCCAGGGAGATTGATTGTTTCAATGTATTGGCCATCCATCGTAAAACGTTTGAAACAATTCTGGTTGCGTGAGGTAATCAGCAGTGTTTTCTTATCGCTTCTTCTGTTGTCAATTGCGATTCCGTGTACGCAGTCAAACTGTTCGTTGTTGTTGCCCCGCCCGCCCCAGTGCCGAATGTATTCACCTTTGTTGTTGTATTGAATCACATACTGCAGGCCGTAGCCATCGGTAACATAAATGTCGCCGTTATCTGCAATGGCCGTTTCGGTGGGCAAGAATTGTTCAGCAGCTGAATACAGGCCCGCTTCTTTGGGGCAATCGAGAATCATCAGCACCCGTCCACGTAAATCAGTCTTTATCACCTGGTGACGGTCGTGATCGGAAATAAAAATGACTTCTTCGCCCCCTTGCTCGTGCAAACTCAACCCATGTCCACCGGGGTAATCACGTCCCCAGCTATCAATGATCCTTCCGTCTTTGTTGTAAACAAGAATATTGTTCTTCACTTCGTTAGTCAATAAAAACAAGCGTCCGTTTTTATCAATCACCATCTCGTGGCAATCGTTGACAGAATAATGATTTCCGTACCGGGAGCCCCATTTTTTGTCTACTGTATACCGGTGATTGTTGTGACCAATGATTCTTTCCATTTTTTGCATTCAACTTTTGCAAAAACGAAAAAGCAATCCCTACCGAACTGCCTTCATTATCATTTATTGCCAACCGGGGTTTTCCGTGACCAACGGTTCAAGACTTCGAATGGTTACGCCGATGGGGAATAACAACAAATCGGCGGATTTGCCCTGCATGGAAGGCACCAGGTTAAACACCTGACCAAAGCGAATGAGATCCCACCAACGCTTGCCTTCTGTAGCCAGTTCCAACAATCGTTCTTTCAGAATGGCCGCATCGTTTTGTGCTTGCGTGCCGTTCACAAAAACATGGCTGCTGTAGTTGCTGCCGTAAGCCCGTTGCCTCACTTGGTTTATTTCAGCTGACGGATCCTGACCGAGTGCATTTTTCGCTTCGGCTTTTAGCAGCAAAACCTCTGCGTAGCGGTAAATCATCACATCGGTATAAAAGCTGCGAACACCGCTGCTGACGACGCCGTTGCCCTTGGTGGTAATAGAAGTGACGTAGTTATTCGAGTTATCGTAAATCTCATAAAACGTCCCGTTGCGCCGTTGGTCGTCGGTGGTAAATTGGCTGCGTACAGCCGGTGCAATTTGCATGATGTTTTCTGCAGGGCTAGACGCCAAAGTACCGATCGCAGCAAGTGTTGTTGGCGACACATTGGAGATAACCCTCACCGCCATGTTCATCCAGTAATTAAAGCCTGTATTTGCCGGCACATCGAGCAATTGAAACCGCACACTCATCAAAACTTCTTTGTTGCCTTTGTTTGTGTAACTAAAAATATCGCTGTAGCTGGGAAGCAGGGTGAAATCGGAAGAAGAGATATCATTCAGCGCATTTAAAGCCGTTGTAAAATCAGCCGTTCCGCCATTTAAGACCTTGCCTGTCCATAAGTACACATCGGCCTTTAGGGCATTTGCTGCAGGCTTACTCCAAGACGAACGGCTTGCCGACGGGGTGTTGCCTGCGTAAAGGGAGAGAGCCTTGTCCAAATCGCTTTTGATCAATTTGAAAACATCCGCTACTGAAGAACGGGCAATTTGAATGGTGGCAGGGTCATAGGATTCAGTCGGCTCTGTCCGAATGGGTACGCCGCCCCAGCTTCTTACCAGCACAAAATAATTAAAGGCACGCATGGTATAAGCTTCCGCCAGGGCATTGTTCTTTGCCGCTTCGGAAGTGAACGTAATGTTGGGTGCGTATTTAAGAATAAGATTTGCGGAATTGATCGTCGTATAAAAACTCATCCAGTTCGGTCCGGGGTTGCTCACCGTTAGCGTGTTTTTGTAATACTTGTCGAGGCCCGTCGTGCCCGCAGCGGCCGATGTCAGCACTTCGCTTCGGCCTTCGCCTAAAAAAAACATGTCGCTTGTGGCCGAAAGGCGCAGGTTATAATACATACCCCGCAGGGCGCCCGTTATATCGTCTTGCGTTTTAAAAAAAGAAGCGGAGGTAATAGTGCTTATGGGGTCTACCTCAAGCGCCTTTTTGCAGGAGCTTACCACCACCAAAACAAGCAAGATATTGATCACGTAGTTCAGCTTTTTCATACTCTTTTTGTTTACAGATTGATGTTAAGGCCTATGGCATAAGTCCGGGCAATGGGATAATGGCCGTTGTCCATACCGCCATCTTCAGGATTCAGGCCTGTAAAGGAGGTGAAGTAATGCAGGTTGGTTACAGTAAAACTTATCCGGGCACTGCTCAATTTTGCGCGGCGTACCAACGATTCAGGCAGGCGATAGCCGAGCGAAACTTCGCGGATGGCGAGGAAGTCGCCTTTCTCGTAATACGTGGAATTACCCTTGAAAATGTTTCCGGATTGATCTTGCCAGGTATAGCGTGGCACCGTGGTTATTTGTCCCGGTGTCTTCCACATTTTGTCAATATAACTCTTCAGCGGCAAGGCATCGCCCTGGGCCTGCGAGTTGGCAATCACCGCCGGATAATTGTAGATGGTGTTGCCGGTGGTAAAATCGGTGCGGATGTTCAGGCTAAGGCCTTTGTAGGTAAGAAAGTTGTTAAAGCCCCCCGACCACGTTGGATAAGGATTGCCTACATATACCTGGTCTCTTGAATCAAGAATTCCGTTGCCGTCAAGATCGGCCCATTGCACGTCACCACCGTATCGTGTTTTGTTAGCAGATGCCGCGATGTTGTCAATCGGTGCTTTGGCCGCGTCGGCATCGGTAGCATAGATGCCCAACTGTTTATACGCGAATAAATCGCCTACGCGTCCGCCTTCCTGCAAGCCGCCCATGTACACGTATGATTTGCTGGATGGATCGTACACGAGTACACCGCCTTGGCGATTTTTGTCTATTCCGTTGAAAGGAAGTTTGAGAATCTTCCGCGAGGTCTTTGCTGCATTCAAAAACATCTGCCATTTCAGGGCGGATTTTGACGGGAGAACGTCAATGTTCAACTCAAACTCAACACCCCTGTTTTCCAAACTTCCGAAGTTGGTAAACACGCTAGCAAAACCGGTGGAAGCAGGCAAACTAACCGTAGTTAAAAGATTGTCGGTACGTCTTACATAGTAGTCAAAAATGATCCCCACTTTGTTGTTAAAAAGACCAACGTCCGCACCAAAGTCAAGCGTTTTTGATTGCTCCCATTTCAGGTTTTCGTTTGGAATTTGACCGGATAAAATAGCCGACTGTCCGCCATACAGAGAAGTTGTGGTGTAACTGCCCTGCGGTTGAAAATCGCCCAGACCCGAGATGTTACCGTTCACGCCATAGCTGGCTCTCAATTTCAACTGCATCGTATTTGGCGAAAGCAGGTTCTCGTAAAATTTCTCACGGTAGACATTCCAGCCTGCGGAAATGCCGGGGAAGAAACCAAATTTGTTTTTTTCGCCAAGATTGGAAGCGCCGTCATAACGGGCATTCAACGACAACAAATATTTGCTTTCATAATCGTAATTGATCCGCGAAAATCCGCTTTGAATAATAAGATCAGAGATGGTGCTGCTGATTGCGGTAGGTGAACCGGCCGCATTCAGGGTTGTAATCAAATCCGTGGCTGCGTTTTGTCCGCTGGCAGACAAGGTTGTATTCTCCCGAAAATAGTGCGAGAAGCCGCCTTTAATTTCAACGTTATGTTTGGCAGCAAACGTGTGCTGGTAAGTCAATACGGCGTCGGCCTGGTATTGGCGTACACCGTTGTTACTGGCGCTTTGGTTGCGGGTGGTTACCAACGTACCCACTCCGTTCAGTAAAGCGGCGGGTTGAAAAGAATAAACTGGCGTGCTCTCGCGGAAGATGGAAGCAAGTGGTTCAAAGGTCAAGCCTTTTATTATCGTCCACCGTCCACCAAGCGACATGGTGGTGGTTTCGTCGGCGGTATTTCCTTTTGGCGCATATGGTCCCGTAAAATAATAATCGGGGTTGCCAATAGAACTGTTCTGTCCTGGAGCGATGGTGCCGTCTTCAAACGTATACTTTGCTGTACCGGGCAGCGAGGCCGAACGATAAAAAAGATTGGCGAGGTTGGCTATTGTCTTGTTGGTGCGATAGGTATATTGAAGCTTTCCAAACACGTTGAAATTATCGGTCACTTTATAGCTTCCGTTCAGGTTAAAGCTTAAACGTTTGTAATTCGTTTCAATGGCGATACCCTGCGAATTCAGGTAGCCAAGTCCTGCATAGAACGTTGCTCTGTCAGTGCCGCCGGAAAGATCAAGATAATGATCGTTGGTAAAGGCATTGCGATAAATCAGGTCCTGGTAATTCGTTTCGTTGAAGATGATTGTTTTCGTGGGATCAATCGGGTCCTGCATGCTTTGCCAGCCCTGGCCAAGTTTGAATTGATTGGCCGGCGAGAGATACATGGTGGTAAAGGCCGTGGCGTTCGTAAGATCATTGCCCGTGCCGCTGCCGTTTGCTTGTGTTAACCGGTTTATCAACGTGGCATTGTACACGGCTGCCGCTTTTACGCCAAGCCGGTTCCAATAAATATAGTCCTGTGCACTGGCATACTCCATCAATTTAAGCGGCCGTGCCAGCGAAGCATTTACCGTGTAACCAACCCTTGTGCGGTTAGGCCGGCCGGATTTAGTAGTGGCAATGATTACACCGTTCGATCCTCTTGCGCCGTAGATGGCTGTAGAAGCCGCATCTTTTAAAACTTGGATAGATTCAATGGCAGCGCCGTTAATGTCGTTCAAACCGTTAGGCCGTATAACACCGTCCACAATGTAAAGTGGCGCAGCGCCGTTGGGATTGTTGATGGAAGTACCGCCGCGTAAAATAATGCGCGGTGCAGCACCCGGTTGCCCGCCACCGGTTGATTGCACTTGTAGCCCGGAAATGTTTCCTTCCAACGCGGTACCGATGTTGGTAAACGTGGCATTTTCCAGCACACGTGTATCCAGTTTAGACACAGCCGTTGTTAGCTTTTGCCGTGACTGCGAACCGTAGCCGATGACGACAACTTCATCCAGCTTCGATACATTTTCATCCATCGTCAGATTCACATCACTGCGTCCATTGATGGCAACTTCTTGTGGCTTAAACCCGGTAGAGGTAAAAACCAGCACAGGGTTGTTTCCGGAAACAGAGATCGAGTAATTGCCATTGTTGTCGGTAATCGTTGTTGCAGTCTTGCCTTTTTCAGTGACCGTTACTCCGGGAATACCGGCGCCTTTTGCATCCCGCACCACGCCGTTGATAACGCGTTGTGCAAACGATGCGAAGAAAAACAGTTGAAACAAGATGACGAAAACCGCCGGTAGAATTTTCGTAAATGAACATGTCTTCACGACAGACGTTGGCGAGGCCATGGTCCTGCAGGGAAATTCAGTCATAACTGTTATTTAGTTGGTTGAGAATGGCAAGACGCCACAGGAGCGATCTTAAATGCCGTACTTGTCAATATTTGTTAAGCTTATACTGTAAGTTATTTTGAAAAAAAGAAGCCAAAACCGCCGTGGAAAAATACAACCACAAAAACATAAGATTGTATTATGGAATACGGTGTATATGATGCGCATCAAATACAGCCAATTATTACCTTCTAAAGAAAGGCGTTGGCTGTTTACCACTTCAGGTTTTGATCAATAAACTTAATGAGACTGGCGGCCATCTCGGCCTGTTGCTTTACCCGCGGATGTCCAGGAGTGCCTTTGTACGGGAAAAAGTGCGTGTATACTTTTTTGTCGTGCAAAGAAGCGACGGCTTTTTCAACATAGCCCGGCCACTTCGAACCTGCCCGGGTAATTTCCATGTCGCCCAGCACACAAATAATAGAAGCGTTGGGATAATGTTTACGCAATATTTTAATGAACGATGCGTAAGACGATATAATAAAATCTTCTGTTGGAGGTGTGTTTCCAAATCGCTTTTTAAAATGCTCATCGGAAGGACGACCGATAACAGCTTTATCATTCTCCAACAAATTAACCACAACGACCTGCGGCTGATAAAGCGAAAAGTCCCACACATCGGTTGAATCGAAAGGATTGCGGAGGTTATAAATCTCCGGCATGATGGCTTTGCGAAAGCCAGCTAGCAAGCCAATACCGCTTACTGCAATGCAGGAGGACTGCGCACCAAAATGCCTCGCCGTAAGCGATGCATAAGAAAGGTAATTATTCTCGTAGAAACTTGCACCCGAATCACCACCAGTTGTGTCTTCTACCGCATGGCCACACGTGATGGAGTTGCCGTAAAATTCCATTCGCCGCAGCTTGCGTTGAGGCGCGGATAATGCCTTTCCGCCCGGCAGTGAAAAACCGTAAAACCTTGTATAACCGCGACGGTATTCGCCGTTGATCTGCGTCCGCTTAAAGAGTTCCGCCACATGCTCACCGGGCGATAAATTCTCCGCAAGCGTATACCATTTTTTTGCGCTGTCAATTTTTAGTTTTTGTACAACCGCGCCGTCAATAATCACATTGAAATAATTCTGCCCGTTGTAGTCTTCCATCAGCGCTTTAAGATTGCGACCACTAAAACGGATGCGGGCAATACTTCCCGACCAATACAATTCAGCGGCACCATTTTTCTCTCCTATGCGTCCATCATATTGAACTCTTTTGTCGTGGAAAGGAATAAAATTTTCATCATCAACATTACTGCTCGCAGATCTTTTCACTGATCCGCAACCCAAACAAAGCAAAGCCAAACAATACACAATGACGCCTGCCTTCTTTGAGAGATGTTGCCTGTTGCAGCGTTTCATGACGCAAAAATTATTTTCTCATTGAGGATACTTCAATTTGTTCACCGTTCGGCATTCAACAGAAACACAGCACTTTCAAACGAATTCTTCACCGGCCATTCCATACCAATGTTCATGAGGTAATCGCCGGAATAAGCCGCACCTTTATCGGCTTCATCTCCCGCTTTCCGAATGCGGTATTGTTTGGAAGAATCAAGCCCTCGCAGCTTTAACGTCGTAGATCCTTTGTCGGCAAACTGTGCACCTGTTAGATAAGCAGCCTTGTTATAACCACCCGATTCGTAGATAGCCAGGTTGTAACAGAACAACACGGCAGAATCGCTGTTCTCGCTGGTGTATTGCAGCGAGCAGCGGTTGTGCTCAAAAGGTGAAACCAGCCGCGATACAATTCCCTGCTGAACCAACGGGCGGATTTGCTTGTAAAGAGTAATTTTCTTTTTCGCCAGTGCCGTTTGTTCTGCGTTCCATTTGCGGATGTCGTAACCAATGCCCAACACGCCGCTCATCGCAACATCAAACTTGTACGACAACGACGGGCTGATTTGAACCTGATTGGCAATGCTTTCAATCACCCAGGAAACCATCGTGTTGGCCGGCAAGGCGCCAAGATAACCGTATTGAATAAAGAGCCGGTCAACGGCCGTGGAGTTATCGCTTGTCCATGCCTGGTCCATTCGCGACATCATGCCTAAGTCAACACGACCGCCGCCACTGGCGCAGCTTTCAAACAATACTTCCGGGTATTTTTTTGTTAGCGTATCCACTAACCGATAGAGGTTTTTTATAAAGCGGATGCGCACTTCTTTTTGCATGTCGGGAGATGCGTCAGCCCAACCGGGATCTGAGATGACGCTGTTCTGGTCCCATTTTACGAAGTCAATTTTATTCTCCCGCAGCAGCCGGTCCAGCGATGAGTACAGGTACGAAAAAACATCTTCCCTTGCCAGGTTTAGAAATACACGACCGGGTGTTTTCCGCCGTCGTGGAAATTCCAAAATCCAGTCGGGATGCTCTTTGTATAAATCCGTTTTCAGCACCACGCTTTCGGGTTCTACCCAAATGCCGAATTTCATGCCCAACCGATGCACGCTGTCAATCATTGGTTGCAGGCCGTTCGGAAATTTCTTTTGATCCACTACCCAATCACCCAAACCTTCGTCTCCCTTCTCACGGTTTTTAAACCATCCGTCATCAATTGCAAACAATTCCACACCTAGGCCCGCAGCAATCTTTGCCATCGCAATTTGCTCGTCTTCCTTCAGGTGATACGTAGTGGCGTACCAACTGTTGAAAAGTATGGGGCGCATTTCGTCGCGGTGATTTTGGCGAAGAATGGATTTGCGCACATAAGCCGCATTGCTTTGTGCCGCGCCTTCCGCTCCACCGGATGTATAACCTACCGAAAACTTTGGCGTTTCAAATGTTTCGCCGGGTTTGAGCGTCCATTCGGTATCCCAGAAATTAATGCCACCGGTAATCTGCAAGGTGGAAGCATACGAGCGGTCGTAAGTATTGTCAAAAATGAGCCGCCAGTTGCCGCTATAATGCACCGACCCAAACCAAGCCGGCCCCTGTAAATCGTTCGCAGAACTTTTAGGCCGTACCAAGAACCAGGGCATGTTGTTGTTTGATTTAAACATGCGGTTTTCAATGATTTTTAGTCCCGGCGAAAGGGTGGAATTGTATTGATTAAACTCGGAAAGCTCCATGCCCGAAAGTTGCGACAGCACGTATTCATCCGGCGGCAAAAAAATGCTTCCGGATAAAGCGTTCTGTAACTTTATGTTTCCCTTCTTGCCGGTGTTTTTTATCTCCATCCATTTTTCCAGCACGTCAAACTCAGGCAACACACGTATGTACGAGGTTACCTGCAAGGGATAGAGCCGGTCTCTTTCTATGATCTTTAACGTGGACCTGTTGTCAATGTTCACTACTTCGCCCGAAACATATTCCAAATCCGCATCGCGAACATTGTCGTTAAAGATGACTTCAAGCGTTGGCGTTTTGGTGGGATAGCCGCCGCGCACCGGGATTTCCTCAATACGCTGTGTCCAAAGCGTTGTTCGCTTTTGATGCACGGCCTGCGCTAGCGGACCGTAAAAGACCGGGTACAGTCGTTTGTCGCTTGATAGCAACAATTGATAAGCAGACGACTTTGTGCGAATGATCCAACCACCGTTTGGATCGGGCACGGATTGAATCGCTGTTGTATTTTGTGCAAATGCAGCGTTGAATGAAAAAAGAAGTAAAATGAAACAATGCCGTCCTCTCTTTAAAAAGGAATGGTCCATTTCTATATGATTTATGATTCTATTGTTTAATGCTAATTTGATAACGATTGCGTGCTTTTTGTTCTATCGCTTTAAGGCTGCCATACCGTCGAACCAATAAAATATTTTCCGAAAAGATTGTAATAATAGAGCGTCATAACTTTCCCATCGGGCCGCTGAATAGACTCAGGATAACCCACGTCCACATTTAGGAAGTCGTTGCGCAACTGCACTTCCGTTTTAATATCCCAGGTCTTGCCGTTGTCATTACTGAAACAAGCTCTTATGCCGCCGGGCGAGCCGTGAATTCCGTCGCGGATGCCATAACTCATTACCAAGCGTCCGTCTTTGAGTTGAATTATATCGGCCGGATGACCGATCATGTCTGTTTTCCAAACCGGCGCCCAGGTTTTACCGTTGTCGTCTGAATAAGTAGACCAGATGGCATTCTCCGGTGCGTGATTCCGAAGTCCTACTACGATGCGGCCCGTTTTTGTGCGAACAATTCCGGGTTCCATAAAGCCGCCCAATTTTCCGCCCGGATCGCTGGCGATGGTGGACAGATAACTCCAGATTTTCCCTTTGTCAGTTGAACGCAACATTACCGATGAACGGTTTCCTACATCGCTCTTCGGGCTGTAGCCAATCACGGCCATCAAAACAGAGCCGTCGGGCATTTCAATGGGTGCGTCTGTTGGGCCTTCAAGATTAGTGAAGGGCATGTTGGCTGTTTCAATGTATGCAGGCTTCGACCAGGTGCGGCCATTGTCTTTTGAGGAAATCGTGTAAGCACCGAGATAATGTTTACCCGGCTCCGTATAACGCTTGTCTGACTCGGATAGCTTTTGCAATTCGGGGTTGTTTGTGGGCCATGCGTATTCCCCGTCCTTGTCGTACAGATTGTTGTAGAACACGCCGACCATTATCGTTCCGTCTTTCAACTGAATGCCGCAACCCTCCCTTTCGTCCACGTTTTTAATTCCGGCAATGGTTATCTTATCGCCCCATGTTTTACCGCCGTCTTTTGAGCGAAGCATGATCACGTCGCCGTCGTTCGAAATGTGCTCGGTGCCCTCTCTTGTCATCAACAGAATCTCTCCATTTTTCAGCTTGATGATGTCTGCGGGATGCAAGTGCCGGTAACCGTCAGTGTACACAACACTGTGTTCGTATTTATCCGTGCCAAGCATCTTGCTGTATGCTTGTGTTGCAAGAATCTGCGTTTGCTCGTTCAGTTTGGCCATGTCCATGCGCAAGGCTTCCAGTTGCCCTTCCAACGATTCGATTGAGGTCTTCAGCACATCGCGGTATTCCTTTACCATAAACCAGCCGTTGTGCCATCGTTCAAATGGAAGAATCTCCACTTGCAGTGAAACCGGCTTGCCCGCTTCCACTGCCGAACCCGGAACGCTTAACTGAAAGACGCCACTGTTCCCGTACAAATCGAATTCGCGGTGTGTACTCGTGTAAGGATATTCAACTCGCTTTGAAATATACTTTAACTGATAATCGCCTTCCGTCCATGTATAATCGCGCATCATACCAAGTGTGAACGTAAGTGCGTATTGCCCGTTCACCGTAAGCTTTGCCTGCGGGCCTTTCGAAATCTCGGAAGGAAGAACGGATGTAGAGCCAATAAAAGAAAATGTAGTCGGCTTTTTTTCGGGCACAACGGCGGTTTGCCAGGAAACAAAATTCCGGTCCATGTGACCGGGTATCCACCAACCGGCCGTCATGTAGCCTTTGCTCTGACCGCGAAAATCACGATTTAATGGACGGCGCGGATCGGAATCGTCGTGGTGGAAAACCACTTTATCAAATCCCTCTACCCACTGTTGGTTTTGTGCCCGTAACGAAAGGTTAACCAGCATTGTAACCAAAACCAGGGAACTAATTTTTTTCATCCGTTTCATGATTGAAATGTTTTAAAACGTCTGGAAAAGTTTTTAGGCCGCGACAGATTTTCTGTGACTTTAATAAAGACGTTAGTACATTCACTTCTTCTTCATCGAAATGGTTAGCGGCCTTCCATACGTATAACGTCCAGTCTTGTTGGTCCAGTGGCCAAAATCATAAGCCACAAAAATGTTGTTATCCTTATTCGTTTCTTCAATGGCCATATAGTGCGTGGTGTAAATGCCAGAAGTGAGCTGCAGAATATTGCCCCAGGTATCGCCGCCGTCGGTGCTAAAGGCAAGATAATTTCCGTTCCAGGGATGCGTTGGGTTTTGCCAGTTGGCCCTTGCCGGAATACGAACACCAAAGGCGGCTACCAAAATGCCACTTCGCAATGACAGCAGATCAGGATCTACAACGGCGCCGATAATTTCATTGGGATTGTTGACAATGAGTTCTCCTTTTCGTTTCGTGTCCTTAAACATTTCTTTCCACTGATCGGTGGCATACACATCACGCCCCGCAAAAACAATGGGCTCCGGCTTGTTCCAGGTTTTGCCATTGTCATCAGAGATTGTTTTGTACAATTCACGTCCTGTTCGCATCAAAGAGATCAACCGGCCTTCATGCACCCCTTTGTTGACGCGGTTTATAACAGGTTCGCCAAAACCTTCCGTGCCGATGCCTTTTTCCGCGGCCACGGTTGACACGTAGTCCCAGTTCATTCCCTTGTCTTTTGAGCGAAAAAGCATGACTCTTGTTTTCTTCATCGTGGGTATGTAGCCTGCCGGTTCGTTGTCGCCTTTTTGCCAGCCGTAGATGGTGGTGAGCAAGTCACCGTTCGGTAACTCTATTATCCGCCGGTGAAGCCGCATGGCGGCATGAGGCCTTCCTCCGTCGTCGGTGGAACTGTAAAAATCAGCATCCGGAATATTAAATTTTATTTCTACCGGGCCTTGCAGGGTGCGCCAGTCGTCGGTAGACGTGTACATGAGGCCAATGCCTTCATCAGCGGCCTTGCCCGGCGTTACATAGGTTTCCAGCGCCAGAATTTTTCCGTTGCGCAATTGAATGGCGCCGCCTTCAATATCCACACCGTTACTGCCCTTGGGAAAAGAAAATTCATTCCATGTGTCTCCTTTGTCGCGGGAAACAACGGTCGTCATTGCATAGGGATAAAAAATTCGCTGCTGCGGCAGGGGCTTTTTTGAATTTTGCGATTGCACGATTATCGTTCCTGCTTTTGTCGTCAGCATGGAAGGTTGCAGGCCATCGGGTATCACCATTCTTTCTTTTCCAAAGTCAAAACTCAGCTTGTTGTCTTTTGCCAAAACAAGCGGTGTATTGTGCACCACATCGGCGGGAGCCGATAGCCTGGCGCTGTCAAGATATTGCGCCTGTACGGCCGGCGAAATGATGAGCAAGCCCGTTGTGCACAAACAAAAGAAAATGAAAATTTTTGCTTTATTCATGGTGTTTGTATTTGCTGTTTGAATGAATTATTTTTTGTTACGGTCTAACTGCCAAAAGGTTTCGCTCAAAAAATATTTGCCGAAAAGATTGTAGTAATAGACCGTCAGCATTTTGCCGCCGGGATACTCAAGTGATTCGGGATAACCGATGTCCATGTTGATAAAATCATTACGCAATTGCTTTTCCGTTTTGATGTCCCACGTCTTGCCGTTGTCGTTGCTAAAGCAAACGCGGATGCCGCCTGGTTTTGCATGCGCTTCGCGAATACCGTAAGAGGCCATCAATCGTCCGTCTTTCAATTGTATTAAATCTACGGGGTGACCGATCATGTCTGTTTGAAAAGGCGGCGCCCATGTCTTGCCGTCATCATCGGAATACGTCATCCAAATGGCCTGCTCTGGACCGTGATTGCGAAGTCCGACCACGAGCCTTCCTGTTTTTGTTCTTACAATTCCCGGCTCTACAAAATTTCCCAGCTTTCCACCGGGATCGCTGGCGATGGTAGAAACATAGTTCCACGTTTTTCCTTTGTCGGTTGAGCGCAATAAAATAGAGCCTGTATTCTTCGGATCACCGTGCAGACTATAACCGATAACGCCCATCACGATAGAGCCGTCGGGCATTTCAATCGGTGCGTCTGTTGGGCCTTCCAAACCGTTCACCGGCATTCCTTTAATGTCAATGTAGTTTGGCGCGGACCATGTTTTACCGTTGTCTTTCGACGTAATGATATATGTGCCGAGACGCGGACGAACCGTATCTTTAGCTAACTGGCGATCAGGCTTCCACAAAAAATAAGCGCCATCCGGAAAATAAAGACCGTTGTAAAAAATGGCCACCACGATTGTTCCGTCTTTCAACTGAATGCCGCAACCTTCCCTTTCGTCCACGTTTTTAATTCCGGCAATGGTTGTCTTATCGCCCCAGGTTTTGCCGCCGTCTTTTGAGCGAAGCATGATCACGTCGCCATCATCGGCAATGTGTTCTGTGCCTTCTCTTGCCATCAGCAAAAGCTCGCCGTTCTTTAACTTGATTAAATCGGCAGGGTGCAAGTGACGATAGCCATTGGTGTAAACCACTTGGTGTTGAAGGTCATCCGTTCCCAGCATTTTGTTGTACACCTTTGTTGCCAGTATCTGTGTTTGTTCGGAGAGAACCGCCGCATCGTTGCGCAAGCTATTGATCTCGCCCTGCAGCCGTTGAATGTTTTCCTGCTTCAGCACGTCTTTGTATGTCTTTACCATGAACCAGCCGTTGTTCCAACGATCAAAGGGGACCATCTCTACTTCGATTACCACTGACTTTCCAGCTTCCACTGCATCGGCAGGAACCGTTAACTGATACAGGCCGCTGTTGCCATCGGGATGAAATTCACGCATTGTACCGAAGTAAGGATACTCAACCCGTTGTGACGTATAGCTTAATTCATAGCCGCCTTCTTTCCATGTAAAGTTGCGCATCATACCGATGTTGAACGTAAGCGCATAGTTGCCGTTCACCGTCAGTTTTACTTTGGGCCCCACGGAAAATTCAGCGGGCAGTGGCGCACTGGCACCGACGAATGAAAACGTTGTCGGCTTTTTTTCGGGAACAACGGCCGTGCGCCACGACAAAATATTTTTTTGCATCTGTCCTTTGGCCCACCACGCAGCCGTCATATAACCGCGTGTATTGCCTAAATAATCGATGGTGGACAGCGAACGGTTACCGTTGTAATGAAACAGCACTGTGTCATAGCCTTCTACTTTTTGTAGCTCTTGTGCTGCTGCAAAAAGCGAAGACGCAATAAAGAGGTTCAGGAAAAACAATCGCATGGTTGTCTTCATGAAAGACGATTAAAAACAATTAATTAACGAACCGGCTTCCAAACCGTTTGGCCCAAATAGTATTTTCCAAACAGGTTATAATAGTAAACGGTGAGTATTCGCCCGTCTTTCATTTGCATGGACTCGGGATAACCAATATCCCAGTTAAAGAAATCATTGCGAATCTGCACTTCCGTATTGATGTCCCAGGTTTTTCCGTTGTCGTTGCTGAAGCATGCCCGAATGCCGCCGGGTGTTGTGTGTCTTCCTTCACGAATGCCGTACGTAGCCATTACGCGGCCGTCGGCCAATTGTATCAGGTCAACGGGATGGCCAATCATCTCTGTTTTGACAACAGGCGCCCAGGTTTTACCGTCGTCGTCGGAATAAGTCATCCACACGGCGCCTTCGGGTGCACCGTTGCGCAGACCAGCGATGATGCGACCCGTTTTGGTGCGAACGATGCCGGGTTCAACAAAGTTGCCAAGTTTGCCACCCGGGTCACCGGCGATGGTGGAAACATATTTCCACGAAGAACCCTTGTCGGTTGACTTCAACAACACCGAACCAATGTTTTTGCTGTCGCCGTTAATACCGTAACCAATTACACCCATGATGATGGAACCGTCGGGCATTTCAATCGGCGCATCAGTTGGTCCTTCCACACCGGTGAACGGCATGCCTTTGATGTCCAAAAATTTTGGCGCCGACCATGTTTTGCCGTTGTCTTTCGACGTAATGAAATGCGTACCCAAACGTGGCCTGTCCAACTGCGGAAGTTTTACGGCGCCGTTCCAATTATAAACACCTGAGGGCAGGTAATTGTCGTTGTAAAAAACACCCACGAGGATGGTTCCGTCTTTTAGTTGGATGCCGCAACCTTCGCGTTCGTCCACGTCTTTAATGGCCGTAATTATCTGCGGATCGTGCCATGATTTACCACCGTCTTTCGAACGCAACATCACCACGTCGCCATCATTAGCATAGTGCTCGGTTGCTTGCCGCGCCATTATCAAAATGTCGCCGTTCTTTAGTTTAATCAGGTCGGCCGGATGCAGGTGACGATAGCCGTTGGTATAAATAACCTGGTGCTGAAAATGATGCACTGTATCGAGCATGGGCGCATACACTTCGGTGGCCAGTATCTGCGTTTGCTCGTTCATCTTGTTCAAGTCGGCACGCATGGCCTCAATTTCGCCTTGCAGCGATTCGATGCTGGCAGCCTTGGTCACATCTCTTCTCTCCTTTACCATAAACCAACCGTTCGGCCATTGCTCAAACGGAAGGATTTCCACTTCGATTACTGCGCTCTTGCCTACTTGCACCGTCGATGCCGGAACGGTTAATTGATAGATGCCGCTGTTGCCGTGAATTTCAAACTGGCGGTGATTGCCGGTGTAGGGATACTCTACGCGTTTGGAAATGTATTTGAGTTCATACTCACCTTCCTTCCAAGTAAAGTCACGCATGCGTCCCAGTGTAAACGTAAGGGCATAAACGCCGTTCACAGTCATCTTCGCTTTTGGCCCAACGGAAAATTCAGAAGGCAATACCGAAGACGAACCGATGAAGACGAAAGTGGTTTGTTTCTTTTCCGGAACGGCAGCCGTTCGCCACGAGAGAATGTTCTTCTTCATTTGTTCAGGCGCCCACCAACCGGCGGTCATGTAGCCACGCGACGAACCGCGAAAGTCACGCACAGCCTGTGTGCGGTTGGCGTTGTAATGAAAAACAACCGAGTCGAATCCTTCAACCGTTTGCTTTTCCTGTGCAAACGAACCAAGAGCAATAAAGGAGAAAATAAAACTAAAAATGTAACGTGTAGTCAACAGCATAGCGATGATTTATGAAAAGGATTAAGCATTCGTTATTCGTTTTGCAAAATGGCTTTGTTGCGTCGCACAATTAGTGTTTGCGAAATTTCTTTTCAAGCCAGCTCCACGTTTGATTGTAAAAATCAACGCTGCTTGTATGCGTCAGTTCGGGATAAAACTTCAGCTTTTTTCTCGCATGAATTTTATCGTACACCGATTGTATTGTTTGCGCCGGACAAGTTTCGTCCCTGCCGCCGGCACTCATCAACACCGGCACTTTCAGGTTTGTTACCAACTGCAATGGATCAAAATAATCCAGCGTTTGCAACGACGTTTCCGTATTTGCTTTGGCCCTGTCAAGGAGGGTTTTTACCAAGGATTTGTTGACGCTTGCAGCCAGACGAAAATTGCAGAGAAAAGGCACGTGCGCCACAACCGCCTTAATGCGTTTGTCGAGCGAAGCAACGGCCAGCGAAATGCCGCCACCCTGGCTGGTGCCCACCATGGCAATGCGGTTGCTGTCAATGTCGGAACGGGTGACGATGTAATCAATCATACGCATCACATCGGCGTAAGCACCTTGATAATACGCACCTTCTGGCGCATCCAGTTTTGATGTGAGTTTGTCGCCGCTAAGCTTAAAATATTTGGCTGACTCGCCTTGCCCCCGTGGGAACACTTGCAGGATGGCATAACCGCGTTGACATTCGCTCAACATCACGCCTTGCTGGTCGCCGCCGTAACCTGGCGTCGTCACAATCACCGGCCAGGGTTTTGCGCCGCCTTCGCCTTGTACGGGAAGCGAAAGAAAAGCAGCCACTTCTACATCACCAAGGCTGTGCACCGTGATAAAAAACTTGCGGTAGGGAATGGCTTCTTTTATGCTTTCTACTTTTGCATTGACGGGAACGAGCGCCAATTCTTCTTTTGTTTTTTTCCAGAAGGAATCAATGTCTCGCCGTTCTTGAAAATGGAGGGAATGATGTGAAAGCAACTTTTTTTCGTCTGTGTTTTTTTTGCTCACCGCCATAACGGGCAAACAAAAAACCAGGAGGAGCAAAGAAGAAAAAAAGTGAGCATTCATTTTATTTTCCTTTTAAGGCAGACGGCGTTAACTCATTCAACAAAGGCTCACCGTTTTGCAATCGTTGCACGTTGCGGTAAAAAATATCCCAGGTTCTTTCCAGGAAATGAGGACTTGCGCTTGAGCCCGAGATGTGTGGTGTGAGGATAACATTTTTCATGCGCCACAAGGGATGATCTTCCGGCATTGGGTAATAATAATGCGTGTCGAGTGCTGCGCCGGCAAACCAGTTTTCCTGGAGCGCTTTTATCAACGCGGCTTCTTTAATCAACGGGCCTCTTGCCGGGTTGAGAAGAAAGGCCGATGGTTTCAGCAACCGCAATTCTTCTTCACCTACAATGCCTTCCGTGTTGCCTGTTTGCGGAATGGCCATGATGAGAAAATCAAGCCCTCTCAGGAAGGTTTCTTTATCCTCGTAACCGAACACTTTGTCGGGCAAAACTCCTTCTGCATCGCCGGTGCCGGGGACGCAATAAACGCTGTCTCTTTTTTGAACGCCTGAACGGGACAACACATGCACCTGCATGCCCATGGCTTTCGCCAATCTCGCGGTTTCGCGACCAATGCCGCCATAACCCCAGATGCCTACGACACCGCAACGTATCTCGGTTTGAAATTGTGCGGCACGGTCCCAAACCTTCGTTTCCTGGTTGCGAATCATCTGCCGCAGGTTGCGGGCAAGGTTGATCATCATGGCCATGTTCCATTCGCCAATGGGCACATCAAACACGCCCAAAGCATTGCAGGCTTTCACGCCTCTTTCTTCCAATCGTTGCCCGATCAGCTGCGTGTAGCCGGCAGAACTTATCTGGATCATTTTCAGGTTCCGCATTTCCGCATGATTGGACGGCGGAACAGTACAGAACAAAACATCGCAATCCCGTATTTGCTCAACCGGCAAAGGCCTTGATGAGACTGCGGGTTCTTTTATGACGTCCACATTCACTTCGTCCAATGCTTGCAGTGATGCGAGCAGAGGTTCGTACACGGGCATATCAATCAGAATGTTCATGGATGGAAGTGCTAGGTGGATAAAATTTTTCCGGGCACGCTGTTGAACTCACCGCTGCCGGGAACAAAGGGAAATTTGCGGATGGTTTCATCCGTCAATTCGATTCCCAGTCCGGGTTTTTCGGGTGGCAAGATGTAACCATTTTTTAGTTGCAGACTGTCACCAATCAATTCGCTGTGCAAAGGACCATAAGCCGGTGCCACTTCCAGCATCACGGTGTTAGCGCAGGCAAAGCCGCAATGAATGTTTTGCATTTGCGCAGCACCCGCACCCCAGGCATGCGGCGCAATGGACTGGTTCTTTGCAGCCAGCCCTGAAGCGATTTCCATAAACGGCCCAAGGCCGGATACAAAGGCCGCATCGGGTTGACCAACGTGAAAGCAGTTACCTTCAATAAACGTTTGCCATTCGCAAGGTGCCGTCAGGCATTCGCCACCAGCGATTGGCGTAGTGGTGTTGTGACAGAGTTCCGCATACAAATCGGGACGTGTATAATGAAGCGGTTCTTCTAAAAAGAAAAGATCGTAAGGCTTTACTGCATTTGCTACGGCCGTTGCAGTTTCAAGTCCCCACGTAGTTTTGGCATGATTGCCCATGTGTGCATCCAGCATCAGCCACAAATCATTGCCAAAACGTTCGCGAATAAAACGCAGTTTGTCCGCTTCAAAATCGGCTGCGGCTTGTGGTTCGCTTGCAATCTCCGAACCGCTTTCCTTGTAATAAGCACCGGCACCAACTTTTACACCGTTGAAGCCAAGCGAACGATAGTATTCAATCTTGCCGGCTAGTTTATCAATCGGGTAATTGCTTGGTCCACCTGTGGCATAACAAGGAAGTTTTGCGTGTTCTTTCAATGAAGTTTGCGGAAAGGCCTTTGCATATTCCTGTTGCAATAATTTATATACGGGCTGGCCAAGCGTTTTGCCTTTTATATCCCACAATGCAGCTTCAATGCCGGTGAGCACGATTGCTCCCAAACCGACGCGGCACCAAAAGTTGCCGCAGTGATACATTCGTTGCCACAGTTCAGCGATGTTATCCGCTTCTGCACCAATCAAAATGGGTTTGAAAAAATCAACGATGGCTGGAACTGATTCAGGGAAAAAGTAGCCGCCATATGTTTCACCAATGCCTACCAAACCATTGTCGGTTTGAATGCGAATGAACGCAGCGCTGCGCAGTTTGCGGGCTTCGGAAAGATAAGGGTCGAGTGTGCAAGGACCGGTTAACAAAATAGCGGAAACATCGGTTATCCTCATCGGGGATCAGTTTAATCACGCTGTCGGAAAGCGTTCAGCCAAAAATATCGAAGTCGTTTTTTCTCTGCTGATACTATTGCTCACAGTAATGATATTTTCCTACCGGTAAAGAGGCAGGTAGACAACAAAGCTTAACTTAATTGCGGTGAAGAAATCATTATGACGACAGCGTCTTCTCAAATTCTGACAAATAAGATTGTGGCAATTCTCCGGGGATTGCCTGCTGACACCGTGATGCCGGTTGTGGAAGCCCTGATAAAAGGCGGCATAAAAGCGGTTGAAATCACCCTCAACACACCCGGGGCGTTTGACATGATAAAAGAAATAACCGCTGTCTTTGGCAATAAGCTGCTTACCGGCGCAGGAACGGTGATGGATGTTGAGCAGGCAGCGAAAGCAATAGACGCCGGTGCCGGTTTTATTATTTCGCCTTCCCTTGACCTCAGTACCATCGCGTATACAAAGGCGCAAAATTGCGTAAGCATTCCGGGAGCTTTTACCGCCACGGAAATTGTTACGGCTTACAAGGCCGGTGCTGATATTGTAAAAGTTTTTCCGGCTTCGCATCCTCAATACATTAAAGATTTGCAAGGGCCGCTTTCGCACATTCCAATGATGCCAACGGGCGGCGTGTCGCTCGAAAACATCGCCGCTTTTCAAAAAGCAGGCGCCGTTGCTTTTGGCATTGGCAGTGCACTTGTGCCCTCCTCGTTAACAAAAGACACGCTGAACGAAAAAGCCTTGGTTGAAAAAGCAAAGGCCTTTGTTCGAGCCGTTCAACCTTCTTCTAAATAGCGTATGAAAATAAAAACCTACCAACTCTATCCCGTGCCACCGCGCTGGTTGTTTTTAAAAATAGAAACGAACGAAGGCATTGCCGGATGGGGCGAACCCGTGATAGAAGGCAAAGCAGCGACGGTGAAAACAGCCGTGGATGAAATGATGGAATACCTTATTGGCAAAGACCCGCTCAACATCGAGGATCATTGGAATGTTCTTTACCGGGCAGGCTTTTACAGAGGCGGCGCTATCCTTATGAGCGCCCTGGCCGGCATAGACCAGGCTTTGTGGGACATTAAAGGAAAATTTTTGAACGCTCCGGTTCATCAATTGCTTGGCGGCAAAGCCCGTCAAAACATGCGTGTTTATTCCTGGATTGGAGGCGACCGTCCGGCGGACGTAGCCACTGCGGCAAAAGCAATGCAAGAACAAGGATTCACGGCGGTAAAAATGAATGCCACAGAAGAAATGCAGTACGTTGACTCGCACGCAAAGATTGATGCGGCCCTGGCCCGCGTGGCCGCCATCAGGGAAGCGGTGGGCGATGCGCTTGATATTGGCATTGACTTTCACGGCCGGGTGCACAAGCCCATGGCAAAAACATTGGCCAAGGAATTAGAAGCCTTTCACCCCATGTTTATTGAAGAACCGGTGCTGCCGGAAAATAACGAAGCGCTTAAAGAGATACGCCAACACACAACCATTCCGATTGCTACCGGTGAGCGCATGTTTTCGCGTTGGGATTTCAAGCCGTTGTTGCTGGATGGATGCGTTGACATTATTCAGCCCGATCTTTCTCACGCCGGCGGCATTACCGAATGCAAAAAAATTATTTCCATGGCCGAAGCCTTTGACGTAGCCGCCGCGCCGCATTGTCCGCTTGGCCCGATTGCTCTTGCGGCCTGTCTTCAGGTTGATGCCACTTGCCACAACGCCTTTATTCAAGAGCAAAGCCTTAAGATTCATTACAACCAGGGCAGCGACCTGCTCGATTATCTGGTGCATCCCGAAGTTTTTCATTACAGCGATGGTTATGTGAACATACCCAATGGCCCGGGCTTGGGTATAGATATCAACGAAGAGCAAGTGAAAAAGATGGCAGCCATCGGGCACAATTGGAAAAATCCGGTATGGCGTCACAAAGATGGCAGCGTGGCCGAATGGTGATGAACAAGCCAACAAAAATCAACTTCTGTTTTATTCCCCTTAAAGCTTAAACCGCCGCGAATGTTTTCGCCCAAAAAGGATCAACCGCTGCCTGCAAACAACAAGGTTATAAGCCCGCGTAAGAAAACCAACGTCCGTTACAAAATGCTGGCCCTTGTGTTTGTGAACGTGGTGATCAATTATATGGACCGCAGCAACATCTCCGTGGCCGGTACTGCCTTGAGCAAAGATTTTCATCTGACATCGGTTCAACTGGGGCTTGTTTTTTCAGCCTTTGGCTGGACGTATGCATTGCTGCAAATTCCCGGTGGCTGGTTGGCCGACCGCTTTGGACCGAGACCTGTTTATTCGTGCAGTTTGTTTGGCTGGTCCGCCGCTACGTTTTTTCAGGGTTTTGTAAACGGCTTTAGCGGCCTGCTTTTTCTTCGTCTTCTCATTGGTGCGTTTGAGGCGCCGGCTTATCCCACCAACAACCGCATTGCAACGGCCTGGTTTCCGGACAATGAACGGGCTTCGGCTATTGCCCTTTACACGTCGGGGCAGTTTGTTGGCTTGGCGTTTTTAACGCCTTTGCTTGTCACCGCACAGCATTTTTTCGGTTGGCGCGGATTGTTTATCGCCACGGGCCTTGTTGGTATTTTATGGTCTTTTTGTTGGCACCTTTTTTATCGCGACCCGGCTAAACACCCCGCCGTTAACGAAGCCGAATTAACCTACATTGAAGAAGGCGGCGGCTTGCCGCAACGGAGGCAAAAACAATCTACCGAAGCTCCCAAAAAATTAACCTGGGCTACCGCAAGGCAGGCCTTTACGTCCAAAAAATTATGGGGCATTTACATCGGGCAGTTTACCATCAATTCTACCTTGTGGTTCTTTCTCACCTGGTTTCCGACTTACCTCGTTAAATACCGGGGACTCCAATTTCTTACGTCAGGCTTTCTTGCTTCGCTTCCGTTTATCGCGGCCTTTTGCGGCTTATTGTTGTCCGGTTTTGCATCCGATTACCTGCTGAAGAAAAATGTCTCGGCCGGCATTGCCCGCAAAACACCCATCGTTCTCGGCCTGTTGTTGTCCACCACGATCGTAGCCGCTGATTATGTTTCCGGTTCGTTTTGGATCATCTTTTTCCTTTCGCTGGCCTTCTTCGGCAACGGCCTTGCTTCCATTACCTGGGTGCTGGTATCGGCACTGGCGCCCAAACACCTGATAGGATTTACGGGAGGCGTATTTAATTTCATCGGCGGCCTGGCTTCCGTCATCGTTCCCATCATTATTGGCTATCTGGCCAGCAGCGGCAACTTTAAACCGGCTTTGTTCTTTATTGGAGTCTTGGCCTTCGTCGGCGCCTGCTGTTATATTTTTATGGTGGGTGAAATAAAGCGAATTGACGGCGAAGACGTCGCAACGGATTTTGTTTTGCAAAACCAACCAGCCCTTAACAATGAAGCCTGATAAAAAAATATTCTTAAGCTGCGATTGGGGAAGCAGCCGGTTTCGATTGCGGCTGGTGGATGCACTTGAAGAAAAAGTTTTGGGGGAAATTGAGTCCGGCGAAGGCATTGTCGCAACTTTCACCGCATGGAAAAAAACAGGGAAAGCAGAACCCCATCGCTTCGCCTTTTATTGTTCCGTTATTCAAAAACATATCGGCTTGCTGGAACAGAAGATGGGAACAAAGACCACAACGCCGATTATCGTGTCGGGCATGGCCTCCTCCACCCTGGGCATGAAAGAATTGCCGTACAAAGCCACGCCTTTTCTTATCACTGGCGACGATTTGCTAATTGATGAAACAAAGCCAGACGACAATTTTCATTTCCCCTTATATCAGGTGTCGGGTATAAAAACGGCTGACGACGTGATGCGTGGCGAGGAAACGCAAATTCTCGGTTGTGGATTGCAAGGAGATGAAGCAAAGCAAATCATCATCCTACCGGGAACGCATTCAAAACATGCGGTTGTTTGCGGTGAGAAGGTTGTATCGTTCGCCACCTTTATGACGGGTGAGTTGTTTCGCTTGCTGGCGCAACATTCAATGCTTGCACAAAGCGTTGCGGCCGGGACCTGGGACGATATCCGTCATCAAAAAACGTTTGCTAAAGGCGTTACCGACAGCGCTTCTATGAATCTTCTGCAAAGCAGTTTCCGTGTGCGGATAAACGATTTGTTTCATCGGTTAAGCAAAGAGGAGAATTATTTTTATCTATCGGGACTGGTAATTGGAACCGAGTTGCAAAGTCTTGACCGGAGCCTTAGCCATCTTCTCGTTGCCGACAAAAGCCTGTCACTTCTTTATACAAAAGCCTTGCAGGTGATGAAATTCCTGAACTGGAAACACATTGATGCGAATGACTGCTTGTTGAAAGGACATTTGAAAATTTACAGGCGAATCGTTGATGGCGGCGCGAAGGACTGAAGACGGTGTAAAAAGCATGCGATAATATATTTTACTTTCAGGTTATTCCTTGTACTTCGCAACGCACAGAAATTCCAACTTTACTTCAGCCAACCCAAGCGATCCCATTTCGGGAGATCAAGAAACGAAGGATCGGGATATTGCAAGGCTTTTGCCTTCGCTAATTTCTGTTCATCAAAGTAAACTCCATCGGCTGTGCGAAGAGATTCCTGTAAATAATTCAGACGGTCTATTCCTACCAAAACCGAACTCACTTCGCCAAACGACAAAGCAAATTTTGTAGCGAGTGAAGGCAGGTCAATAGTTGATTCATCGAGAAGCGAACGGTATTTTTTTATGTGCGCTTCCACTTCGTGCAAAGCCGGATGAAGGTCTCTGCCTTTGCTGCTCAACAAGCCCTTTAACAGTACGGAGCGAATGACAAGTCCGACACCCTGCGATGCAGCCGCAGAAAAAACGGTTTGCTGTCGCTGGTCCATCAAGTTGAAAGGAAGTTGTATAACGTCCCAGGCTTTGCTGTCAATGGCCAACATCGCTTCTTCGGCCGCGTAGGTGGAAGCGCCGGTGGCACGAATACGGCCTGACTCTTTCAAGTCGAGAAACACGCGCCGCACGTCTTCGTTTTCCAAAATTTGAATATCGGCCTGGTGCAGCATGAACACGTCCACGTAATCTGTTTGCAAAGCGGCAAGGCTTTCAGTCAACGAGCCTTCAATGATTTTTTTTAAAGATGAATAAGCGGGGATAGTTCCATCAGCGTCGCGAAAATGTTTGCACTTCGTGGCAATGACAACGTCTTTGCGGCGATTAAAAAAAGCTTTGCCCATGATGGTTTCGCTTTCGCCGTAAAGTCTTGCCGTGTCGAAAAAATTAATGCCTCCTTCCAAAGCTGCATGCAAAAGAGAAACCGCTTCGGAATGCGATAACATGTCCGATTGATCGTTTACGCCGATGCCGTACGGAAGCCCGATCTCCACGCCACCAAAGGCAATCTCCGAAACCGATAATCCTGTCTTGCCCAACTTTCGTTGCCGCATAACTGTGCTCAAAATTTTATTTATAGATACTTGCTGCCTTGGTCTTTTCTGCAGCCGTGTTTGTAAACTGGTTCACCAGTCCTTTGAAGTAATTAGACAAGCCTACCACATCGGCACCAACGCTGACAAACTGGTAGCCCATGTCAACAAATTCATTCAGCTTATCGATGCCGCCGGTGGTAGCTGCAAACTTGCCGTACTTGTTTGCCACTTCGGCTACTCTTTTTCTTGCAGCGATCAAGTCCGGATGATTCCACTGTCCCGGCGCACCAATGCCCTGGCTAAAATCTCCCGGACCGAAAAACAACATATCGTATCCTTCTACGTCTGCAATTGCTTCTAACTCTTTCAGCGGTTCGGGATCTTCTATTTGAAGAATGACAAAGCGTTCACGGTTGGCTTGCTCCAGGTAATCGTTGAAGTCAATGTTGGTATAAGCACCGTCTGCATTACCACCGTCAATGGCACGCAATCCCAAGGGATGAAAGCGGGTCATTCGCACGATGTTTTTGGCGTCCTGCGCACTCATCACATGCGGCACCATAATGCCCGTAGCATCCATCTCCAGCGGCTTTACCAAATCGCTGTAACTGCCTCGTGGTATGCGCACCAAGGTGTCCGTGTCCCAGGCCTTTGCCGACCACACCTGGCTGTTAATTACCGACCAATCCTGCGCCGAATGTTCCTGGTCAAGCCACACGCAATCAAATCCAGCCAGCGATGCTATTTCGGAGACTTGCGCATTGGCAAAATTTATTTTAATACAGCTAACGGTTTCGCCTGCTCTCAATTTTTTCAGTACGCGGCTCGGTCGCATGTTCATGGTTGACGTGTTTGGATTTAATGAATCTTTCTGCTAATTAATTGTTCGTTTTTATTTACCCGAAGCTTCGATTCTTCGTTTAATTTTTACAATGGCATAAGCAGCATTGGCTCTGACATCCGCCGCTTCTTTGCTATCGGCTTCGTAAAGACCTTTGCTGTTTTCGTTGTTAAGATAAGAAGCCAGTATTGGCAAGTCAGAAGCATCTCCTTTTTCGGCAAGCGCCTGCGCCAGTTCCATGCGTTCGCCGGCCGAGAATCTTTGATAATTTTCCGTCATGGCCTTTCGGATCTTTTCATAATCGGCTGTCCTTTTTTCGCCGGAAGGAAAGGTAACAATCGCAGTATTCAGCAGGTTCTTTTTTAAGGGTGAATCTGCAGGCTCTGCTAAAGCTGCCCGCGAAAGTTCAGTCCATTCAGTTTCAGTTAAACCGCCGCTCTTTCGCAGGATGAAAGCGCTGATCATGCGGACAATTTGATTCGTATCGCTTTCCGCCATTTTTAAAAAATCTTTTCTGAACCGATCTGCATTTGCACCCGGCGCATACGAAAGAGCCCAGTGAGTGTAAGCCTGCATGTTGCGGCTTTCGTCGTTGATTGATTTTTGCGTGGCTTCAGGATAACGCTCCGCCGGTGAGAGTTTGAGCTTGGCCAATGTTTCGGCGGCATGCAATCTGTCAGGACCGTTCACATCGCCAAAAGCCTTGAAAATTTTATCGTACCAAACCTTCTTTCCTTGCGGATCGGTTTCGGTTTGCGCCAGCACTCGCCAGATCGTGATTCGATACTTTGGCTGGTCGCCGTGCAATTCGTTTTCCTTCAAAAATACCTGTCGCACTTCGGCCGGATAGCCAAGCCAGATCAGGTATTCAGCCGCATGAACTTTTACAAATTCCGTTTCTGTTTTCAAAACATTTCTCAGTTCAGCTAGGGCTTTATCCGTCAGCGGATCAGCGGTGCAGGTAGAAGAAGTGAAGACCGTCATGGTAAAGATTATGAAAGAAAAAAGTGATGGTTTAAAGCGGTTCATCTTTGAATGTTTGGGCCAGGCTGGTTTTATTCAACAGCCACTGGTTCTTTTAGGTTTTTACGAATGATGAGCAGCAATAAGACAGCGATAAACAACATGACCGCTGCAATTTTGAACAACACACTGAGGTTGATGTGTGCATCACGCAGTGCGCCGCTGGCGTAAATGCCAAGACCACCCACAAGGCTGGCGAATAAGTTCAATACACCATAACCGGTGGCACGGTAACGTTTGTCGGCAATCTGGCAAAGAATGGGCATCAGGTTTACGTCGCCGAAGATGCGGGTAAGCCCATAAAATAAAAAACCTATGATGGCAACAAATACAACGTCGGTACTGCTGGCAATAAAAACAGCCGGTGCGGCAATGGCCAGTGCGATAGCCGGAACGAGCACTCTTGCTTTTTCGCCACCCCGTTTACTGGCACGATCGGACAGATAACCACCCAACAATGCACCAACAAAAGCCACGGGGTAGAGATAACCCGTTGCATACAAACCCGCTACCGTTTGAGAAAGATTGAAATGCTCTTTGTAATACGTGGGCAACCATCCCATCGTCATCCAGCCGATGATGCCCAACAAGCCCCAAAACAACAAGAGCAACAAAAAAGACTTGCGACTAAATAGCTGTTTCATCGCATCCCAAAAATGAATGTGCTGATTTGATTCTTTTTCTACTGCAGCATTTTTGCCGGAAGAAGCATCACGCAAAAAAAGGAGCAGCACAATGGCATAAGCAATCCCAATCAAACCAAAGACGTTGAAGGCATCGCTCCAGTGATGATTCTCGGCAATCCAGCCACCCAAGAAGCCAAGGCTTTGCCCCACCATTACGCCGCCCATGTGAATGCCGGTAGCCAGCGAACGTGTATTGCCACGGTGATAATCCGTTATTAAGGCCAGCGCAGCGGGAATGTAACAAGCTTCGCTAACGCCCATTAGTGCACGGGTAGCGAGCAGTTGATTGAACGTAGTTGCGTGCGCCGTTAACCAGGTTACGACCGACCACACGAATAAACTGATTATGATAACACGGCTGCGGTTGAACTTATCGGCAAGAAAACCTGCCAACGGGCTTAATAACCCATACACCCATAAAAAAACAGAAGTAAGCAAGCCGAATTGCGCATCGGTCATGGGCATATCGGCGCGGATCGAATCACGCATCGTGGTGATCATCACGCGGTCGAGGTAATTTAGGCATCCCACCACAGCCAGCAAGAAGACCACAAGCCAGGCTTGTTTCATCGAAATCCTTTTTGCCGGGATGGCTGCTGTTATCATGCTCGGAAATTAGCCTCTATTGTTTTACGCCACTGTTACTTTTTTATAGAATGAGCGTACTATTTTTTAAGAACCAGTTTTGAGGCAGGGTTATATAAAAACAAGAAATCAAGTCTTCTAGACTATCGAGTTAACGATGAAGAATGAATAGCATTTTTAATCGAATAAATTTCTGGAGTAATGATAAAAAGCAATCGCTAAATGATTTTTCGTACGCAGCGTTAATCCTTCTCACAGGCAAAACATTTACTTACCGATGGAGAATGAAGTCAATTCGTAAACCAATAAGAATACAAATCGCCTCCCTTGATGTAAAACTTTAGTTTGATGGCCCGGCCATGCAAATGATTTAAAGCATTGTTGTTTTTCCATCGAGCCGTCGTTAAATAATTATCGCCTGTTAGCGGAACAGCATCTGCGGAAGTATAACCGGGTATCGGCTTTCCGTCTTCGTCTAAAATCTCTACTCGGATCCTTCCATTCACAAGCAGCTTCGCGTTTACCTGCAAGTGCGAACCTTGGGTTACGATTGCCTTTGTCACCACTGTTCCTTCGTCATCACCGGCATTGTGCAGCGATACGAATCCGTCGCGGCGCCAACTTGCAGTGGCAATCTGCGCCACTTGCTTTTGGTCCTTTTTATCGCCGCCGTGCGGCAGGTTCATAGCGCCGTAATAAATCACCATCTCTTTTTCGGCTACTTGCATAGTGCTGGACGTATAAAGGGTACCGTCGTCCCATGCGCCGGCTTTTCCTAACGGGATAACGGGGTCGCGATCAAGACGGCTCCAATGCTGAAGATCGCGGGAAGTTGCAAGCTGCGGTTGTATGGGCCCATCGCCATAGCCTGCAAAGATTCCGGACTTGTAGTTCATCACGTCAAAGGTCCAAGGCATGCCAATGTAAATGCTGTCGTAAGGATAAACGGTCATGCCGTAAATCTGGCCTTCCATGCCGCCTTTGGCCCTTACAGCCCAATCATCTATCATATCGCCTTCAACCGCCAACAACCAGGATGAACCCGTTGCATCCGGCGCTGTCCAGTGAATAAAATCTTTGCTGACGGAAACGAAAGCCGCCCTGTCCATTTTGTTGGGTGTAACGCTTGTATTGCTTACCACCATGCGTTGTTTGGTGGTAGCAATGAACAATTTTTGATCTCTGTCGTAAGATACGTTTGACACGTCGGCATACGGAAGAACGGGATTGCCTTTGTATTCTTTCCACCGGAAACCATCGGCAGAAAACCAAACGCCGTATCCAAATTTTCTGCCACTATCTTGGTAACTTACTGACATCAATTTATAACGACGGTTGCTATCGGCTGCATCCGGATCATAAACAACGGTTCCTCCGCCGGTTTGGCAAATGTTATTCCTGGTACTGCCGCGAAAGTTGAACACGTTCAGCGCCGGCTTTTTCCAAACCAATCCATTAACACTTGTCGCATAGCACAGGTAATATTGTCCATCGAGATAGGCTGTGTACCACATGCGGTATCCGCTTCCTTGCGGCTCGTCTTTCAACACGGTACCGTAGATATAAACGGAGCTGCCTTCCCATGGTTCTGTCGGGCGAATCAGGGGTTTTGACTTTTGAGCTGGATGCACAAGCCGCTGCACTTCGTTCATTGATTGAATGCGATAATCATCGAGAAAAAGTTCGCGCCGGTTTAGCGGCAATAGTTTGCTGTACACAAAGTCGTAGCACAAGGAAACATCGTCCCAATACACCAGCCCTGTTGCTTCTTTGGCAGACGTAAGCGAGACGGTCACATGCGTGGTTTGATCCGGCGCTTTTTTTTCAACGTGATAGCGTTGCCAAGACGTATCTGCGTTGATTGTTGCTTCGCTTACCGCAATGCATTTGTTGTTCTGATCCCAAAATTCAAGCAGCAATCTTTGTTGCGACCCGTTGCTATATTTTGCCCAGGCTTCAACGCGGTAATTCACATTCGGTGCGGCTACATGCTTGTCGCTTCGCAATACGAGGTCGAGGGTTTGCGAACTATCCTGCAACTTCAGGGAAAGATCATCGGGTTGTTTTCCGTGATGTTGCTGCGACGACAATATGGCCGTTTGCAAGCCTGCGCCTGTTAACCAGTTAAGCGGACGTTGAAGCGGATCACGGGCCATGAAATCGCCATTGCGCAAGAGGTTTTCACTTTGCTGCACTTCGGTAAATACAGGCTGCGAAGTCGCTTTTAGAAAAAACAACAACCAAATAAAGGAAAGCAGGCTATGTATAGAATTCCGCATTGTCTGACGCATTGCAATACCGAAGTGTTCTGTTTTTGAACGTTGTTTCCCTAATGGAAAAATATCTTCACGAGTGTCGGTTACTTTCTTCTGTATTCTTCCCAATTGGTCAATTGGGAAGTGCCGTCAGAGTTGTTGCTGACACATCCATTCTCCTGTAATAATTTCAGCCTGTCCAATCCTTTTTCTTTTGTCCAGTTGAAAGCTCTCCAGAGTACCGGGGCATCAGCTTTGAAGGTGAATGGTTCTTTAAAAGATCGTTGGCGGTTTTGCAAGACCTGCAGAAGTCGGTTGGCATCCCGCCATCTTATCCAGCCAGGGGTTTGCACTTCAACCTCCAGTTCTTTTCCTAAGTCCAGGAACATTTTCTCCTGCTTTGCCGCTTCCAGTGTGCCAAACATGCCAACCCACGTATTGTATTCACGCACCGGCTTCCAGGCCGCCTCAATCATCTTTTTTAGCGCTTGTTTAGATGTACCTTTTCCAGCCGCTTCCCGGATTTTATCAACCTCGATTCTTGATTCGGCGAACTGGCGTATCTGCCAAAGATGCGGGAGCATCAATTCGACAAATACGGATGGCGGAAAAGGCAACGGGAACTTGGGAACAAAGGAAGTATCGGTCTGCATATTCCCAAGAGCTGCGATGGCGTTTTCTGCACGTTTCAAGTCGGAATGAGCATCTGGGGTTCCCAGCCGGTGTTGCTTCGACCAAATCCAATAGGTATCCCACGTTGGTCCTGAACGAACATCCTGGATCAATTGAATAGCGTCCAATATGGCTGGTCCATTGCGTGGTCCCCAAATTCCTTCTGCAATTTCACGCAGAATTTCATCGGCATCGCGGTCTGGATTCCACAAAAGTTGGGAAGCAGCGTACTGGGTAAATATGTTGTTCAGGTGATAGGCCTCCATCTCTGACCAGTAACTGAGTGGCTGGATTTTATCAACCCCGTTTTTTATCTGCTGGTAAAAATTTTTTAACAACTTTGCATTCACATGCATCATTGGATTTTGATCGGTTTCTATTTCTGCCGTGTGCCAACCCCACACGCCAATCTTCAGGTTCTGTTTTTTTGCTTCCGCATGAAGATGTTCTCTTTCTCCCGGTGGGTATAGATGCGGCATAGAGCTTTCAAGTAGCAATGCATCCTTAAATCCGTTGTCAACCAATTGCTTCATGTAGGCCGAATCCGAGTCAGAAGCCCAAAAGTCAACCCCTAATTGCACCGCTGGATTTTTGGCTTTGAATTTTCCTACCAAAAGGCGCATGTAGTTGAATATATCATTCCGATTCTTCAATGAACCGGGGTCATAGAAATGAGTGATCAACATGTCTACATAGGGCGCCATCTTTGCGTAGCCGTTGTAATACTTTTCAAAGCCGGCCCGCACTTTCGGATCGGTAAACGCCGTGTATCCTTTTTGCGGTGTGTAGGTAACGGATGAATCATACCACCCGTAGTCATTAAACTGCGCCGCCCACACCCATAACGTAAGCTGCTGACCGTTGGCACGAACTGCCTCTGCAAATTTCATCTGGCGATCCTGAAAGGCTTCGGGACTGCCTAAAATTGAATAACTGGCGACCGTTTCCATTAACTGGCAACCACTGAACCCAAAGGCATCAAACATGTTCGCATACTGCTTAATCTGCTGATTGCTGTAAAGCCATACGTTCAACCGCTTATCGGCATTGGGGTTGTTGAAGACGCCGCGCACTAGGTTGGGCGACCACGGACAAAGCGTCCATTCGCGGCGGGCTATCCAGGGACTTTCATTTAAATGCAATGGCGGAATGGCGAGCCCCAGCGCATCCTGGCTGCTTTTGATGAGCAAACGTTGCACGGCCTGCTTTAATCCCAATGCTGAATTGCCGGATAACCGGACAACGGGATGCTTCCCGATGATTGAGGTTTCGATATTATACGCTTCCGGAGAGGAGCCAACCTTCTGTTTATTTATCGCGTTCGCGGAAAGAAGAATCGCAGGCCGATTTCCAGGTACACTTGAAAGATTGCTCACAACTTTATTTTCGCAACGCAACACCTGCGATAAGTAATCAGACAAACGTTTCACTACCCTTTTCTCTAATGCCGTTTCGGGAGTAGCAACTACATAGGCCATTTCACCCCGGCTCCAGCGCAAGGCCGGCGCCTCTGTTGCTACGGCTGGGGACTGGCAAATACCGCTTCCGCTGCAAAGCAGACCAATCATCACAATGAAATTGCTAATGAACGCTCCTTGAAAATTTAATTGCATGCTGATGGATTGAACGATAGACCGTATGCTACTGGAGCCAGCTTTGTCAACGAAAATGCTCATGCCAGATGCTTATGGTTTCCCTGTGCTACTTATCAAAATTTGGAATCTTCATGTACTCTCCGTTCTTAAGTGCTGATTGGTGGGCAACAATGCCCGGGACTGTATACGCAAGCGCTTCATAGATGTTCACTTCAGGCTGGCGGTTTTTAACCAGTGCGTCGATGAATTCATGCGTAATGAAGGTATGCGAACCGCCATGGCCGCTGTTGTGCCGTAGCGGTTCCGGCAGCATATCCGTCTGCCACCAGAATTCCTGCTTGTACGTCTCAACCTTGTTGGTTTTATTTTTAAAACCGGCATCGTCGTGCCCTAAGGTATCGGCCGTTCGCACGATCGTATGGTCGCCTCCTTCCTGCAAGGCCGAAAAGAAACTCATTTTATCGCCGCGCCATTCGCCTCGTTCGGCGCCACGCAAAGCACCCTTCCAGTTTACTTCTACCCGGAACGGTGTGCCCCGGTCTGTTTTAAAAAAAGCAGTTTCATTCCAAAAAGGATTTTTGTACGGGTTATTTTGCAACTTCGGATTGTTATCACCCCAGCCCATAGCGCTTACATGCGTCAGCCGTTCTCCTGTTACCGAAATCAAAAACGAAGTGCAATGGGTGGGATAGAGCATGGGGGGAAGCCCGTGCCGCCAGGTAGGCTTTCCCTGGTTATCAAAAAAATAGTCTTCAAGTCCCGGATGATTGTATTCGGCCGCTGCACTGAAAATTTTTCCAAATGCACCTTCCTTGTAAAACTTTTTAACCGAGATTGTATTTTGCCGGTACGCCGTTGTCTCCGCCATCATGTAGGTAAGCCCGCTGCGCTGCACGGCATTTTTAAGTTGATGGCATTCCTCCAATGTCATGGCTGCCGGCACGGCACACAGCACATGTTTTCCCGCATTCAGGGTTGCGATGGTATGACGGACATGATCCGGAGCCGGTGTAGCAATAAACACCGCTTCTACTTTAGGATCTTTCAATAATATCTCCAGCGACTCATAACTCTTGGAACATTTATATACCTGCATCAATTTTTCCCTACGATCCTGCCGCAAGTCACTTACGGCCTCGACAATACAGTTAGGGTGTTCGTGAAAATTAAAAGCAGATCCGAATCCGCCGCCAACAATTGCCACTCTTACTTTTTTTTCATCAAGCATTCCAGCAAAAGCCACATTGGGAATAATAGCAAAAGCTGCTGCCGCTTTACCCGTTAAACTGAGAAACCGGCGACGCGTAAAAGGATTTGAACGAACTTGATAATCCATGGTTAATGTTTTCGTTAGAAGAATGTAAAAGCAGTCTTATTGCATCGAATTTAGCCATCTCTGTCAACGGCTTCTGCTACTATTCGGGTGGTTTCTAATACTTTTTTTCAGGTTTTTGTCACGTTTGCAAATCAATGCTTTTTACTAGTATATCGTGTAAGCTTCCCAATCTGCGACTCGCACATCGGGTATACACGCCATTGCCATACGTTCTTAAGTATCATTTACAAGCGCCTTCATCTCGTTAAAAATGAAACGAAAACTTCCCTGCCGCCTTCTTTATCAAGAATAGAAATTGCTTTATATCAGGCATTCAGCCCGCCATCCATCAGTATATTCTCCCCATTGATATAAGTGCCGGCTTTTGACGAAAGCAACACGACCAAGCCTTTGATGTCATCGTTGTTGGCCATGCGACGCAAGGGAACTTTTTTGGTATAGTTTTCCAGAAAGCGTTCCGGTTGATTGTTGAACAATCCACCTGGGCTGATGCAATTCACTCGCAAATTTTTTCCGGCAAACTGCTGCGCAAGAAAGCGTGTGAGGTTGATAAGGCCTGCGTTGTGAAAGAAATAATCCGGCGGCAAATCTTTGTTCATGTCGGTGCCTTCGTAATTCGATACATCGGGACCAAACATGCCCATCATGGAACTGATGTTGATGATGCTGCCGCCTTCGCCATTTTGAATAATCAGGTCAGCCATCTCTCGCAAAATGTCCATCATGCCCGTGGCATTTACCTGCATCGATTCAGCAAATTGCTCAATCGGTGCGTAATAACTTTTCATGGGCCTTGATACGGCGTTATTCACAAAGCCATCCAGTTTACCAAACTTTTCTTTAATCTGCGCTTTCAAGTTTAAGACCGATTCGTGATTACCCTGGTCTACCTGCATACCGTGCACATCCAAACCAACTTTCTTAAAATCGTTTGCAACGACATCAATGTTTTCCTTGTTTCTGGAAGCAATGATAACCGTTGCGCCGGCTTCTGCTAATCCCTCTGCAATGCATTTGCCGTAATTACCTGCGCCACCGGTAACAAGAATAACCTTGCCTTTGAGATTCAACAATTCTTTTACATTCATGGTTTGTAGTTAAAGCATGATTGCCTGCCCGCCTGCCGCCAAGCTTTCCTCCGCGGCAATCATTACGTTGATGATCTGTTTTGTTTTAGCAAAATCAATTCTTGATTTTCCTTCCTGCACCGAACGTATGAATTCGATAATGTTGTCACGAAACATGGCGTAAGAATTTTTGATTTCAACTGTGCGCCAGCTCTCCTGTCCGAAGAAGGAAAGCTGCATGGTGGGAACAAGGTCATTGAAAAGGTGCAACATCATTTGCAGATCGCCTTCATACGTTATTTGTACGCTGTTTTTAACTGCACTGCCAACGTTTCGAACGCTTACCGGTTTGGGATCATTTAAAACCGAAACGATTCCTTCCAGCATGTGAATGCCGTACTTCAACCAATCTTTTTTTCCTACGCCGGTTACCAGTTCCATTTTACCAAATGACTTTATACTTGACTTCACCGCCATCAATTCCGACGCATAGCGCATGGACGAACAGGACATGATAAATTTTCCTTTCTCTATTTCGCTGGAAAAATAATCGAGGTCTTGTTTTGTTGAGCATAGTGGCTTGTCAATAAAAAGCGGAAGTCCTGCATCAACAAATGGCTTCGCCATTGCCACATGGTTCTCGGGATCATCGCGGCAGAGCAAAACCGCGTCAACGTTCGCGATCATTTCGGCTGCATCCGCGGCAACGTTTGCAATTTCCGCAGTGGCCGCAATCATTTCCGAGGTATCACGACTTTGCGACCACACGTGTGTCACTCTTGCACCCGGCAATCCCAGGGTTGGCTTGTTGGCTTGCAGGTAATCGGCAACGGCTGGATAGCCCATGGCCGCGATCTTATCGCCGTCAAACTCTCCGTTAATAATAGCCGACCAGGAAGAAGGATGCGCATTTCCGGGACTCATTCCCACAACGCCAATTCGTAACATGAAAAATGTTCTTTTGGTTAATCAATTTGTTTCAGCGTAAAGATGAGGCTTTGGTAAGCATTTTTCACCGGCCAGGCCAAACCGATGTTCATTAAAAAATCTCCCGGATAAACTGTGCCTTTATCGGTACTGTCACCGGCTTTTTGCAAACGGTATTTTTTCGCTGGATTCAGTCCTTCTAGCTTCAACGTTTTTGAACCTCTGTCTGATGGTTGGCTGCCATTCAAGTATTCGGCCATATTGTAGCAGAATAGAACGGCTTGTTTACTGTCGTCGCTATTGTATTGCAGGGCACAGCGATTAGATTCAAAAGGAGAAACCAGTTTATGCAAAATTCCCTGCTGCACCAGCGGACGAATCTCTTTGTAAAGAGCAATCTTCTTTCGTGCAATATCAACATCAGCAGGCGTCATTTTCCTGATGTCGCTGCCAATGCCCAAGACACCGCTCATTGAAACATCAAAACGGTAGTCAAGCGAAACGGGTTGATGGCGTGTGGTGCTGGTAACCCACGACACCATGGCGTTTGCAGGCATGGCTTCTAAAAAACCATATTGAATGTAAAGACGGTCAACCGGGTCGGTATTGTCGCTTAACCAGGTCTGATCCATTCTTGAAAGCATACCCAGGTCCACACGACCTCCGCCGCCGGAGCAGGACTCAAACAAAACTTTTGGAAAACGCCTCCGCAATTCTTCCACCAAACGATAAACGTTGGTTATGTGACGTATCCTTGCTTCGCGTTGCAATTCAGTTGAAGCGCCGCTCCATCCCGGCTCCGACAATGCGTTGTTTTGATCCCATTTGATGAAATCAATTTCATTTTCTTTCAATAGCCGCGTAAAGGTTTCCAGCAAATGCTGGTACACGGCCTCGTTGGCTAGATTCAATATTTTACGGTTCACGTTTCCGGTGCGTCCAGGCACTTGAAATATCCAATCGGGGTGCGCTTTTGCCACATCGCTGTTTGGATTCACGTTTTCCGGTTCCACCCAAAGGCCGAATTGCATGCCCAGTTCGTGAACCTTTTTGATCACCGGAGTAAGTCCATTTGGAAACTTGTTTTTGTCCACGTCCCAGTTGCCCAAACCGCTTTGCGAACGGCCATCGGTGCGGCCGCGAAACCAGCCGTCGTCGATAACGAAAAGTTCTGCGCCGAGTTCTTTTGCTTTTTGTGCCAGCTCCAGTTGATTCTGTTCGCTCACGCTGTAATACGTGGCTTCCCAACTGTTGTACAACACCGGCCGCAAAACATTGCGATGTGATGGAGGCAATACGTCATGGCGAACATAAGCCGCTAAACATTGCGAAGCGCCATCGGCGCCGTGCGGCGTAAAACCAATGGTCAGCTTCGGTGTTTCCAGTTTCATTCCAGGCTTCAGGTTCCATTCCGTATCCCAAAAATTCATTCCGCCAAGCACCTGCAAACCGTTTGCAAAAGCCTTGTCGAAGACCAGTTGCCAATTGCCGCTGTAATGCAAGGAGCCAAACCATGTCGGTGAGTTTTTTTCTCCGGCTGATGCCTTCGGCTGCACGGCAAACCAGGGTGCGTTGGGATTGGATTTAAAGGCCCTGTTTTCAATCAGTTTTACACCTGGCGTCAATAGCGATTCGTAATGCTGAAACTCGTTCAGGTCTGTGCCGGACCATTGCGTGAGGGTATACTCATTGGCAGGGAGGGCAAAACCACCGGACAATAATTTCTCTATTTTGATGTTGCCCTTCTTTGCCGTGTTGCCTACTTCCATCCATTTTTCCAACACATCATATTCAGGTAATACACGGATGTAGGTCGTTATTTGTAAAGGATAAATTTTATCCGTTTGCACGATCTTTAGCGTGGACCTTCCATTGTTCTGCACCACTTCGCCGCTCACGTATTGCAGATCGGCATCACGAACGCCGTCGGCAAACACGACTTCCAATGCCGTTGATTTGTTGGCCAGTCCGCCACGCACCGGCACTTCTTCTACCCTTTCGTACCAACCAGCATTTCGAGAGGTAAAAGCGGCTTCTTCTGAAGGGCCGTAAAAAACAGGAAGCAGTTTTTTATTGGCAGTTATGGTTAACTGGTAAACTGAACTTTTTGTTTGAATCAACCAACCGTCAGGATTGCTCAGCCTTCGGATCGCACTATCGCTTTGTGAAAATGCATGGTTGAAAATGAGAAAACAAAGAAGCGAGAAAAGAAATTGCACACGGATAAAACCTGTTCTCTTTCTTACGAAAAATTGTTGCTGCATGGGTTTGAAAAGCGGATTATTTTAATTGCTTCAATGGGATTTTAGCAAAGTAAATAGATGTCTTTCCTTCGTGCGACGAGTAATAAGAATACCAGAGCATGTTGTCGTAAACAACCATTCCGGGATAGCTGGTATCGCCGCCGCTGGGTAAAACAATCGTCTTCTTAATTTTACCGTTCAGGTCTGTTACAAACACGGCTGATTGATGGCGCTTGTTACCTTCACCCGCTATTTCTTCTGAAGGGTACAAACGCGAACCAATAACAAGCGTTTTATCATCGAGGAAAATAAAATTTGGTCCGCCAAGACGTTGGTCGAGGTAATGATACGTCCAGTTTTGATAAGGCGGATCGCTGACTGCCAACAGGCCCTTTTTATCTTCCGCTTCGCGGCGAATGAGAAAATAAGCTTTCCCGTTTTTATCGAACCGAATGGTAGATTCATTCGGATATCCGGTTACATCAAGCTTTGTTACTTTTTCAAAGCGGCTGCCATCGGTTGTTTTTAAAAGATAAAATCCGTTGGGTTGATAATTCACTGAATAACCGGTTCCGTTGTACCAGGCTACCCGCCAAACCCAATCGCTCCACGATGCAATAGACTTGTCCACTTCAGATTCTTTTGGCTCTGAAAATTTATCATCGGTACCAGCAAAAGACACATAAGGTTTGCGGGAGGTAACTTTCCCTTTGTCGTTGGCTTCCACATCCATTAAAATCATCAGCCGGTTGTCAGGTGTAATCGAAATTTTTGGGTCGCGGATGTCACGGGCCGCAATCGAAAAAAGCGCCACGCTTGACCAATTCTTTCCATCGGTTGATTTAATGACGCGGGCCTTGCCATCCCAGCCTTGCACGTGTGCCGATCCTTCGCGAAAGGTGCAATAAAATGCGTTGTTGTAACGAATCAAATCCGTGAACGCATTGTGATTGCCTGCATCCCAAATTTTTTGCACGTCTATTGCCGCATTGTCCTGCGTTGGTTTGGAAGAAGCACAGCTCAAAAAAAGAAGCGAAAGAAAAAAATAGCCAGTCGTAAACTTGTTCATTTGGAAGAATTGATTTTGTTTTTTTCGTTCATGGCCACCTGAATGTATTTCGGAACCGTGGGTCTTACTTTCGCGGCATAAAGTGAAAATTTCCAGGTGTTGCGAGCATACATGTTGTTCATGTAAAGCGGTTGCGGCAACCAGGTTCGGTAAAGATTTGTTTCGCTCCACTGATTTCCCGCCGACGAAAAATCGCAAAGCACAATCTTCTTTTCACTGTGGATGTGAAATACCGGCCGCACCACAAACGATACTTCAAAGGCCAGCCAGATGTTTTTATCTTGTGCAGTCACCGGCTTCAGGTCAATGTAAACGTCTTCAGTTTGCGAAGCAAAATCCTTGTTCGGAAGAATGTATTTGTATTTCGGTTGGCCAGGAAATTCCTGGTACACATGCGGGTCGCCCAGCAACCAAATCGCCGAATCCTGTTCGGGCACAAGGCGGCTGTCCAACGCCAATACTACGGGCCCGCGAACAACCGCTTGTTGAAAGCTTCCCGGCGCATGAACGATGCGTCCGCGCATGTCAAGTTGGAGTGTTACTTCGTCACCATTTTTCCATGTGCGCTGTAACGTAGTGTATGTTCCGGCTTTCACGGACACAACCACACCGTTCACCTTTAATACGGTTTGCTTACTCCATTCGGGAATGCGCAATTGCAAAGGAAATGTTGAAGGTGAAGCAGATTGAATAGTGAAACGAATTTCGTTGCCTGCGGGATAATCGGTTTTTTGCAACACTGTTATTTGTTGCCCTGACTTTGTTGTGTATGTTGTAGTGTCTGCGCCGTAAAAATTGAAAACAAGCGCACCATTGCCCGATTGCATCGCGGCCCATTCCGGCGTAAGCAATAAAGCTCTTGGCCCGCTGGATACGCAGCAGCTTAGGTTATTCCCCTGCACGCGGCTTGGTGTTCGCTCACCGTACAACGGCGAGTCGTAAGACCACCATTCGCCCTGCGGCATCATGGCGCCAAGCAATCCGTTGTACAAAGATGTTTCCATTTCATCGGCCCATTTTGAATCGCCGGTAAGCCGCAAGAGTTGAAAGCAAAGCTTCATCCAGGTGGCGGTGGCGCAGGTTTCGTTCGGACGTTCCTGAATCTCTGTTTGCGCCCAGGCGCCGTTGTACCACATTTCGTGATTGGAAACAGTACCAACAATTGTCAGTTCGTATTTTTTAATGGCTTTTGCCAATTTTACAGAGGCATCGAGATAACGCTTTTTGCCGGTGACGCGGTACAATTCGCACAAGCCTTCAAAATCCGACATCAATGTGTAAGCGTGTTTCACTTCGTAATCAACCAGCGGCAACCCGGCTTCGGCGTTTTCAATCAATCGAACACCGGCCGGCGTGTATTTGCTAGGCTTACTCCAGGATGCTACAATGTATTCGGCATAATCGAGGTACTTTTTTTCGCCGGTTCGTTCGTATAGAAGTGCCATGGGTTCAAGAATGGAATAATTGACGCCGCCTTTGTGAAAGGGCGGGCCGTATTCTTCCAAACTTAATTTGCCAGGACCGGTGAGGTTCAATAAATAATCCGTAGTGCGTTTAGCAGCTTGCAAATATTGTTCGTTTCCCGTGGCATCGTATTGCGCCAGCAGGCCAAGCAAAACATATTTCTGAATCCAGATATCCCACACCTTTAATTCATCAGCCGTTTTGTAGGTGGTGATGTAACCACTCGCATTGCTGTTGATCAGGTCATTCATCGCCCCGCTCATTTTAGCAGCTAGAAGAGAACTGGGCTGGTAACGATACGACAAAGCCGCGGCGGTGGCCCACTTGCCGATGAATTCACCGCGGTAGCCACCCGGATCGAGTGTCTTTTTTTGAAAAAGTTCAATGAGGTCGTTGGTGGTTTGAACCAATATGCGGTTGTTAATGCATTGGTCAATTTTTTCGCCAACATGTCCACCGATTTTTACGGCACCTGCCGGCAAAACTTTCAACTCATCACGTTGCGAAACACTCACTGGTTTTTGAGCCTGCGAAAAAAGCGGAACAGCACACAGTAACGTCCAAACAATTTTATTAACGGCTAGAATGGGCCGTTGTTTGATGCGTGCAAGAAACATAGCGCAAACGTTTTTACGGTGAATAGTTTGAACTGCAAACCACCACCACGGTTCAAATAATGCGAACGATAAAATGATGTATGATACAAACGCTCAGGAAAGTGATCCGCTAACAAAACAAATGTAGCGTACTGAATTACGGTAACTCTGTATTTTCATTCTCAATCATAATACTATCTTTTACCTCTTCGCAACTAAAAACAATGAATAGAATGGATATACATCTTGCTGACTAATTGCTTTACTTCCGCAGCTTTTATAATCATTATAAAGACTAAATAGTCGAAAAAATGTACTTGAAAAAAAATACCAGAGATCAAAAAAATAGGATCATACTTTGGTAGATAGACAATTTACTTTAGTGGGCGAGTCTTTCTGTGACGATTGCTTTATTGTTCGAGATCACGACTGCCATTTTTAGGGGTAGAATTAGATTTTCGCAAATGCGAACAACTGCAATCGCCAGAATATCCTTTGTTCCGTGTTAAACCGCTGCACACAATCAAACAATTCCTGATTTTTCATTATCAATACCAATACCGTTACTAATGCAAGTAAAAATTGCTTTTTCTCCCTGCGCAATTTCATCCCGCAATAATTCCGTCGTTTATTGCGTCAGAAAACAGCGACTTCTCTTTTTTACCTTATTCTTGTTTTCCCTTTCCGGCTTCGCACAAACAACCATTACGGGTTTGGTAAAAAACACAGATGGTCTTCCGCTTTCGGGTGTATCTGTTCGGGCAAAAAATACATCAGCCAACGGTACCGTTACAAACAATAGTGGTGCTTATTCAATTGTGGTACAACCAAACGAAAAGACGCTGGTGTTTTCGTTTGTGGGCTATACAACACAGGAAATTTCCATTGGCGGCAGGAAAACAATTAATCTGACAATGGATGTGAACAACACCGGCATGGACGAAGTGATTGTTACGGGTTATACCACCACTACCCGCAAAGATTTAACCGGCGCAGTTGGATCGGTAAAAATGGAAGAACTGCAAAAAGCACCGGTGCGTTCGTTTGAAGAAGCGCTTGCCGGACGGGTAGCCGGCGTGCAGGTAACCTCGCAAAGCGGCCGTCCGGGTTCGGGAATAGACATTGTCATTCGAGGTGTTGGATCGATTTCACAAAGCAACCGGCCGTTGTTTGTAATTGATGGCTTCCCCATTGAAAACCCTGATAACAATATTTTAGATCCGAACGACATCGAGTCCATCAACGTGTTAAAGGATGCATCTTCCACGGCCTTGTATGGCGCTAAAGGTTCGAACGGGGTCGTTGTTATTACGACTAAACGTGGCACAAGGGGCACACCGGTCATTGGCTACAATGCCAGTTATGGAATCAACAAGCCGATAAAGTATTTAAAGCTGTTAAGCCCTTACGAATTTGTGAAGGTGCAATCGGAATACTTAGGCGCCAACAATCCGTATTTAAACAACGGTGCTGTTCTCGAAGATTACCGCAATGTAAAAGGAGTTGACTGGCAGGGACGATTGTTGCAAACCGGCAGCCAGCAAAACCATTCACTCAGTTTACGTGGTGGTGCTGGGGGAACGCTTTATTCTTTTTCCGGCAATTATTTCAACCAGGAAGGCATCATCATTAATTCCGCATTTCGCCGCTATCAAGGAAAGCTAACGCTTGATCAAACGGTCGGCACTCGATTGAAAGTCTCAGCGGCTGTTACCTATACAAACAATAAAATTGCCGGGCAAGATCCGCAGGGAACAAGCGGTGGCGGCAATGCGCTCTTCTATCATGCTTTCACTTATCGCCCTATTTCTATTTCGGGATTCGATGACCAGTTGGAAGCTTCGCTTTATGATCCTGAAGGAAATGGTGTTCAGGATTACCGCGTGAACCCTATTCTTTCTACAAAGAACGAAATCAGGAACAACATTAGCAGCAATATCATTAGCAATCTTTCGGTTGATTACAGCATCACCAAGCAATTGAAATTACGTGTGCGTGGCAGTGCCAACAACACGTTTATGCGGGTGGAAAGTTTCAATGGTTCGAAAACCAGGCTAGGCGGACCTTACAGCACATCGGGCATCAACGGTAGCCTGTATAATTATCAATACGACTACTTCGACAACACGAATTTGCTTGACTATACCAACACTTTCGGAAAAAAACACCGGTTTAACCTTGTTGTGGGCAATTCCATTCAAATGGCGCAGTCACGTTCTTTTGGCTACAGCGCTTATCAAATACCGTCTGAAGAACTTGGCATCAGCGGCATCGACGCGGGCATCATCAATACGCCACCAACAGGCTCCATCAGCAAAAGCACTTTGGCGTCTTTACTGGGTAGTTTTGCATACAACTACGCTGGCAAATATTACCTCACCGGCAATTTCCGGGCTGACGGGTCGTCAAAATTTGTTGGTGATAACAAATGGAGCTACTTCCCATCAGGTGCTGTAAAATGGAAATTCACCGAAGAAAAATTTTTAAAGAAAAACAAAATTCTTTCTGATGGAAACATTCGCGGCAGCTATGGCATCACAGGCAACAATCGTATTGGCGATTTCGATACCTATGCCCGCATCTCCTTCAGTTCTCCTTTTACCTATAACGGTGTAACGCAACCAAACAGCGCTGTTATCGGCTCGTTACAGAATCCGTCGCTGAAATGGGAAAATACAACCGCTACGGACTTGGGAGTTGACTTAGGTTTCTTTGACAACCGACTAAACTTGGTTGTTGATGTTTACAAACGCACAACAAAAAACCTGCTTTACCGTACGCAATTGCCGACCAGCACAGGCTACGGCAGCGTGTTGAAAAACATTGCCGCCATTAGCAACCGCGGACTAGAAATTAGCCTGAATGCTGCCGTTATTAACAAAGGCGACTTTTCGTACAACAGCAATTTCAACATCAGCTTTAACCGAAACCGTCTCGAAGCACTTTCTGACCCCGATGAAAATGCTATTACTACTTCAGTTTCCTGGGAGGCAGTTTATGCCACAACGCCGGCTTACATTGCAAAAATTGGCGGGCCACTCGGGCAGATGTACGGCTTGGTTGCCGACGGCCTCTACCAATACAGCGATTTTGACCGTTTGCCCAACGGCACTTATGCTTTAAAACCCAACATCGCCGTGAGCGGCACGCCGCAACCCGGCGACCAGAAATTCATAGACATTAACCACGACGGAAAAATCAATGCTGATGACCGTGTCGTAATTGGCAACGGCTATCCGTTGCATACGGGTGGCTGGAGCAACAGTTTGCGGTATAAAAACTTTGACGTAAACATTTTTTTACAATGGTCCTACGGCAATAGCGTCATTGATGCCAATCGCATCTGGTTTGCCACCGGCATGGGCATTCAACAGCGGGGGAGCTTTATACCGGCACAGAACACGTTTGCCGAATTTGCCAACCGGTGGACGGCCGCCAATCAAGACACCGATATTCCAAAGCTAAACCGCGTAGCAGCGGGTGTGTACAGTTCGCAGTTTGTGGAAGACGGGTCTTTCCTCCGGTTAAAGACGATCAACATCGGTTACAACCTGCCCGCCAAGTTGCTGTTGCGACATAAAATCAAAGGCCTTCGCGTTTACGTTGCCACGTCAAATATTTACACGTGGACAAAATACAAAGGCTATGATCCGGAACTTTCGGCTTACCAAACTGCCTTAACGCCCGGCCTTGACTATTCTACGTATCCACGTCCTTTCACGATTGTCGGCGGTCTCAATCTTTCATTTTAAACAAATGCAGATAATGAAAAAAATTCTTCCCCTCCTCGTTGTTTGCACCTTCCTTGGTGGTTGCAAAAAATATCTAACAACGGTACCACAGGATTTTATTACGCCGCAAAATTATTTTACGAAAGAGCAGGATGCGGTACTGGCCCTGAATGCCGCATTTGACGAACTCTCGCGGCAATGGTATTATGCCGGTTACTGGCAGGCACGCATGGTGGAATCATGTGATGATGTGTATTGTACTTTGACAGGTCAATATCCTGCCAACCACCAGGCCCTAGCCACGGATCCAAGTTTTGCCAGCACCTGGCAAGTGTTGTACGAAGCGATTGAGCGTTGCAATGTTTTGCTGGCCAATATTGACAAAGTGGACATGGACGCTACAAAAAAGGGTTACATTAAAGGCGAAGCATTGTTCTTCCGGGCTTATTGTTTTTTCTTTTTGGTTGATCAGTGGGGGCCAATTCCGCTAAAACTGAAACCTACAGCAGATGCCAACGACATCAGTATCCCCCGCTCGTCGGTTGCCGATGTGTATGCTCAAATTTTAAAAGACATGACGGCTGCGGAAGAGTTGGTGCCTACCACTGCTCTGGGCGATTACGGTGGTGCTGGCTATCCTGCAAAAACGACGGTGCAAGGTATTCTTGCAAGAGTGTGCCTAACCATGGCGGGTGATCCGCTCAATGACAAAACCAAATTTGAAGATGCAAGAAAATGGGCACAAAAGGCGGTGGACTCAAAAGAACACGGCTTGAATCCAGACTATACGGATGTCTTCATTAAAATGATTTCAAACCAATACGACAAAAAGGAAAGCATGTGGGAGGTGGACATGGTAGATATACCGGGCAAAACAGAACACGGCTACCTGGGTTATTTGAACGGAATTAGCTGCCCTCTTGCGGATACCGGCAACTGTGCAGGACAGGTAAGAGCAACAAGGTTGCTGTACAATTTGTACAATGCAAAGGACCTGCGCAGGGATTGGAACATTGCACCTTACTATTACGTTGCTTCAGGCTCTACGGTTACCCGGAGTTACATGTCAAGCACAGCCTTGTACGACCGGTTTCCAGGCAAGTTCCGCCTTCAATACACGCCGTTTCCGCGTACTACGGGAAGGTCGCCCGTTAACTTTCCACTGCTCCGTTATGCCGATGTCTTGCTTATGCTCGCTGAAGCAGAAAATGAAACAAACGGGCCAACGACACTTGCTTATTCCTGCATTAACCAAGTAAGAGCACGGGCTTGGGGTAAACTGTTGCCAGGAGCCACTAATCCAACTGAATCGAATTTAACCGCGGGCATGGACCAAGCCTCTTTCCGGCAGGCTATCCAGGATGAACGTTGCCGTGAGTTCCCTTCGGAGGGATTGCGCAAACATGACCTGATGCGTTGGGGCATTTTCTTCTCCACGCTACAAAAAATGAAGAACGATGTAACCAACACAGCGCTGCCGGCGGTGAACAGTTCACTGAAACAAATCATTATCAACATTTCAGACAATGCCACGCCCAAATGGCGCTACTGGCCTATTCCTGCGAATGAACTTTCGTTAAACAACGCCATGACGCAAAATCCTGGCTGGTAAACAAAGCAATTAAAAACACTATCATTTACTGAAATGAAACAAAATATAAAATTTGCTCTCTTCGGCTTAGGTATTGTGCTTTGTTTATGCGCCTGTAAAAAAGATTACACAGCGGTGGAATCGCCGTCGTTTGAAGTAGCAGTTGATTCGACGACGTACAGCGTTGGCAAACCCATTATTTTTCATTTTTCGGGCACCGCTGATGTAATTACATTTTTTTCCGGCGCACCGGGCAGCGAATACAAGTTCAAAGACAGGACAACAGTAGAAGGTACACCGCAAATGCAGTTCACCTCTTACCGCCAGTTCGGCGCCACGGCAGCCACGCCGGACACGACGCTGAAACTGATGATTTCTAACAATTTCAGGAACGTATTTGATGTAGAGAACTTAAAGGCGGCTACATGGACCGACATTTCAGACCGTGCACAGTTTTCAACCGGCACCGATAATACGCCTTCGGGAGTCATCAACCTAGCCGACTTCAACAAAAAAGATTCGCCGGTGTATGTCGCTTTCAAATACCATGATTTTAAATCGGCCGTTTCGCAACGCACCTGGACGATCAAAAACATTCTGGTGCAAAACAAACTGGCGGATAGCACGCTGGCAACCGTAGCCACATCCGCCAGCATCAGCTGGGGCGCACTGGATGTATTGAACAATGCAAAGGTTTGGTCATTCAGCAGCACACAAATTCAAATGGCGGGCGGCGCCATTGGCACGGATGACAACGAAGACTGGATCATCAGTCAACCACTTTTCTTTAATCGAACGGCTCGTGCTGTTGGCGTCAGCATCCGTAACAACCCCACAGCCGTATTGACTGACTACACCTTTGCGGGCTACTCATCGCCGGGCACATACACCGTAAGTTTTGAAGCTATCAATGCCAGCAAATGGGACAACAAGCAAGTGGTGAAAGAGATAACAATCACGGTTCGTTAAACGGCTTGAAAGGCATTTGAAAAATGTCGTGCTTTTAAAACGGATCAGTACAAACAAAACATCTTCATGAAAAGATCAACTCGTTTTTATTCGCTTAGTATTTTGTTTACCGCCCTTTGCTTTATGTCGTGCAAAAAGCAGTCGTCGGTTGACATGCCGCCATCTATTGTAACCGCATACGATGCTTTTAGTGAGGACAGCTATAATTTTTCTTTGTTCAAATACCTGATTGACAGAGCTGGACAAGCCGATTTATTGAAAGGTGGGAATTACACCATTTTCGCTCCGACCAATTCGGCTTTTTCAGCAGCCGGCTATACAACCGCTGCCATTCAGGCTCTCTCAAGTGACTCGGTTGTAAGACTATTGCGAAATCATTTGGTGGAAGGCAAAATTGAAAGCAGCAGTTTAACGGCTGGACAGCAATTGACCACGTTGAACGGCGATAAACTTTTGATTCAAAAAGTTGGCAATGATTTATATGTCGATGGCGCGAACATTACTAACACCAATGAACCCGTTAGCAACGGCATCTTTCATGTCATCAACAAAGTGTTGGCAAAGCGTTCTACGCTTCTTGAGCGGCTTAATACTTATGCCAACAGCACATCAAACTCACAGTTTACTTACTTAATTGCGGCCATTGCAAGAGCCAGCCAGGGCAGCACCGATTTTAATGCGATGCTCTCCGATCCGGCTGCGAACTACACATTGTTTGCGCCAAATAACGGCGCTTTTATTGATGGCGGCTATGCTTCGGCTGCCGCGATAACCGCAGCGGTTCCCGATACACTTGGCCGTTTGCTGAAACGACACATGATTAGCAGCCGGCTTCTCACCACCGATTTTGATTCATCAAAGCCGCAAACAACGCTCGGCAGCACCCTGGTTTATTTCGACAAGCTTAAACCTGGCAACACGACCTATAACTACGCGAATGGCCTAATTATTTACGGCGGTTTTTCCAACATGCTTGGCGGCAACAACGGCGTGATTCATTCGGTGTCGCGATTCCTGCCGATACCACAAACGGTTACGACGCTGGCACGGATTCAATCCGATACGACATTAACCTACTTCAACGCCGCATTGGTAAAAGCAAGCAGCGGCAGTGGGATGGACTTCGTAAAAATGCTTTCCGACCCCGCCGCATCCTATACGGTGTTCGCAGTGAACAATGCTGGTTTTAGAGCCGCAGGCTATGCAACGGCTGCAGCTGTGAGCAATGAAAGTTCTAATGTTCTGGCAAAAATATTACGGCTTCATTTGTTGAATAAGCGTATCAACAACATCAACATCGCCGAAAACGGCACCGTGCAAACGCTGTTGACGACTGATACGGGAACCCCTGTTTCACTAACGTTTACACTTACCGGGGGATTTAAAGTTAAGGGAGCCTCTAACGTGAATACTATTCCGGTGATTACTCAAAATCTTGTCACCTCCAACGGACTTTTAAACATCATTGGTTCTGTTTTAACGCCTTGACACAAAGCAGCACAAAAAGAAAGACCCTGTTCTTGCAAAAGACAGGGCTTTTTTTCTTACAGGTAAACGTGCAATTATTATGAATAAACACAGTCGCTTATTACTTCTCATTTGTCTTATTGTTCAATTGGCGACAGGCTTTGCCCAGTCAAACGTTTCTGACTATTTAGCGGATGTAAAAACAGAACTAAAAAAAGAGTGGCCGAAGAACCGCGTCGTCAATTTGGTTTTTCACGGTCATTCGGTTCCTGCAGGATATTTTAAAACGCCGGTCGTTAACACGTTCGACTCTTACCCTTTTCTTGCATTCAAACGCATAAAAGAGCTATACCCGAACGCAGTTGTAAACGTTATCATCACGGCTAAAGGCGGAGAGAATTCTACCAATGGACAGAAGAGATTTAAAAAAGAAGTGCTGGTTCACAAGCCCGACGTGCTCTTTATTGATTATGCCTTAAACGACCGCATGACCGGCCTTGAAAAATCAAGAAAAGCCATGGAGAAAATGATCAAAGCCGCATTGAAAAAAAAGATAAAAGTTATTTTGTTGACGCCAACGCCACATCAGAATTACAACTTGTTAGACACCACCAATGCGTATGAACCGTTTGCGCAAGAAGTTCGTGATCTGGCGAAAGAATACAAGGTTGGCCTGGTTGACAGCTACGAAACATTCCGGGAAGAATTAAACAAAGGACACAAGGTTACTGAATTCATGTCGCAGGTAAATCACCCCAATAAAGAAGGCCATCAATTGGTAGCCGATAAGATTGTGGCTTGGTTTGAATAATCCTCTATTTGAGATAGTTTCCCTTTCGCAATAGATCCACCCAAATATCGTAGCCGGCTTTTGTGAGGTGTACGCCGTCGAAGGTAAGATTCAGCGGCAGGTTGCCTTCCGCATCGGCAAACGCAGAATAAAGATCAATAAAGCCAACGCCTTCTTCTTCCGCTAGGCTTTTCAGTCCGGCATTGATGGCCTTTATGTGATTGGCTTTGTTATAGTGCGACGTTAATTTACCGGCGGCGCTGTTGGTGGGAAGAATGGATTGAAAGAAAATTTTGGTGCGAGGCGAACCGGTTTTTATAGCGGCAATCATGCGCCGGTAGTTTTGCAATATCACGCTGTCGGGAATGTTGCGGGCTACGTCATTAATGCCAATAAGAATAAAAACTTTGTTTGGCTGGCCACCAATGACTTCATCCAAACGATCAAGAACGCCAAACGTAATATCGCCGGGAACGCCCCGGTTTTTTATGTGTTTTGAATTCAGGAGTTCTGTCCAGTTGCCCCAGAAAGTGATGCTGTTGCCCAAAAAAACGATATCCTTTTTTGAATGCGTTGCAGCACGAAACACAGCTACCTGCAACGGGTAAATTTCAGGACGGTAAGTGCTGTCCCATTTTGCTGTTTGTGCAAACGCATTGCCGGTAATAAAGAAAACGCAAGCACTGAAAAAGATGATTCGGAGAATTTTCCTCATCTGAATACTTACCAGCTTGTCCAGCCGCCGTCAACAAATAAATTTTGTCCTGTTACAAAAGATGAAGCATCGGAAATAAAAAAGCAAACCGCACCCGCTACTTCATGCTGCAGACCTACCCTGCCCATTGGCACTTTGTAAGCAAGCCGCTCCACGAAATCTTTGTTCTTTTCCTGCACCGCCGGACTTGGAAACGGTCCCGGCGAGATGCAATTGCACCGAATGTTCTTCTTCGCCCAATGCACGGCCATGTACCGTGTCATTTGCACAATACCGGCTTTGCCTACGCCGTATTCAATGGGATTTACGTTCATCGGCGCTTCGTACACCCGCGGATCGGGCGACACGGAACCGTACATGCTGGAGAACAACACAATGCTTCCCCTGCCAACTTTCTCCATCGCCTGCCCGACTTCTCTTGCCAGCAAAAACGTGGCGGTAAGCCCGGCATGATTCACGTCGTCAAAATCTTTCTCTGTTAGGTCTTCAAAGTTTTTAGACGCAGAGCCAAAGGTTAAAATCACCAGGCCGTCGGGCACGCCGTCAATCGTTTTTTCAGCTACAAATTTTTTAATGGCTTCGCCGTCTCGCACATCAAGTGTTGCTGATGTTGCTTTCTCATTTGCCTGCGGCAAAGAAGCAACAAAGTCATCGGCCTTTCCTGCCAGATCCATGCAAAGAACGTTGGCGCCAGCGTCCAAAAGCATTTTAACCGTAGTCTGTCCGAGATAGCCGGCACCGCCAGCCACCCAAATTGTTTTTCCGCTTAAACGAAACAGGTCAAATAAATTATTCATACAGAGTTTTCAATTGATCTCATGGATTAACCGTCACTTCTCGAACCTTAATCGCTTTCCGGATGTCGCCACTTTCAGTTCTGTAATTGAAATCAGAGTACGCAATCAGGAATTTGTTTTTGCCTAAAGGCAAAAGACCCGTATAGCCACAAGATACCGCCGCCGTTACGCCGCTTAATTCTTTTTTCACCTCGCCATAAGGCAACATCTCAAACGGCATTGTCCATTGCCTGCCTTGTCCATCGGCAGAAAAACGCAGTTGTACTCCCGGCCGGCCCGAAGCCATTACCAACACCCCGTTTCCCAACCGCAAGAGCCGCGGCATTACGCCTGTGGCCGTGAGTACCGTCGGCTTTGTCCAGGTCTTGCCTTCATCGGTTGAATAACTGGCGAACATTGGCCCGATGCCAACGCCATCGGTTGTCCGCATTACGCAGAGAAAGGTTCCGTCATTTAAAACCTCGAAAGCCGGTTCCGAATAACCTCCTCTTTTTGCGGCCAGCGAATCACCAACGGTAGTAGCGTCGTAGGGAATTCTTCCCTGAATTTGCCAGCTATGGCCATTGTCTGTTGAGCGATAGAAGAATACACCCGAATGAGGATCAGTCATCCCTTTTTCATCAATTAAAAATCCTGGATAAATACCGGCAACGAGCGAACCGTCTTTTGCAACACGAATATCGCCCCACCAAACAATGGGCACCAATCCCGCCAAACTGTACCGTGCAGCCTGCGGGTCAACGAGAGTTGCCTGTTCGATTTTCCATTCCGTTTCACCTTTTTTTAATCGTTTAAAAAAAACGCCTTGCCGGCTTTGCGGAAGGTCGTGCAAGCGGTAAAAAGTAAAGTTGGACTTGCGATAGTTCTCCAACCCAACGCCAACCGGTTTTGACAATGCAAGTTCTTTTTCTTTGATGGGTGTAGGCGTGTAGATTTCAAGCATGTCGCCATTGGGTAAAAGAACGGAGCCTGTTGTTTGCACCGAATCCTGCAGTCTAAACGTCCTTCCATTATCGGTAGAAACAGCCACACCAAACTTGTCTTCGCCGTATGCTTCAATTGCATCTCTTGTCATGTTCCAGCGAACTTGTATGGAACCATCACTGGCCCTGCGGCCAATAGACGGAAATTGAAAATAGCCCCACTTCTCTGGTTTGGAAGCAACGCCGATAACCACAGGTTCTTTGAAAGAAATTTGCAGCTTGGTGTTGTCTATTCCTTCGTAATTAATTTTTTTGGCGTCGAATGCGGGATGACCTTTTGCGAAAATTGGCGTACCGCTTTGCATAGCGTTGTCCGCTTCCCGTACGGTTTCTTTTATACCGGCAATCTTCGAGGATTTACAACTGAGGACAACGCAACAAACGATCAAAAGTTTTTTCATTTCAGCAATCATTTAAGGTCAAGCGTAACAATTTGCGCCAGCGACATGATCATGTCATTGTCCTTGTCCGCATTGCTGGCCGCTACTGGTTTTCGGTCGTCCTGCACCCAGGCAAGAATGCGGCTTTGCGTTCGGGCCTTTACAACATGGCCTGTTGCAACGTCAACCCACTGCTCTCTTTTAAACAAAAGCTTTCCGCCACGTTTATGGAAAAATTTGAAATGCGAACCGCCGGGTCTTCGCATCGCATCTGCGGACAATAGATCTTCCAGCTTTATACCGAGATCATTCAACCAAAACTCGTGGGCTGAACGAAGCAAGCGGCATTGACGACCGTTGATTACCTCGTCGTGCACGTAAGTAATTTTCATTTCAATGGTTCGCAGCGGCGCGGGGTCGGTGCCCTGCAAAATAGGGATGCGAAGCGTCTCTTCACTCTCCCAGCTATCACCAGGCTTTACACCGTCCACCGGCAGCAGGGCCACGATTGCTGCAACGTCGGGAGCCAGCCAGTTTGCCAGCTTTCCGTTGACCTCTACGCTGCTTACTTTTCCCTGCCGGCTTGCAAGAAAGTTTATCGTTTGCACGGTGTCGCTTTCTTTTTTATCAAACCATTTAAAATCCGAAATCATCGCTTCCATTGCCACGGCTTTATCTGGGTTAACAACTTTGCCTGTCAATCTCAGGTTTGCAGTTCCCTCCAGGTAAGGCATGCCTGTTTTTTCTCTCGGCCTGAAATAATTGTAATCTGTTATCGGAATTTCCGAAACGGAATTTTTTACGGGAATGGCCTGGAGGCCGGCAATGGTTACACGATAGTTCAACGGCTGATTTACGGAATATTGCGGCGGCGCTACATTGTTATCCGGTTTTAAATAACGAAACAATTGTTTCAGCACCCGTTCGTTTTCCACCCAGGGCCGCGACATATTCCCCGTCCACGAACCCGCATCACCCACGAGTATCATTTTGCCTTTGCCTTTGCGCACCATCACAATGCCGGGACCTTTTACGTGCCGATCGGGATAACCAGCATCAGACGCCACGTGCATCAACACTTCCGGCTTTGAAGCTTCGGGAAAAATTTGAATGGTGCAGCCAGCGCCGTAATGAAAAACCGGCACGTCGTAAAAATAAGGATGGCCTTCGCCAATAACAACGTCGGAATAATGCGTGTCGTCGTGGTTCCAATCCAGGCCAAAGCTTCTCACCAGTTTTTTTAATTGAACGCTTTCGAAATCCTCGTTTGCTCTATCGGGAGTAAAAGCATTAATCATGATCATCAGGCTCCCGCCGTCGGTCACAAAACGTTGCAGGACTGCAATTTCTTTATCGGAAAGCACCGGCACGGTGGGAACAACTTTCGGATTGTCGGGGTTGATGATAAGCACGGCATCTTGCTGCGCCAATGCTTCTTTGGTCAACGGCGTGCCGCCGATGGTGATGGAGTGCTCTTCGCCCAATGCGGTAAACACCGGGTCAAAAGTGTTGGAATGCACAAAGTCGTTCCAGGCATAGCGGCCGGCGCCGGCTACCCAACTGCCGGTAACCATGAACTTTCCCACTTTGGTATCGGGGCGGGTGCGGTGGTAATAATCGAAAAGTATGCGCAGCGGTTTTGCGGGCGATGCGCTGTATATCTCGGTTTGAAAACCGCCAACGGCTTGCGAACTTTTTTGTGCAAAAAGGTTTACGTGCAAACCAACGAACAGAAAGACTGCCAGAAATTTAATGTACTTCATACAACATAAAAAAGGTGGAATGATGCAGCCCAAGATCCGTGGTAAAGCACTGCAATGATTGCCGGATTTTTTTGAATCCTGATACAATCATTCAGCGAAGAGATTGCGCGATTTTTTACGGGAAACTTCAAGCTATTTTCGCTGCGTCGTTTTAGAATTTACCCGCAAATCTTTCTTCGCTCAGCTTTTGCTGATACGCCTTTTTGGCTGCCAAATCTTCCCTTGCCGATTCGCCAAAATAAATAAAGCCCAGAGCCCTGCGGGAACGATTGCTTTTGTTGCCATCGGCCCTGTGAATGGTCATGGCGTGATGAATCAGCAGGTCGCCGGCTTGGGCAGGAAACGGGACTTCAGCCGCAAAGTCTTCGTCACCGTAATCGGTTATGCCTTGCGAAAAGCCCAGTGTTTTTGTTCGGCCGTGCGGACGCATGCCTTTCTTATGCGAACCGGGTATATATCGCACACAACCATTTTCTTCATCCGCATCTTCCAATGCCATCCACATTGTAATGGCCTGCGGCGGATTAAGCATGAAATAATATCCATCCTGGTGTGGAGGTGTAGGCTTGCCAATTTGCGGCGGCTTATTAAAATATTCAAGGTTCTTACCGATGACTTTATCTTCCAATAGCAGTTCGGCAATTTTTTCAAACTCGCTTCCTTTCAAAATCTTTTCAAAGAAAGAGTTGTAACGGTGAATGTCCTGTAATTGTTTTAGCGTGGCCGGATCGCTGTTGTCTTCGTAAAAAACAAAGGCCTCCGGCATGGACGCCACCTCATTACTGATAAAACTTTTTAGCTCACTGTTGATTTGCTCCACTTCTTCTTTACTCAAAAAACTTTTGATGAAAACATAACCGTCGCGGTCGTAGTTCTGTTTGATTTCGGCGAGATTCATTACATGTTTTTTTAAGAGAAATAGGCAGCATAAAGTTACCCGGCCCTTTGTGCCGGGTATACTATTATTTTTTTTACTGCTGGTATTATTTTCCGCTTTCCGCAGCCGGTGCGGAGCTACATTCATCAGCCAGGTGAAGTAAGGAATGATAGTCAGCACCTACCGCATCGGACATGGCCATTTCACAAGTTTTGGCCGTAGAATAAAAACCATCGTAACGTCCTTCTTTTAATTCGGCAGCCTCCGGCCGCGTAGCCGATTGGGTAAGCTCGGGAAATAAAAACCCGCGGTCACCGGCCATACCGCAACAACCCGCATGAACGGGAACGGTAACTTGATGGGCCAAACTTTTGGCCACTGATAAAAATTTTGTTTCGAGGCCCATGTGCACCAGCGAACAAACAGGATGCACGGCAATATTTTCCTTTTTTTGAATTTGCAATCGCGGAAGAATGTAGTCTGCCAAATAATCGATGCTGTCAAGAATTTTCAACAAGGCAAAACGTTCCTTGTTCTGTTCCGATAAAGCCCAGGCGCAATGTTGTAATGTGTGCGTACAGGATGTGATGTCAAGCACCACGGGCAGTTTTCCTTCCTTGGTCCATTTCCAAAGTTTTTCAACGGTTTGGTTGGCCATGTATGCAAAGGCTTCGTTATACCCTTTTGATGAAAAGGGCTGACCGCAACAACTCGTGTTGATGTCATTTGGCATGAGAAAGTTAATGCCGGCTTTTTCAGATACCGAAACAAAGGCGTCTATTGCACTCTTTCGGCCATCAGAAGAACCGCCCATTACCCGGTTGATGCACGTGGGAAAATAAACAACTGCAGTTGCTGCGTCTGCCGATTTATTTGCATCAAATTTTTTATAGTCGGTGACCGTTGGCTTTAATTGATTTGACCACAACGGCATGGCCGGCACAACCTTCTTTACAGTTTTTGTAAAACGATGCAACGTGCTTTTGCCGAGCAAACCGTTAACGCCGTTACCAGCCCGCAGCCCGCCTTTTATCACCGAAGAAAGCAGTCCAAAATTTTTAGCGGCAGTTAATGCAAGCTTGTTTGATAACGCGTTGTGGCTTTCCTTTCGCAAACGTTTAATCAAAGAACCGGTATTGATATCAACCGGGCAAGCCGTGGCGCACAACCCATCAACGGCGCAAGTATCCATTCCATCGTACCGGTATTGTTGCAACAATTCGTTGTGTTGTTTTGTGTTGCCGTTTTCCTTCAACGTTGCCAATTCGCGGCGAATGACAATGCGTTGCCGCGGTGTAAGCGTAAGGTTACGACTGGGACAACGGTGCTCGCAAAAACCACACTCCATGCATTTGTCCACTTCGCGTTCTACGCCTGGCATTGCCTTTAAATGCAAAACATGCGCATTGCTTTTTTCGTTAATGATAACACCGGGATTGAGAAGATTGTGCGGGTCAACGGCTTCCTTCAACATCTTCATGATCCGGTAAATCTCCGGTCCCCATTCCGTCTCTACAAAAGGCGCCATGTTGCGGCCTGTTCCGTGTTCGGCCTTTAATGTGCCGTTGTATTTCTTGACTACTACGTCCACCACTTCGCGCAGAAACCGATCGTAGCGTTCCACTTCTTCCGCAACATTAAACGTTTGCGTTACCACAAAATGAAGGTTACCGTCTTTTGCATGTCCAAAAATGATTGCGTCATTATAACCGTATTTTTTAAAAAGTTGATGAAGGTCCAACACAGCATCGCCCAACAGCGCTACGGGAAAAGCAATGTCTTCCAAAATAACCGATGTGCCGCTGGCTCTCACCGCGCCAACCGATGGAAACAAACCTTTGCGCACCTTCCAGTAAAGGGCTTGGTTATACGGATCTTCCGTAAACTCGGGTTCGTTCAGCAAATTCAGGTTCGTCGTGTGGGCGAGAAAAGCATTCACTTTCGCTTCCACTTCTCCCCTGCTGCTGCCTTGAAATTCTACCAGTAAGGCCGCAGCGTTTTCGGGCAAAAATTTTATTTGTTCAGGAAGACCGGCAATATGCGCTACGCTGTGCAACGAAGCCCTGTCCATTAATTCAACGGCTTCTGCCCCGGCGTTGCTTAATGGAATAATAGCTTTGCAGGCTTCAAAAATCTGCGGAAAATACAATAACGCTGTGGAGCGAAAGGGAAAATCCGGAACGGTTTCAAGTACCGCTTCAGAAATGAAGGCAAGCGTGCCTTCCGCACCAATTAAAAGATGCGCTAAAATATCCAGCGGCTCTTCGTAATCGATAAAAGCATTTACAGAATAACCAACCGTGTTTTTTGTTTGGTACTTCTGCCGTATGCGGTTGTACAAATACGGCTGCGAAATAATTTCCTGCCGCAACAATTCAATCGTTTGATAAAGTTCGGGACACTCAATTTTGAAACGCTGGTAATCTTCTTTCCACTCCGTTGTGTAAGCCTTTCCATTTGGCAGAATGAAACGAATGTATTTGGTAGTGTGATATGAATTACGAGTGACGCCGCAACACATACCGCTTGAGTTGTTAGACAGAATTCCGCCCATCATTGCCGCGTTAATGCTGGCCGGATCGGGCCCGATTTTGCGGTTGTATTTTTTTAGATAAGCATTGGCCGTAGCGCCAATCATCCCGGGTTGTACGCGAATTTGCAAGCCTTCATTCTCAACTTTATGAACTGTCCAAAACTTGCTCAGGTCAACCAAAATCCCATCTGAAATGGCTTGTCCGGAAAGACTCGTGCCGCCGGTACGAAAAGTTAGCGGCAGGTTGTTTTGTTGCGAAAATTTAAAGAGAGCTTTTATCTCGTCTTCGTTCACGGGTTGCACAACCGCTTTGGGACGCAGGTAGTAAAAACCGGCATCCGGCGCATAGGCTGCCAAGTCAATCAGGCGCGATTTTATTCTTTCTTTTGGCAAGATGGATTCTAATAGTTTGCCGGTTTCTGTTGCTGTATTCATGAGAGTAGCATTGCGTGTTCAAGATGCTTCATAAAATTTATTTAGACTTGATTATTTTAAAATAGCGGAAGAAAAACGAGTCATATTTCCGAACAAATTTCTTGCATCACAAAAGCATAATTCTTATTTAATGAGAATAAAATTTTTTGTTTAAAAATTTTGAATACGTATTCAAAATTAATTAAGACATTTTTGTTCAGCTTAAAATTAATCTGTTTATTTACTTACCAGCTAAAGGTAAAACCGACTTCCACAATAGTTTGAATACGCACTCTGAAATAGGTTAAAAAAGGACAAAAAATTTACGCAAATGGCAACGTTCTTAAAAGAAGGTAAAACCGACTCTGAAATTCAAGCATCTGATTCTAAAGTGAAACAAATTGTTGCGGATATTCTGGCGCAGGTTGAAAAAGCCGGCGATGCTGCCGTTCGCGAATTGTCTTCAAAATTTGATAACTGGTCGCCTGACTCCTTCCGATTAAGCGATGAACAGATTGAGAAGACTGTTGCCTCTGTTCCTCCTTCGGTCATCAACGACATCAAGTTTGCGCAAGAGCAGATTAAAAACTTTGCCCAAAAACAAAGAGCTTCTGTTCATGACATTGAAGTAGAAACTTTGCCCGGTGTTTTCCTGGGCCATAAAAACATTCCCGTCAACAGTGCGGGTTGCTACATTCCTGGCGGCACGTATGCGATGGTTGCATCAGCGCACATGAGCATATTGACCGCAAAGGTTGCGGGTGTAAAACGGGTGATTGCCTGCACCCCGCCTATGAGAGGCGAAATACCCGCTGCAACGGTTGCTGCGATGCATTTGGCCGGCGCCGACGAAATTTACATTTTGGGTGGCATACAGGCCATGGCCGCTATGGCCCTCGGAACGGACAGCATAGAACCTGTTGACATGCTTGTTGGTCCAGGCAATTCATACGTGGCCGAAGCAAAACGACAATTGTACGGACGAGTGGGTATTGATTTGTTTGCCGGTCCGACTGAAGTATTAGTGATTGCTGACGAATCTTCGGACGCTGAAATAGTTGCATGCGATTTGCTCGGGCAGGCTGAACACGGGCCAACTTCTCCCGCAGCTTTAATCACCACCTCCAGGAAATTAGCAGACGAAACGGTGTTGGAAATAGAGCGGCAATTACAAACGCTTCCAACCGCCGCTATTGCCGGTAGGGCATGGGAAGATTACGGTACGATTATACTTGTTGAAAACGAAGCAGAAGCCGTGATGGAAGCAGACAAGCTGGCTTATGAACACGTGGAAGTGCTCACCAAAGACCCCGATTATTTTTTGAAAAACATGACCAACTACGGCGCACTGTTTCTTGGTCCGGAAACCAACGTTGCTTACGGTGATAAAGTCATTGGCACTAACCACACGCTACCAACCAAGAAAGCAGCAAAATACACGGGCGGCTTGTGGGTGGGCAAATTTTTAAAGAACTGCACCTACCAACGTTGCACTCCGGAGGCCAGCGCAAGAGTTGGCGAGTATGCATCACGCCTTTGCGAAATAGAAGGCTTTATGGCACACAAAGAGCAAGCGGACCTGCGGGTAAAGCGTTACGGAAATAGAGAGAAAAATGCCCGGATTCACGAAGAAAAAGCTGTTTGATTATGGGTCGCACGGAGACATCTCGCGGCAAGAAGGCTTACACTTCCGATGACGTAGCACAGTTAGCCGGCGTATCGCAGGCAACCGTTTCAAGAGTTTTTGCTGCCAACACGAATGTTTCGGAAAAAAAACGAAAAAAGGTTCTCGATGCAGCGGAGAAATTGGGTTATCATCCAAATGCCATCGCACGCAGTTTAAGTGTACACGCCGATGAAGGTGACCACATCAGGCCGTGGCAAGTTGACCACCTATTTTTGTGGCGAAGAAGAGCGGTTCATGTATGATTCGGTCGTAAATAATTTGCGTTGATTTTATTGAGTACGTTACTTACAAATTTAAGCCATTGCTTCTGTTGTTACGACGCTGCGTTTCTTTCTGAGTGACTCGCCTTTGAGTTCAAGGCGGTGAGCAGAGTGCACGATGCGGTCTAAGATGGCATCCGCAATGGTTTTCTCGCCAATGACTTCATACCATTTACTTACGGGGAGTTGGGATGTAATAATCAACGATCCTTTACCATGCCTATCTTCAATCAGTTCCATGAGAACTGCTCTGCTCGGGCTATCAAAAGGCTGCAGTCCAAAGTCATCAAGGATGAGTAAATGTTGCCGCTCGATTTTGGCGACTTCTTTCAGGTAAGAACCATCGGCTTTGCTCATTTTTAATTTGGAGAGTAGCTTGGGCAGGCTGTAATAAACCACCCGATAGCCCATCGAGCAGCCGTGATGGCCAAGCGCAGACGCAAGGTAGCTTTTGCCGCTACCGGTTGGACCGGTGATGAGGATACTTTCTGCTTTGTCAATAAAGCTACAGTCTGCATAACGCAGCAGCTGGTTCTTTTCCAGGTTTCGCTCGGGATGGTAATAAACGTCTTCGAGCAATGCCTTGTAGCGGAAGCGGGCATTTTTAATTTTTTGTTCAATGGATCGGTTTTGTCTTTCATCCCATTCCGCTTCGATCAGGTGAGCGGTGATCTCATCCGCTGTGTACGTATCGGCTCTTCCGGATTCAAGGTCGGTTTTAAAGGCCCTGTGCATGCCAAAGAGCTTCATTTGTTTCATTTTTTCCAGTGTGGTTGCGTTCATGTTCTTGTTTGTTTTTGATGTGATTTATTGATAGTAATGTTCGCCGCGGATGTTGTCGTGCAAAGGCATGGAGAGTTGTTCTGTTTCTGGTGACGGGTCTTTTTTGTCCAGCTCTTTTTCTAAAATAGTTTGGATGGTTTTGTAGTTATAGGCGCCGTAGCCCAAGGCCCGCTGACAGGCTTTGATCAACCGTTCTTTTTCGATCTTCTTTGCAAAACTTAAAATGCCCACACAGGACTTGTAGGCTTGTTCGGGATGTTGCTTGCGCTGAAGCACTTTTAAAATATACAGCTTCACATCCTCGTGGATGGCTTCTGCCCACGAGATGAACTTCTGGGGTGTCCATTCGGCGACAAAGCGGTGGGCGGAGGCCAGGTGCTCTTTGTCTGTGGTGTAGTGATAGGCAAGCCGTGCCCTTGTGTGCAGGGCAATGCGTTCGTAGTTGTAGTAGATCTCCACGGAGTGACGGGAGAAGAGCAGCTTCACTTTTTTGCCAATAAAGCGGTAGGGTACACTGTAGTAATGTTTGTCTGCACTCAGGGCCACATGACCGTTTTTGGCCACCGTGGCATACAAGCATTTTTTCAGTTCATAGCGAAGTGGCGGCAATGGCATCAGGGCTGCCCTTTCCACTTCTTCAAACTGCTGCCGACGGCTGTAGTTGCGGCCTTTTAGATGGGCATTGTTGTGTTCTTCCAGCGCTACTTTGATGGCGGCATTGAGCTGTTCGAGGCTGTGATAAACACGGGCCCGAACCTTTGCATAGATGCGTGAGTACACGATTTTAACGGCGTTTTCCACCAGGGCTTTGTCTCTGGGACGATAGGACCTTGCCGGAAGAATGGTTGTGCTGTAGTGCTGGGCAAAGTCAAGGAAGGTCTCGTTCAGTGTGGGTTCATACTTGCTGCTCTTTGTGACGGCTGATTTTAAATTATCCGGTACAATAGCTTGAGGCACACCGCCGCAAAAGTGAATGGCGTTCTCACACGCTGCGATAAAATCTTCTTTGCCTTGCGAGGCCACCGCTTCCACATACGTTAGTTGACTTGCACCCAGAATAGCAACAAACACTTCCACGGCTTTTATCTCACCGCTCACCGGATCAACAACACTGAGCTTGTCGCCGGCAAAGTCCACGTAGAGTTTGTCGCCGGCTTTGTGTTCCATGCGCATCACCGGATTGACCTGCGCCTTCCACCGAGCGTAGTAATGCTTGAACTGTGAGACACCAAAACCATCGGGATGAACGGCTTTGTACTGCTCCCAGAGCAACTGCCTGGTCATGCCTTTCTTTTTCAGTTCCTTGTCAATGGAGGGAAAGAGAGAAAACAGCGTTTGTAGCTTCTCGCTAATGGGTTGCTCCTGTGGTTTTACAAACAGTTCTTCGAGGTCCTTGTCACTTAGCTCACTGATCTCGTGGAAGGTTAGTTTGCTCTCAGTAAACTGTTTTAAGTACTTCTTTAGCGTGTTGCGGGCGATGCCTGTTTGGGCAGCGATTTGGAGCTTGCTGCGTCCTTGGTGATGCAATTGCAGGATGTGTCTGATTTTGCTCATGCGAACCGGATTGTTTGCCATGCATGCCGAGTTTTATTAGAAAACTTAGCACGAATGGTTCCGAATCACAGAAACTTTTTCTTCTTCTTTTCCGTGGTCAATTTGCTCCGGCGTGAGGTGGTCAATTTGGAGCGGCGAGACCCGGTCAACTTATTCCGGCGAACAGTGGTCAACTTCACCGGCGCTTACAGTTTAAGCACGAAAAAGACAAAACTGATTGGCATTGTTATTCGCAATTTTCAGAACCCTTTTTACACGTCGGCACTTTCAAAATTCTACCATCACCTGGCGTTGAAAGGATATCACCTGATTCTAATAAATGCAGAGAATGAATTGATTCAGGAAAAAGAAATCAATCAACTTTTGCATTATAGTGTGGAAGGCGTCATTATCACCGATGCCCTGTTGGGTTCAACCGAAGCGGAACGCTTTTCACGCCACAATATTTCCGTCGTGCTTTTTAACCGCTATGTTGACAACCTTAAACACAACGCGGTTTACGGAGACGATTATTTAGCCGGCCGGCAAATGGCAACTTATCTCACCGGCATGGGACATCAATCCTTTGCCTTTATTTCGGGTGAAACCAAATCATCTACAAACATCAACCGCAAGCGTGGATTTGAAGACGTGCTGAAAGAAAGAGGCATCAAAAAATGGGTGGTGCAGGAAGGCGCGTACAGCTACGAAAGCGGTTTTAAACTGGCGCAGGAACTGATGTCGAGACGAGAGAAGATTGATTGCATTTTTTGTGCAAACGACATCATTGCTATTGGTGCGATGGAAGGCATTCGCAAGATGGGCCTGCGCATTCCGAATGATGTTTCCGTTGCGGGTTGCGACAACATTTATGTCTCGGCCTGGCCGTCGTTTTCGCTAACAACCTGGGAACATTCAACCGAAGAAATGGTGGAAGAAGCCGTGAGGTTGTTGGTGGATGAAATTGCCGGCGAAACAAAAGAATACAAAACCGTGGTGGTGAAAGGAAGCTTGGTGATTCGGGATTCGGTTGCACGAAAGCAAGCATAATTTTTAAACTCTTTTTGAAAGATTTGGGTTTTTAAATCAGCATTCATCCTTCTAATTCGCGCAGAATATTGAGCGCATCAAAAGCAAGTGCCGTCAATGCCTGACCGATCTGTTCTTTGTTGAGGGGACCAATCAACTCCGAATCAATTCTTTGTTGGTGCAATGCCTAGGCAAGTGTTGTTATTACCTCTCCACCATCCTGGACGATTACAGCCGCTTTACAGTTCCCTGGGAGCTTTGTAAAACTATTAAAGCAGAAGATGTGCTGCGCACTGTGGAACGAACGATGTTGAAAGCTAATCTGCAATCTTGCCAAATGTCAAACTACTCTTGGATAGCGGTGATTGTTATGTAGCCTCGGAGTTAAAGCAATACCTAAAAACCGTTGATGGAAAGCACGTGCATGGAAAGCTTATGCGTCCTCAAACCCAAGGGAGGATTGAACGCTGTCACCGCTCGTTAAAAAAAGTGATACAACTGGATCATTACTATTGTCCCGAAGAACTAAATCAAGAATTGAAAAGCTTTAAGCATTATCACAACTACCAGCGTTATCACGAATTGCTTGATAACGTCACGCCCGCCAATGTGTATTTCGAAAAACGCGAACAGAACCTGAAACGAAGAGAAAAAACTAAGAGCAAACCGTCAAACAAAGAAGACGATTTTACCTTCTTGAGAAACAATGATTAATCCGAGCCCTTTTGCTTACAAAAAAACTACTCACCTAACTTAAACAAACAAAAACCTCCCTAATAATCACCATCCACCGGTCCACTTTCTTTGACATTATACACTTAAACACACCACAGACATTTTCCGGCGCTCATAAACAGAGAGTCCAGTCTCCTTATCGGCTACACAAGATCTCTGATAAATTCTTGTTTCGAATAACAAGTCCTCGCTTCACATGTTTGCACTTACTGATGATGAGTATGGTCTTCTTTAATTTAAGTTTATTGTTTACGATTACAGAAACTATATCAGCTTCATGCGATCTTCCGGTTGAAGTGAAAATGAATTCGAATCTGTTCAGGCATATCTTACATAAAAGAATAGTACCATCCCAGTGATAATCGCCCACCATATGAAAGGATTTCTCATCCCTTTTTGCTGAATCCTTTCAGAAGGTAATAATTGAAGACTTGCCCTATTCCAAATCATACCTACAAGCTCTTTCGCCGATTTTGGTTTTGTCAAAAGGCTGACACCAGCACACATCAGTATACAGCTCCAGAATACAATACCGGTGCGATTCATAAACGGCATATTGGGAAATAAATATTCAATTAAAAATGATAGCGGTATGGTTAAAATGCCTGCTGTTAATGCACCAGCATGGGTGGTTCGTTTCCATAATATTCCTAATAGGAACATAGCAGCAATTCCGGGAGTAAATAAACCGTAAGCGCTTAGCAAGTATAAGAACACTGGTTTGTCGGAATGTTCAATCAATAGAATAGTACAAAGGATACTCAAAGCAATAATAAGCACGCCGGAAATTCTGCCAAACTTTACTGATTGTGAGTCAGTCGCTTTTTTGTTTATATAGGGAAGATAAATATCCATTGTCAGAATTGTTGTACATGAATTAATAGCGCCGGAAAGATGTGACATGACCGCGGCAATCAATCCCGCCATCACGAGTCCGACCAATCCTGCAGGCAAAAGGTTTTTTACAAGTGTTGGAAATAAGAGATCGGGTTTATCCAGTACCGGAAATAATTTTGGCGCCACCAACGCAGGTATGGTTATCATCAAGGGAACGAGGAATTTGAGATAATCGCCAAAAATAATTCCTATCCTTGCATGCCACTCGCTTTTTGCTGCAAGTGTTCTCTGCACGATGAACTGATTTGTTGCACAATAAAAAACACTTATGCATAACGTTCCACCCAGGTACATTGTCCAGGGAAAATCGGGATCATTTGCAGGAAGTATGATGTGCCAGTTTTTTGAAGATTCAATTATAGTCGGAAGACCGCCTGCCGCATTGATGGTTGCAATAGACAATACCATTCCTCCCAATACTAAAACTCCCAACTGCATCATTTCTGTCCAAATGACGGCTTTTAATCCTCCTGCGATCGTATATATCCCGGTTGCAACGGAAATAACAAGAGCGCTTGTGATAATTGGAATGCCCAATAAAGAATGAAGTGAAAGTGCGCCAAGATAAAGCACAGCACCTATCTCTACAAGTATGTAGGTTAACAGCACCAATACCGAATACGTCATTCTTGCACCTGCACCGAACCGCTTCTGTAAAAATTCCGGCATTGTATAAAATCCGTTCCGGATATAAAAGGGAAGAAAAATCCATAACAAGGCATTGAATCCAATGAGAATTGCACCCCATTCCATGGCAATAGCAACAAATCCCCTGTTGTATGCTACACCCATGGCACCCACAAGATGATGACTGCTGATATTTGCTGCAATGATGCTTCCACCGATCATCCACCATGGAAGTTTATCGCCTGCCAGGAAATAATCCCGCTTTGTCCGTTTTACTCCTCGTGAAGTATAGATACCCACGACAAAGACTAAAATAATATACAGCAAAAAGATCGCTGCGTCCAAAAATGTAAGGTCTAATTTCATTTCCTGATTTTTTTTGCAGCATCAATAGCCATTTCGGTTAACAGTTCGAGGGACCCTTCTTTAAAGGGTGACTGCCATACCTGGTAAATATCCTTATCGTAAAGGTCAGCTGGTGGTAAGTATCCAATGTGCCCGTTAACAACATTCATTACAGCTACAGCGTCCGGATAAAATTCCTTGCGCAACTGCTGTTGAAAATCAGAATAAGTCTCATTTGATTGTCCGAATAATAGGGAATCGCCAAGCCGCCATACCCAGAGTGGCATAGAGGCGTTTTCACCGTCGCCAACACTTTTTCTGACATTTCGTTTTCTCCACAATCTTTCCTGCAACACACGGTCACTGCAATCATTTAGTTGTTGATCTATTTCAGCAAGTGATGGCAATGATTTAAGAGGTATCGTTATATAGGTTATTTGTCCTGAGATTGCTTTTGAAGGCGAAAAATCACGTTGCTTCCACACCGCCAATGGTGCGCCAGACTCTACTACCCTCTCAAAGCATAATTGTTTGTTGTGACCCATCATAGATTCCAGTACAGCTAATACCGAATAGCCAATCTGACGGCCATGTTTCTCTGCAACTTTTACATCACCCGTATATTGCTCGGCTGGAGCTAACTCTCCTGATGCTCCCTGCAGGAACAAACAAGGGGCGTCCGTTTCTGATTGGACCTTTTGCCGCATGGCTCCCACGTAATCGGGAGACAGCAAACGGTTTTCCCATGCAAGTGTTGTCGGATGACAGGCATAATTCACTATCGTTCCCAATATTATATTTTCATCGTTTGTGATCCTTCCTACAAGCAGTGTTTCATCACTGTTTTTACGAGGGTTGAAACCAACAACAAACCGGTTTTTTTCCTTTTCGAACAGGTCCCTGTTCTTTGCAAGATTACATTTGCCATATTGCCAGCTAAGTGTTGCAGGAACCGCTTCTGCTAATGCTTTTTGAATTGCAACGATAATTTTTTCCTGTACCTGTTCTAAGTATGGCGTTATAAGATCACCTCCAGGTTTCGCTATGTCCGACCTTGTTAGCCCCGGGCCGGCATGCGTATGGGAGAAGCATATCATTAGTTGTGCCGGATACATTGACAGAGCTTGTAAAACGCCACTGCGAAGAAATAATTCATCTTCTGAATCCTTAAAAAATCCCAAATCAAGAGAAATTAGAGCAAGAGGCTTATCATTTTTTGAAGATTGAAAAGTATTGCAAACAAGTATAAGGGGACTATGAACACCTTCTGCAACATCATATTCTGAGGCACCCCAGTTCCTCGAATATATTTCCACCGGCGGAGTTATGTCTGCACTTGATATTCCAATAAGCCCTGAGAAAGAAGGATGTTGTATTGAAGGTAGCACCATGTATTTATATTATTAAGACAGTAGTGATAGTCCGCCATCCATTAAAATTGTGCTGCCGGTCATGTGTTCATTTCCAGGATGACACAATTGAATTACCTGTAATGCCACCTGTTCAGCGCTCATAACTTTTTGAACAGGTACCCTGGATCGGGCTTTCTCTTCCAATTCCAAGTCTTGTTTCCATATGTTTCCGGATAAACCGGCCGCAACATATCCGAGAGCAAGTTCATTCACGAGAATATTATGGGGAGCGAGTTCAAGTGCCATGCATTTACATAACATCCGCATTGCGGCTTTGGAAACACAATAGGCAGGGATATGAGGATGCGGCGTATATCCGGCCCAACTTCCTATAAATACAACCCTGCCAGGTAGTTTATGTTGCAGCAACTTTGCAGTGCCGATCTGTGTTATATGAAATGCACCATCAAGGTTAACCCGCAATTCCCTGTTCCATTCCTCGGGAGTGATTTCATACAAAGAAGCGAGGGTTACCGTTGCTGCATTTGCAATTATAATTTCCGGGATTCCCTGTTTTAGTTCTACAGCATCTATCCACTCTTTAACTGACGCAGCATCAGTCACGTCCACCTGGGCATAGGTGCATGAAACATTATATTGTTTAAGAGAATCCAGAAATTCTGTAGCAGCATGATCAGGCTTTAAGTCACAAAGCGCAATATTTGACCCGTGTTTTGCAAATTCAATTGCCATAGCACGCCCAATATCACCCATACCGCCGCTAATCACTACCATTTTATTTACAAATAATTTTTCCATCAAGAATTATTTACAATTACCAATCACCCACACTTCCATCCTCATAAAATATCCGCTGTAAAACTTCTTGTTGGAATGGATGTTTTTTTACCTCCTTTTCATTTATTTCGATACCTATGCCTGGCTTTACATTAGGTCCAACTTTTCTTCCTTTCTTTTCTACAGAATAACTTTCTGTAACCACATCGCTACGCCAGGGAACATCATTATGTACATTCTCACAAATAACATAAGACGTCGAAGAAAATCCAAATTCAATTGAAGCAGCCGTACTTACCGGCCCCTGGGGGTTATGGGGTGCAACGGATACCCGGTAGGCTTCTGCCATTGCTGCTATACGCCTTACCTCACTTAAACCACCACAATGGGTAATATCTGGCTGAATCACACTTGCAGCTCTTTTCTCGAATACTTCACGAAAAGCATGAATGCCAACCAACCGTTCTCCCGTGGCAATGGGAGTTTTAACCGACCGCTGGATCTGAGCAATATCATCCATAACTTCCGGCCAGCAAGGCTCCTCAAAAAAATACAATCCATAAGGTTCAAGCGCTTTGGCAAATTGAAGGCCCATGGCAGGTGACGGTCTTGCATGGCAATCAACCATAATATCAATATCATCTCCTACAGCTTCACGCATGGCTTTCACACATGCCTCAGCATATTTCACCGGACGAAGCCCTTCAAGTGGCATTGTGCCGGGTACCGCCATGGATTTAAAGGCAGTGAATCCTTCTTCCACAGCAGACAAAGCAAGTTCTGCAAACCGATTTGCATCGTCGGCCTGCGTTTGATAAAAGTCTTCCATCTTACCGCCACCAAGGTGACAGTACAATCTTATATAATCCCTCACCCGACCGCCCCATAGCTGATGACAGGGTACATTATGAATCTTTCCGGCAATATCCCATAAGGCGATATCAATACCACTCATAGCCGTGCCGCGTACAACATTATTGCCATGCCAGAAATGCTGCCGATACATCATTTGCCAGATATACTCGATCCGGGTAGGGTCTTCACCAACAATTAACTCCGAGATATCTTCAATTGCCCCAATAACCGACCGGGTATGCCATTCCAGCGTTGCTTCACCCCAGCCCCACAATCCCGGTTGGTCTGTCACTACTTTTACAAAAATCCAGTTGCGCATCCTGGCGTTGCAGACAAATGTTTCTATAGAAGTGATCTTCATTTTTGTTAGATTTTTCCATTTAAAATGGATACAACCTCTTTTGTTTGTTCCAATGTCTTTTCAATATCCAAAACTGAGTGGGCAAATGAAATGCTTCCCTGCTTAATAGGTAACGGGAATTGATAAATCCCTCTTTGGATCAAATTAATGCGGTATTCCTTATCGAGTAAAAAATTATTATTCAGAGCAATATCATGAAAATCCAACGGAGCATGATCCATAAAGTACACACAGAAAGCAGACCCCTGGCGTGCAATAAAAAAGGGTGTATCTAATTTTTGAAAAATTTCATTAAATCCTTTATCTAACATGGCTCCCAGCTTTTCCACATGTTCATAAACCCCAAACTCAGTTGATGAAAGTTTTTCAAGACAGGCTAAAGCTGCGACTGTTGTGATGGGATGTGCATTGAAAGTGCCGGCGATGAGTGCACGGTATTCCTTATCAGGATGTATAAAGTAATCCATGTACATTTTTTTGCCGCCAATAACCCCCATCGGATATCCATTTGCTATTGCCTTTCCAAATGAACTGAGGTCTGGAGTTACTCCGCAAAGACTCTGATATCCTCCCAATGCATGCCGGAACCCTGTCTTAACCTCATCGAAAATGAGAAGAAAATTATTTTCATCTGCTGTTTTCCTTAACCATTCAAGATAACCTTCGGCTGGTTTAACGATTCCAATATTTTGCAGGATGGGTTCCAGTATTATACATGCAACGGGGTACCGTTTTATCACATAAAGCACAGAATCCGGATCATTGAAATTGATAATATGGACCAATGATTTATGAACATTTGGTATTCCGGCAGACAGTGAATCAAAAGGGTATTCGCCAGGGCTTACCCTTGGCCCAACATCATTGATTGTACTGATGACATTTGCTGCCACATCATTGTGCCATCCGTTGTACCCACCCTGTATTATTATGATGTGATCACGGCGTGTTACAGCACGGGCAATTCTTATCGCATGGTAAGTAGCTTCGGAACCGGTTGTTGTAATTTGAATTTTTTCAACGGATGGAACGCATTTACAAAATAGTTCGGCAAATTTTCCTTCATTATCTGTAGGGCCGGCCCCCATCAAAATTCTATTATCAACGATAGCATTGCTTACCGCAGCATTAACGTCCGGATCATTGTGCCCAAGAAATGCAGCCGCAAACCCCGACTGGTAATCAATATATTCATTCCCGTCTATATCCCAAACGTGGCTCCCTTTTCCTTTAGTAAAACAAATATTGGGATCCGATTTACGGTTCAGCGATACAACCCCTCCCGGTATCCACTGTTCATTATCTTTTAATATGCCCGATGATTTCGGCCAGGAATTCATTTTTTATGTTTTAATGAAAAAAAATAATCCGGGAAAATGATTTCTCAATTTTTAAAAAATCTGCGCCGGAATAATGCTTGTAAGGCTAACGTAAAATTAAAAGCCTAAGATGCCATAAACACTACGAAATTTACCAATAGTCAATACTATTTTGAACGTTTCTTTAATCCCTTCATCAAATATCTTAATGTAACACAGTCGCAAACCTAATGACACGATTGAACTGAATTGTATTCAAATAATTAATATATTATTGGGCGGCTTTATTCGATAAAAACAACTCTGAATTTTTTTTCATCATTTTAATAACCCGGATTCTGTTTGACTTTAGTTTCCACTGCCAGCACTGCATTTGATATGGGAAACAAGAGTAAGTAATCCTGCCCTGCCCTACTCTGTAGCGATGGAACTAACTGAAATGCTTTCCCAAAACGAACAAGGTCCCACCAACGCTTACCCTCGACCATTAGCTCCAATAATCTTTCTTTCAAAATAGCATCGTCATTCTGATTCTTTGTTCCATTTACAAAAGAATGGGCAGAAAAATTTGAACCGTACGCTCTTTGCCTGACCATGTTCATTTCCGGTGTTGGATCCTGGCCTAAAGCATTTTTTGCCTCAGCCTTCAATAATAAAATATCTGCATACCTATAAAGAATAATATCATCATAAAACCACCTGACCCCGCCAATTACTGTTCCCCTGAATTTTAATGTAATTGTCGCTAGATATCCTGTTTGTGCACACGAAGAATTATACGTATACAGATCCACGTATGTTGCAGCTTTCCTCAGATCATCATTCGTAAATGCATTCCTTGCCGCTGGAGATAATTGCCAGGCATGGTTTGAATTAGTACCTGTTGTTATCCCTAGCAGATCCTTGGTGGCCTGGGGTGTACAGGCGGGAACAATGAAGCCATACATAAGGCCTGTATATCCTTGTACACCCTCTCCATCAGCCAATCTTATACTCATTATGATTTCATTGTTTCCCTTTTTATTATAGTCAAATACATCAGCGAAATTTGGAAGTAACGACAAGCTGGAAGCAGTTTGTACATCATTAAGTGCAGTGAGGGCAGTCGTGAAATCTTGCGAGCCCCCGTTTAAAAGCTTGCCGGTCCATAAATAAACCTCCGCTTTAAGAGAATTAGACGCAGGTTTTGACCAGCGAAATCTTCCTGCTGGAAAACTATTATCTGGAAAAAGCTGAAGTGCTTTTTCCAAGTCGGCTTTTATTAATTTAAAAACTTCTTCTTTTGGAGACCTTTCCTTCTGGACTTCTTCCGGATTAAATGATTCCATTGGCTCCGTCCTTATGATAAGGTCGCCCCAGGTCCTGACCATAATGAAATAGACGTATGCACGCATGGTATAAGCTTGTGCCAAAAGATTATTTTTAACAGCACCTGACTGAAACGTTATGTCGGGTACATATTTTAATACCAAGTTTGCTGCATTTATGATCGAATAATATCCCACCCATGATGGACCAGCGTTATTAGCAGTTAAGCTGTTTTGGTAATAAATATCGAAGCCTGTCGAACCTGCTGTCCCATAAGTCATGATCTCACTTCTAGCCTCCCCCAAAAAATAATTATTGTATTGAAAAGAACCCGAAAGCCCTGCCTGAGACCTTAGTCCGACATACATAGCTGTTAGGCCCGCCTGCGCATCATTTTCATTTTTCCAGAATGAAGCTGCCGTAATAGAGCTTATTGGTTCGATTGTTAATTTTTTATTGCACGATGAAACAGCTATAGAAATAAATCCTGCAAAAGACAGTATTACAAATAATTTTTTCATGATGAGTGATTGATTAAATTAGAACGAAAGACTTGCCCCGAAAATAAAATTTCGTGATAATGGATAACGTCCGTTATCTACCCCCCCGTCCTCTGGAACCACGCCTCCGAGAAGGCCTGCTTTCGAAAAATAGTGAAGGTTGTTACCCGTAAGATTTAACCGCAAACTATTCATTCCAACTTTTTTCATCACGCTTGCTGGTACGGTATAACTCAACGTAATTTCCCTTAAAGCTAGAAAGTCACCTTTTAGAAAATACGCGCTGGAACCCCTTCCTATATTTTGCTTTGGGTCAAGCCACATATATTGAGGAACAGTAGTAACATCTCCCTGTTTTTTCCATCCATTTTTAACCATATTAATTGTCATACTTATATCACCTGCACCATTTTGATCAAATGTTTTGGAAAGCTGATCTTCAATACTGTGGCCTAATGTATAATCCATTCGTACGGTTAAGCTGATGTTTTTATAAGTGAAATAATTATGTATTCCGCCAAACATTGTAGGATAAATGTTGCCGATATATACGCGGTCCCTTGCATCGATGGTCCCGTTACCATCTGTATCCTGCCAAATAACATCCCCGCCGCTTCTTTTAAAATTGTTGGCAACTCCATTTACGTAAGCAAGATCCTGGGGACCAGCGGCTGCATCTGCATCTGTCGCGTAAACTCCTAGGGCTTTGTAAGCAAACAACTCTCCAATGGTTCCACCTTCCTGCAGTCCTCCTTTCCATACATATGATTTTGTGGATGCATCCCATAACAATTCTCCACCCACCCTATTTTTTTCCACGCCGTTAAAGGGTAACTTTAATATCTTGTTTTTTGTTTTTGTAAAAGTTATAGCCGTTTCCCATTGAAAAGCAGAAGATGCCGGAAAAAATCTTCCGTTTAATTCCAGCTCAATTCCTTTACCTTCCAAACTGCCATAGTTTGTCAAAATACTTCCAAAGCCTGTGGACGGCGGCAAATTCAACGTGGTTACAAGATTATCAGTTACCCTTCTGAATACATCGAATAATATATTAACCCTACTATTAAAAATACCGATATCCGCTCCAAAGTCCAGCGTTTTCGATTGTTCCCATCTTAGATCTGCATTTGGCAAAACTGTATTTTGAATGGCTGAGGCTCCACCATAAACTGCTCCTGAAGCATAACTACCCTGTGCTGTGTAATCTCCCAGAAGTCCGAGATTTCCATTTACACCATAACTTGCTCTTAACTTCAAACGTAACTTGTCATGAATAGCCAGTGCTTTCCAAAAATCTTCCTTGTATATATTCCATCCGCCTGATATTCCGGGGAAAAAATCCCCACTGGTGCTTTTCACCTAAATTGGAAGCGCCATCATATCGGCCGTTAATTGTAAGTAGATACTTTTGCCTGAAATTATAATCAATATTATACAGGTATGATAATATAAGCCTTTCACTAACTGCGCTGCTAATTGAATTACGCGTTGTTGCAGCATTCAAGGTTTGAATATTATCTGTTGCGGCACCCTGCCCTGAAGCGGAGAGATTATAAGTTTTACTTCCAACATACGCAAAGCCTGCTAATGCACTTATACTGTGCTCACGGTGAAACTGCATTTTGTAATTGAATATTGCATCAACCTGTTTTTGTCTAAACGAATTGTAACCAGCGGACATCACCCTTGTGGTGATCAGCGCAGTTCCATTATAGTACTGAGGTAAAAAAGTGTTTGTATTGCTAGTATTAATATACAATGACGCAAGTGGATCAAAAGAAAGGCCAGGCAAAATCTCAAAGTGTGAGCCGATGGACAACGTTAATCTATCATTTGTTAATTCATCTCCCTTATTATCCCATATGGGAAGGTAATAATCCGGATTGCCCAGGAAGTATTAAAACCCGGTGCAATTGTTCCGTCTTCAAAACGATATTTTGCAGTGTGAGGCAGCGCTGTATATCTTTGAAGAGGCATTGTTTCCAACAGGGGCAATGTGATTATCGCCACTACGCTGATATCCCACCCTGCCTGTAAATGATAATTTATCATTCGCTTTCAAATCTCCGTTCAGGTTAAATGTTGTTCTGTTATAATCGCTTGTTTTAATAACTCCTTGAGCGTACATATATCCAGCGCCCATATTAAAGGTTGCTCGATCGTTACCCCCTGACACAGATATATAATGATTATGTGACTTCCCTTTTTGATATAACAACGGTTGAAAATCGGTATCCTTAAAAATGATTGTTTTGGTGGGATCAAATGGATCGGTCATTGACTCCCAGCCTTCGTTCAATTTATACTGATTCTGAGGTGTAAGGTATTGAGGTGTCCACAAAGTATTCTTTGTTAAATCATTCCCTACGCCTGCTGAAGCGGTAACAGTAGGACCCAGATTAGTTAACCTAATCGGAACAAATACAGCTGATGCCATGAATCCTCTTCTGGTTGTTTCGATGTAATCTCTTGCTGAAGGAAACTCATAAGTATGCATGGTTTCAGAATTCACAAAATCATATTTATAAGTCACCTGGGTTTTACCAGGCTTTCCTGATTTCGTTTTCACCAATACCACACCATTCGACCCTCTGGCACCATAGAGAGAAGTCGCCGCTGCATCCTTCAAAACCTGAATAGATTCCACATCATCCGGTGAAAGATCATTAAGATCGCGGATCACTCCATCAACAATATATAGGGGAGATGAACCATTAGGATTATTAATGGACGTGCCTCCACGTATTATAACCCGCGGAGCAGCACCCGGTTGACCGCTGGTTGTTTGTACGACTACACCCGCCATAGTACCCTGCATACCAGTTGCAAGGTTCTGGAAAGGGATATTTTCCAAAACCTTTATGTCCAGTTTTGAGATAGATGTAGTAAGAGTTGTCCGGTCCTGTGTCTTATAACCTGTTATGATTACTTCATTTAGATTTGACGTTTTTCCCGCCAGCGTGAGATCAACAGATGCTCGTCCATTCAAATTAATTTCTTGAGTAGTAAATCCAATCATACTAAATATCAATGCACTATTTTGGTCAAGTACTGAAATGGAATAACTGCCGTTTTTATCAGATGTTGTTCCGATAGAGGAATTTTTTACATTAATGCTAACTCCTGATAGTGGCTCTCCTTTTAAGTCCCTGACCGTACCTGTAACGGAATGCTGAGCCAGAGCCGTGGTTGAAAGTGCTAAAATGAAGAAATAAACAAAAAGATTTTTTTTAGACATCCTAATTTTTTTTGAACCAAGCCACGAGAAAAAAAAATTAAGTAGTGTAAATAATTCTTTCATAATACATGGTTTAAAAATTTATCGTAAAAAATTTTACAACCTGTGAATTAATAGCATTTGAGTTCAATTAATAGGATGAATGGGATTCCTTTTGAAGACGTCTGGCAAATTTGTTGGGCTCTGGATAAAATCCCTTGAACAACTAGAATCGACTTAATATTTCAACACAATCATGTGCCTTTTGAACTGTTAGTTTATTAATTGTAACCAAATTATTTGCGGCTCTGCTTCTAAACAAATGTAGAAGAGCCGATGCGTAATTATTTTACTCAGTTTGTCCAATGCTGAAAGTATTTTATCATTTTCCAAATGACAACCGTATAAATTTTTTATGACGAATAACCATAAAAAACTGTTTTGTCTATTCGCAATGGTAGAAGGCTTCAGGGATCTTTATGCTTAAAAAAATTAAATTTGAAAACATTTTAAGCCTTTATGAAACCATTATTGTTTGATGTAAAGTCTTTATTAAATGATTCTATCTAT